>NZ_AMXF01000107.1 GCF_000310225.1 Thauera phenylacetica B4P
ACGGCCTGCGGCGAGGGCGGTGCGTCGCCGCGGGCGTTGCGTGCGGCGCGCCCGGCCAGCCAGGCCACCAGGCCGCAGCCGGCCACGGTGAGCGCGAGCGCGGTCGGCCAGCCGAAGGCGAGCAGGTCCACCGCCGGCAGGCCGCCGAGCTCGATCCAGGCCGGCTGGTGCGAGGCGCCGAGGAAGCTGCCGAAGGCGAAGGTGGGCAGCACCACGAAGGACAGCGGCGAGCCGCCGCCAGCCTTGTACAGGGTGCCCGAGCCGCAGCCGTCGGCGAGCTGCATCGCGGCGCCGAACAGGAAGGCGCCGAGCACCAGGCTGATCGTCAGCGGCGCCACCGCGCCGACCAGCTCGCCGCCGCTGCCGGCGAGCAGCGGCAGGGTGAGCGCCGCGGCCAGCACCATCAGCAGCATCTGCGCCCACAGGCCCTGCGGGTCGCGACGCTCGATGAAGTCGCGCCAGCCGGTGGTGAAGCCGAAGCGCGCGCCCTGCAGCACCGCGCCGAAGCCGATGCCCAGCAGCGCGAGCAGGCCCTGGCGCAGGCCGGCCGCCAGCGTCACCGCGAGCACGCCCGCGAGTGCGCCGAAGACCAGCAGGAAACGGGAGAACCAGCGCATCGTCGCGTCCGCCTTACTTGTCGAGTGCGCGCTTCGCGTCCTGCACCAGCGCGCTCAGGCGCGAAGGCTGGTTGTCCATCGGCAGGTCGGACTGGCTCCACTCCACGACCGAGGAGGGATAGAGCTTGACCGACTTGTTGCCGGCGATCTCCGACATCACGAACCAGTTGGTCGCTGCCCAGTGGCCGGTGTTGCAGAAGGACACCGTGGGCGCGGCGGCGGCGCCGGACTGCGCGACCAGGGCCTTCAACTCGCTCGCCGGCTTGAGCGTGGTGCCGCCCTGCGGGAAGAACTGCGCGTTGTCGAAGGACTTGGCGCCCGGCAGCGTGCCGTAGCGCGCGGCGGCGTCGGTGCGCGTCTCGCCGGCGAAGAACTTGGGCGGGCGGGCGTCGACCAGCAGCGGGGCGTTGCCGGCCTTGACCGTGGCGGCGAGCTCCTCGCTGGTGACGACCTGCTCCTGGTCGTAGCGGTAGCTGAACTGGCTGGGCGCGACCTGCGGTGCGGCGGTCTCGAGCGTGCCGCCGGCGGCCTGCCAGGCCTTGCTGCCGCCGTCGAGGATGGACAGGCGGGTGAGGCCGCCGACCTTGAGCGTCCAGTACACGCGCGCCGCGGCGCCGAAGTCGGTGTGGTCGCTGCCGGCATGCACCACGACCACGTGGGTGTCGCGGTCGACGCCGGCGGCCTGCAGGAGCTGGGTCAGCGCGGCCTCGGAGGGCAGCTGGCCGGGGTTCTCCTTCGGCCCGCGGTACTTGCCGTAGGGGGTGTTCACCGCGCCGGGGACGTGGCCGGCGGCGTAGTCCTTGTCGGTGCGGATGTCGAGCACGCGCACGCCGGGCTGGCCGAGCAGGGTCTTCAGTTCGGCGGCCTGCAGCAGCGGCGCGGGCGCGGCGGCGGTGGCCACCGTGGCGGAGGCGGGGGCCTGCGCGGCGGTGCTGGCGAAGGCCGGCGCGGCGAGTCCGAGGCTGGCGGCGAGGGCGATGGCCAGGGGCAGGGGGGCGAGTTTCTTCAGCATGGTCGTGTCGTCCGTCGTATGCGTTTGCTGGGGGGCGGCGCGCCGGACTGCGCGGCGCTGCCATGACGCGCTGCAGAATACGGGAAAGCTGAAATACTCAGAAGGTCTGTCAGAGTAAATATTTATAACTTTGAAGAATTAAAGAGACGGGCGCGCCGACGTAGAACTCCATGCGCGAGCGGTGATCACAAGGGGGTCGGCCTTCCGGCCCCGAAACAGGAAATCCGCTTGAACCGTCTCTCCATGAGCTTGCGCGCCCTCGTCGTCCTGCTGCTGCTCTCGGTGGGGCTCAGCCTCGCCAACGATCCGCGGCCTGCCCTGCCCGGCGTGGAGGGCGGCTGGCGCGGTGCCGCGCGCCACTCAGCCGGCATCGCCCCCGACCCCGTGCGCTTCGCCGGGACCGCGATCGTGCAGGTCTACGCCGCGGCGACCTATGGCTGGCGCGGCTACTTCGCGGTGCATCCCTGGATCATCTACAAGCGCGCAGGGGAGTCCGCCTACACGCGCTACGACGTGATCGGCTGGGGGCGCGGAAACGTGGTGCGGCGCAACTATGCGCTGCCCGACGGCCTGTGGTTCGGCGCCGTGCCGCGCGTGCTGGTCGAGCACCGCGGCGAGGGCGTGGAGGCGATGATCGAACAGATCGAGGCTGCCGTGGCGAGCTATCCGCACGCGGATGCGTACCGCAGCTATCCTGGCCCGAACAGCAACACCTTCCTCGCCCACATCGGCCGCGAGGTGCCGGCGCTGCGCCTGGACCTGCCGGCCAACGCGATCGGCAAGGACTACCGCCCGCTCGAGCGCCCGCTCGGCCTGTCGCCTTCGGGGTCGGGCTTGCAGGTCTCGCTGCTCGGCCTGTTCGGCCTCAGCGTCGGGCTCGAAGAGGGGCTGGAGCTGAATCTGCTCGGACTCAATTTCGGTATCGATCTCAACAGCCCGGCACTCCGCCTGCCTGCGATCGGGCGCGTCGGGCTGGACGATGCAGTGGTGTCGGGGCGCGATGCGGCCGCCGTACAGTAAATCCTTCGTTGCGCGGTAGGCCGGCACGGACGGCGTGACACGTCTGGCGCCGGCGAACCGGGGCCTCAGGTGGCGTCGATACGGTGCTGGGTCCAGAAGCTGCGCTCGGGAATCACGCCGGTGCCGGCGAGGGCGTTGTCGGCCATGTGCTCGGGGCGGCTGGTGCCGGGGATGGCGCAGGTGACCGCCGGGTGGGACAGCACGAACTTCAGCAGCACCTGTGCCCAGCTGGTGGCGCCGATCTCGGCGGCCCAGGGCGGCAGCGGGCGCTCGCGCAGGCGGCGCAGCAGGCCGCCGCCGCCGAAGGGGCGGTTGATGATCACCGCCATGCCGCGCTCGGCCGCCAGCGGCAGGATGCGGCGCTCGGCCTCGCGCTCGTCCGCCGAGTAGTTGATCTGCACGAAGTCCAGGGCCTCGGCCCGCATCACCGCCTGGAGTGCGTCGTAGGCGCTGGCGGTGTAGTGGGTGACGCCGAGGTAGCGCACGCGTCCGGCCGCCTTCCAGTCGCGCAGGGTGGCGAGGTGGGTCTGCCAGTCGACCAGGTTGTGGATCTGCATCAGGCCGAGGCGCTCGACCTGCAGGCGGCGCAGGGATTCTTCCATCTGGCGGATGCCTTCGGCGCGACCGCGCGTCCACACCTTGGTGGCGAGGAAGGCCTTGCCGTGGCTGCCGGCGGCGGCGAGCAGCTCGCCGGTCACCGCCTCGGCGCGACCGTACATCGGCGAGCTGTCGATCACCGCGCCGCCGGCGCCGAACAGGGCCTGCAGCACGCCGGGCAGGCGCTGGTACTCGGCGCTGCCGGGGGCGACGTCGAAGCCGACGTAGGTGCCGCAGCCGATGACGGGTAGCGCTTCGCCAGTGGCGGGGATGGGGCGGGTGAGCATCGCGGGGGAGGGTGCGCGATCGGCGGCGCGGGCGGGGGCGCCGAGGATCAAGCCGGCCGCACTGGCGGCGGCAAGATGCAGGAATTGGGCGCGGCTCATTGGCAGGCTGGGCGGAAAGCGCTCGGACGAGGCGAAAGGCGCGGGCATGGTCGAATCCTCCTGCGCTTCGGACGCGCGCCGGGTCGTGACCGTTCCCGAGCGCGTAGTCCGAGCCCGGTGCCGGGTCGCACGCGGGGTGTGGGCAAAGGACGCGAGGGGCGGCGTCAGGCGCTGATCCGTGGCCGGCGCCGGCGCGGGCCGCGGCGGCCGATCCGCCGCGCCCTTCCGCCGTTCAGCTCCGTTCGCCCTTCGCCGCCAGGTAGATGCCCACCAGCAGCAGGCTGAAGCCGACGAACTGCAGCGGCGCGAAGCCCTCGCCGAAGATGAGGAAGGCCATCAGCGCGCTGCCCACCGGCTCGCCGAGCGTGACCACCGCGACGAAGGTGGCCGACACGTAGCGCAGCGACCAGTTGTAGGCGGTGTGGCCGAGCAGCTGCGGGCCCAGCGCCATCGCCAGCAATACCAGCCAGGCGGTGTTCGACAGGGTGAAGAGCTCCACGCCGCCCGCGCCGCTGGCCGCGAACAGGAACAGCGCCGCGGCGCCGTAGGCCAGCCAGATGTAGGCCGGCAGCCCGAGCCCGGCGCGCAGCCTGCGGCCGATCAGCAGGTAGGCCGAGAAGCACCAGCTGCCGACGAGCGCGAGCAGGTTGCCGAGCATCGGGTTGCTGCCGGCGCCGGCGTTCTGGCTGTCGCTCCAGAAGATGAACAGGCTGCCGGCGAAGGACAGCGCGATGCCGCCGATCATCATCTTCGTCGGTGTCTCGCGGAAGATCAGGAAGGAGGCCAGGCCGATCCAAAGCGGGTTGGTGGTGACGAGCGCGGTGCTCGAGGCCACCGAGGTGTATTCGAGCGAGCTGATCCAGGTGGCGAAATGCAGCGCGAGGAAGAAGCCCGCGGCGAGCGCCATGCCGATCTGCTTGCGGGTGAGGCGGGCGAGCTCGTGGCGCGACTGCAGGAAGGCGACCGGGGTGATGATCAGCGCGGCGAAGCCGAGCCGCCAGGTGGCGACCGCGAGCGAACTGACCCCTTCGGCCTGGGCGAGGCGGGCGAAGATGGCGCCGAAGGAGATCGCGGCGAGACCGATGCCGAGGACGACGAAGGGGAGCCAGCGGGCGGGTTGGGCGGTGTGGGACATTGAAAGAAGGGGATAAAGGGTGGGCGGGCGCAGTAAGGTTCGTGCCCTGTGCTAAATTGTGTACATCTGAACACAACACGGAGCGAAGCCATGTCCACCACCCTGAGCGTGCGTGTCGAGCCTGAGGTCAAGGCTCGGCTCGATGCCCTGGCAGACGCAACGCAACGCAGCCGATCCTTCCTGGCTGCGGAGGCGATTCGCGAGTACGTCGAGATCAACGAGTGGCAACTGCAGGAGATCCAGAATGCCGTCGCCGAAGCCGATGCCGGCGATTTCGCCAGTGAGGACGAGCTCGCCAGCCTGGCCCGGAAATGGCGGGTGGATGCGGGAGCGTAAATGCGGATCCGTTGGCTGAGGGCGGCGCTGCGCAACCTCGACGAAGAAGCTTCGTACATTGCGACTGACGACCCGGTCGCCGCGGCCAAGGTGGTCGAGCGCGTTCTGGGGGCCGTCGCACTTCTGGCCGAACATCCGGCCATCGGGCGACCGGGACGCCTTCCCGGCACGCGCGAATTGGTCGTGCCGGGAACGCGCTATCTGGTGCCGTACCGTGTCGAGGGCGCTGAAGTACAGATCCTGAGGGTTTTTCATACGTCCCGCCGTCCCCCGGCGCGGTGGTAGGGCAGGCCCCCTCAGGCGTGGCCGCCCTCCAGGTAGGCAGCGCGCACCTCCGGACTCGCGAGCAGCTCCGCGCCCGTCCCGGCAAGCGTGATCTCGCCGTGCTGCAGCACGTAGCCGCGGTCGGCGACGCGCAGGGCCTGGTTGGCGTTCTGTTCCACCAGCAGGATGGTCATGCCGTGGTCGCGGTTGAGCTCCTTGACGATCTGGAAGATCCGCCGGATGTAGATCGGCGCCAGGCCGAGCGAGGGCTCGTCGAGCAGCAGCAGCTTGGGCCGGCTCATCAGCGCGCGGCCGATCGCCAGCATCTGCTGCTCGCCGCCCGACAGGGTGCCGGCGCGCTGCGCCTGGCGCTCCTCGAGGATGGGGAACATCGCGAACACGCGCGCGGTGTCGGCGGCGTAGTTGGCCGGGTCGGCGTGGGCGGTGCCCATCTGCAGGTTCTCGATCACCGTCATGCGCGGGAAGATGCGCCGGCCTTCGGGCACCAGGGCGATGCCGCGGCGGGCGATCTCGTGCGTGTGCACGCGGGTGATGTCCTCGCCGTCGAAGACGATGCGCCCGGCGCTGGCCTTGGGGTTGCCGAACAGGCTCATCATCAGCGTCGACTTGCCGGCGCCGTTGGCGCCGATCAGGGTGACGATCTCGCCCACCTGGACCTCGACGTCGATGCCGCGCAGCGCGTGGATGTGGCCGTAATGGGCGTGCACGCCCTCCATCTTGAGCATCATGCTGCGGCCCCTCCCGTCACTGCGTCCACCTTCTCGTCTTCCTCCTCGTCCTCGCCCAGGTAGGCCTTGATGACCTGCGGGTCGTGCTTGACCTGCGCCGGCGTGCCCTCGGCGATCTTGCGCCCGTAGCTGATTACGCCGATGTGGTCGGACACGTTCATCACCACGCTCATGTCGTGCTCGATGAGCAGGATGGCGATGCCCAGCTCGCCGCACAGGTAGAGCAGCAGCTCGTTCAACTCCGCCGACTCGCGCGGGTTGAGGCCGGCGGCCGGTTCGTCCAGGCACAGCAGCACCGGGTCGACGCACAGCGCGCGCGCGATCTCGATGCGACGCTGGATGCCGTAGGGCAGGTCGCCGGCGGCGTCGTCGGCGAGGTGGGTGAGCTTGAGGCGCGCTAGCCACATCGCCGCGCGTTCGATGGCCTGGCGTTCCGCCTTGCGGTAGCCGGGCAGCTTGAAGATCCCGGCGATGGAGAACTGCGAGGCGCGCTGCAGCACGTTGTGCTGGGCGACGATCAGGTTCTCCAGCACCGTCATCTTCGGGAACAGGCGGATGTTCTGGAAGGTGCGCACCACCTGGGCGTCGCGCGCGACGCGGTGGCTGGGCAGGGCCTCCAGGGCCATCTCGCCGCGGCGCGGGTGGGCCAGGCGCAGGGTGCCGGTGGTGGGCTTGTAGAAGCCGGTGAGGCAGTTGAACAGCGTGGTCTTGCCGGCGCCGTTGGGGCCGATGATGCCGGTGATCTTGCCGGCCGGCACTTCCAGCGACAGGTCGTCGATCGCGGTGAGGCCGCCGAAGCGCATGGTCAGGTTGCGCACCGACAGCAGGGTGGCGGGTGTCGTCATCGCGCGGTCCCCCCGGTCGTGGTGGTCTTGCCGAGCGCGTTCAGGCGCACCGTCGGTTCGCGGTGGGCGAGCAGGCCGCCCGGGCGCCACACCATGATCAGCACCATCGCCAGGCCGAACAGCAGCATGCGGTACTCGGCGAAGTTGCGCCCGAACTCGGGGATCAGCACCAGCAGCGTGGCCGCCAGCACCACGCCCATCTGCGAGCCCATGCCGCCGAGCACGACGATGGCGAGGATGATCGCCGACTCGGTGAAGGTGAAGCTCTCGGGCGAGATGAAGCCCTGGCGTGCGGCGAAGAACACCCCGGCGAAGCCGCCCAGCATGGCGCCGATGGCGAAGGCCGAGAGCTTGATGTTGGTGGTGTTCATGCCCATCGCCTGGCAGGCGATCTCGTCCTCGCGCAGCGCCTCCCAGGCCCGGCCCACCGGCAGCTTGCGCAGCCGCGACACGAAGGCGTGGGTCAGCAGGGCCAGCACCAGGATCAGGTAGTAGAGGAAGATCAGCCGGTGCATCGGCGAGAACTCGAGGCCGAAGAAGCCGGAGAAGGTCTGGCTGCCCTCCGGCGCGCTGCGGGTGAAGTCGAGGCCGAAGAAGCTCGGGCGCGGGATCGAGCTGATGCCGTTCGGGCCGTTGGAGAATTCGGTCCAGTTCACCAGGATGATGCGGATGATCTCGCCGAAGCCGAGCGTGACGATGGCGAGGTAGTCGCCGCGCAGGCGCAGGATCGGGTAGCCGAGCAGGATGCCGAAGGTCGCGGCCATCGCGCCCGACACCGGCAGCGCCTCCCAGAAGCTCCAGCCGAACTGGGTCGACAGCAGCGCGTAGGAGTAGGCGCCCACCGCGTAGAAGGCGACGTAGCCGAGGTCGAGCAGGCCGGCGAGGCCGACGACCACGTTGAGGCCCCAGCCCAGCATCACGTAGATCAGCACCGTGGTGGCGGTGTCGACCACGTAGCGGTTGTCGGAGAACACGATCGGCAGCGCGATCGAGGCGCCGAGCGCCACCCAGCCGAGCACATTGACCACGCGCTGCGCGCCGTGGGCGCGGTCGGCGGCGGTGGCGGTGCTGGCACGGTCGCGGGCCTGCTTGCGTTCGCGTGCCTGGTCGATCGCCCAGCGCAGCAGCAGGCGGCCGGCAAACACCGCGGCGATCGCCGCGGCGAGCAGGCCGAAGCGGGTCTCCACCCCCAGCCGGCCGCCCACGTCCACCGTGGTGAGGCCGACCAGCGGGATGCCCAGGATGAGGCCGACGAAGGCCACCCAGCCGGCATCGCGCAGGCGCTCGGCAGGCGTCATCGCGTGACGCGCAAAGACGACGGCGCTCATCACACTTTCTCCACTTCAGGACGGCCGAGCAGGCCGGAGGGGCGCAGCATCAGCACCAGGCACAGGATGCCGAAGGTGGCGACGTCCTTGTATTCCGCCCACAGGTAGGCGGCCCAGAAGGATTCGATCAGGCCGATCAGCAGCCCGCCGAGCATCGCCCCCGGCAGCGAGCCGATGCCGCCCAGCACCGCCGCGGTGAAGGCCTTGATGCCGGCGAGGAAGCCGATGAAGAAATCGACCACGCCGTAATACACCGTGACCATCACCCCCGCCACCGCGGCGAGCGCCGCGCCGAGCATGAAGGTGAAGGAGATGGTGCGGTCCACATTGACGCCGAGCAGCGAGGCCATGGTGCGGTCCTGCTCGCAGGCGCGCTGCTGGCGACCGAACGGGGTCTGCGTGATCATCCAGGTGAAGGCCGTCATCAGGATCACCGTGGTGACGATGATCAGCATCTGGCTCCAGCCGATCTGCACCGTGAAGCCGGGCGCGTCCCACAGCACGATGCCCCCCTCGAGCACCGGCGGGATGGGCTTGACGCGCGCGCCCTGGGTGAGCTGCACGCTGTTCTGCAGGAAGATCGACATGCCGATCGCGGAGATCAGCGGCGCCAGCCGGGTCGAGCCGCGCAGCGGGCGGTAGGCGGTGCGCTCGACCGCCCAGCCGTAGGCCGAGGTGAAGAAGATCGACACGATCAGCACGAAGGTCAGCGCGAGCGGGATCGAGGTCACGTCGGCGGCGGCGAGGATCGTGAACGCGGTGACCGCGATGAACGCGCTCACCATGAAGATGTCGCCATGGGCGAAGTTGATCATGCCGATGATGCCGTACACCATCGTGTAGCCGATGGCGATCAGGCCGTACATGGCGCCGAGCGTGAGCCCGTTGATCAGTTGCTGGAGTGCATAGGCCACGATGTCTCCTGCTGTGGCGGTGCGGATGGCGCAGACCCCGAGCGGGATCCGCACCCTGTAGGCGGCGGCGCAAGCCGCGAATGGGGGCGCGGCTTGCGCTGCGAATGTCGGAGCGGCTCTTGTGGGAGCGGGCTTGCCCGCGAAAGCGGAGCTTGAAGGCCGGATTCGCGGGCAAGCCCGCTCCCACGGTGATCGCCCCACGGTGCGGCGCCGCAGCCTTTCAGGGCTGCTGTGGGCGCCGCGGGGCCGGAGGCTTACTTCGCGTAGTCGTACTGCCCGCCCTGCCAGCGATAGACCACGAAGCCGGGCGCCTTCTGGTCGCCCTTGGCGTCGAAGGCGAGCTCGCCGATCACGGTCTTGAAGGTGCCGCCGCGCATCGCCTTCTCGAGGTCGGCGTACTTGGTGCTCTTGGCTGCGGTGGCGGCCTGCTCGAACAGTTGCATGGCGGCGTAGGCGTAGAGCACGTAGCCTTCCGGCTCGGTCTTGGCGGCGCGGAATTTCTCCACCACCGGCGCGGCGTCAGGGTTTTTGCGCGGGTCGGGCGAGAACGTGAACATCACGTTGTCGGCGGCGGGGCCGGCGGCGGTGACGAGCTCGGAGTTGGTCATGGTGTCGCCGCCCATCACCGTGAGCTGCAGGCCGGCGGCCTGGGCCTGGCGCAGGATCAGCGCGACCTCGGTGTGGTAGCCGCCGTAGGCCATGACCTCGACGCCGGCCTGCTTGAGCTTGGTGACGATGCCGGAGTAGTCCTTCTCGCCGGCGGTGATGGATTCGCGCAGCGCGGGCTTGAGGCCCTTGCCTTCCATCGCCTTGGCCATCTCGTCGGCGAGGCCCTTGCCGTAGGCGCTCTTGTCGTCGACCACGGCGACCTTCTTGCCGGCGAACTTCTCGGCGATGTAGCTGCCCGCCACCAGGCCCTGCTGGTCGTCGCGACCCATGATGCGGAAGATGTTCTTGAGCCCGCGCTCGGTCACCTGCGGGTTGGTCGACACGGTCGCCATCGGGATGTCGGATTCGACATAGACCTCGGAGGCGGGGATGGTCGAGCTCGAGCACCAGTGGCCGTGCATGAACACGATGCCCTTGTTCACCATGGTGTTGGCGACCGACACGGCCTGCTTGGGGTCGCAGGCGTCGTCGCCGACTTCGAGCTTGAGCTTCTCGCCGAGCACGCCGCCGCGCGCGTTGATGTCGGCGATCGCCATCTCCGCGCCCTTGCGGATCTGGTCGCCGGCCGAGGCGTACTGGCCGGTCATCGGGCCGGCGATGGCCACCGACAGGTCGGCCAGGGCAGAAGTGGAAAAGCCGCCGAGCGCGAGGACGGCGGTGGCGAGCAGGGTCTTGTTCATGGAACGTCTCCGTTATTGCTTGGGTTTGAGCGGGCGCATCCGGCCATTGCGGTGTGAGCGGTGGCGATTGCGTGCCCTAAGGTAAGCGAATTTCTCCGCCTTGCCATCCGTGCTGCCCCTTACTGGAACGCCCTGGACGCCGGCGTTTGCAGGCACGACACCGGGTGGATGCCGGCCATCGGCGCCTGTCCGGGAGTGAGGCGCATTTTTCCGCAAAAAACCTAGCTAATGGGCCCAAAATTTCAATCTATACAGGAGGAGTTCCTGTTTATCAGGGCACGGAGAGATAAAAAGACTGCTGCGCTGCGGTATCGCAAGCCGGTCTGGCGCCGCTTGCACGCGTGGGCGCAAGCGCACGATGCCCGGATGCCCCGGCACCATCCCGCGCGCGCGGCGCGAGCGAGCCTACGCGTGCGAAGGGCAGGATGCAGATCAAGTCCGCGTGACGCAGCAGCGAGAGCGCCGCGAGCACCGCGGCCAGCATGATCTGCGTGGGCGGGGTGGCACCGCTTCCGTGGTGGGGCGCGCCCACGCGCGCTCTCGGAGCGGTGCCGCGAAACTCAGCGTGCGGCAGCGATGATGCGATCCACGTCCGCCGTGCGCGAAATCGGCTGCGTCAGGGCCGAGTACAGGTTCTTCGGGTCGGCCAGCGCGGGGATCAGCGCGATGCGCTCGCCGAGGCCGAGTGCGATCGCGGCGTCGTACATGAAGCGCAGCGCCGAGTAGTCCTCCATCGCGAAGCCGACCGAGTCGAACACCGTGACTTCGTCGGCGTTGTGGCGACCGCTGCGCGAGCCGTTCAGCACTTCCCACAGCTCGGTGACCGCGAAGTCGGCCGGCATCTGCTGGATGTCGCCTTCGACGCGGGTCTGCGGGGTGTATTCGACGAACACCGAGGCGCGGCGCAGGATGTCGGCGTGCAGCTCGGTCTTGCCCGGGCAGTCGCCGCCGACGGCGTTGATGTGCATGCCGGGCTCGATCATCTCGGGGGTGAGGATGGTGGCGTAGGTCTTGTCGGCGGTGACCGTGGTGACGATGTCCGCGCCCTTGACCGCCTCGGCGGTGCTGGCGCACACGGTGACACGCAGGCCGCTGTCGGCGAGGTTGGAGACGAGCTTGCGGGTGGCGGCCTCATCGACGTCGTACAGGCGCACTTCCTCGATGCCGACCACGTGCTGGAAGGCCAGCGCCTGGAATTCGCTCTGCGCGCCGTTGCCGATCAGGGCCATCACGCGGCTGTCGCGGCGCGCCAGGGTGCGGGCGGCGAGCGCCGAGGTCGCCGCGGTGCGCAGCGCGGTGGTCAGGGTCAGCTCGCTGAGCATGCGCGGCGCGCCGGTATCGACGTCGGCGAGCACGCCGAAGGCCATCACCGTCGACAGGCCGAGGCGGGTGTTCTTGGGGTGACCGTTCACGTACTTGAACGCGTACGACACGTCGTCGGCGATCGGCATCAGCTCGATCACGCCGTCTTCGGAGTGGTTGGCGACGCGGGCGCATTTGTCGAACTCTTCCCAGCGCAGGAAGTCGGCGCGGATGTAGTCGACCATGCCGGCGAGGCAGCTCGCGAGGCTGCGGGTGCGGATGATCTCGGCGACGTGCTGGGGGTCGAGGTAGAGGGTGTCGAGGACGGAGACGAGTTTCATGAGGTGGCTTCCAGAGAAAATTCGTATGGCGGCATTGATTGGGCGGAGAGGAGTGTGCCCGAGGCGGGTGTCAATTCAAATCGTCAACTAAGCGCAATAAAAGCCAGAAAGTTATCGAAATGATCTGCGTGAATATCGATTTGTATGTTTCGTTCGCGCGGCTGGCGAGTCGATGCCTCACCTCGGCCAGTGCGCCGGCCGGCTTCCGCTCTCAGAAGTGATGCACCATGCCCGCGCCATAGGTGTGCATCTTCTGCGGCCGGCTCGTCGGGTTGCGGTCCGAGAGGTCCGGCCGACGATCCTGATGTCGAGGCGCTCGCTGCCTGCGAGCGGTTCGGCGACGCCCATCCGTATCGCGGTGTGGCCGTCGTGGCCGCAGGAATGCATCGCCGGCGTCTCCTTGCCCATGTCGAGCTGCGTCGCCTTCAAGGCAAAAGACGGCTTGATGTTGTCGCGACGACCGGAAGTGAACGCCTCCCGGCCGCCGCCGGGCTGCGCGTTTCGAGCACGCAAAAAAGCCGGGCCCCGTGACCGGCAATGCGATCACGGGGCCCGGCAGCAGGGGCGGGGGAGGCTCAGGCGCCCATGGCCATCAGGCTGGCGTTGCCACCCGCGGCGGCGGTGTTGATCGACAGCGTGCGTTCATGGACGAGCCGGCTGAGGTCGTAGTCGGGCGTCGGCTGCAGCAGCTGCAGGATCGGGCCCGTGCGCGACGCGACGCGCACGCGCAGCGCGTCGGCCTCGGTCTCGCTGCCGTCGAACAGCACCGCACCGAGCGTCTTGTCGAACCAGGCCGCGTCCACGCGGACCTGGCCGCGCACGGTGTCGGGCAGGGCCGCCTGCACCTTGCGTGCGGCGGCGGTGTCGGCGAGCAGCAGGTGGTTGCCGCTGGCGAGCGCGGCCATCACCTGGTGCAGCACGGCGGCGGCGCTGTCCGCCACCCCGGCGATCGTGCCGCGCGCGGTGAAGCGCAGGCTGTCGTCCTCGCCGGTGGGGCCGGGGAGCGCCAGGCGCAGGCCGCCGAGGCGGCGCGCGCGGCAGG
>NZ_AMXF01000108.1 GCF_000310225.1 Thauera phenylacetica B4P
CGGCCGCGGTGCACCTGCCCTTCCTGCCGCGCGATGCGCGCATCGTGGATTCGACCGGCGCGCTCGAGCTGCGCCAGGTGCCGGGCAAGATGCTGGTGATCGGCGGCGGCATCATCGGTCTGGAGATGGCCACGGTGTACTCCACGCTGGGCGCGCGCGTCGACGTGGTCGAGATGCTCGACCGCCTGATGCAGGGCCCGGACGCCGACGCGGTCAAGGTGTGGGAGAAGCAGAACGCCCACCGCTTCGACAACGTCATGCTCAAGACCAGGACCGTGGCGGTCGAGGCCAGGGACGACGGCCTGTGGGTGAAGTTCGAGGGCGACAAGGCCCCCGCGGAACCCGTGCGCTACGACCTCATCCTGCAGTCGGCGGGCCGCTCGCCCAACGGCAAGAAGATCGGCGCCGAGAAGGCGGGCGTGATCGTCGGCGAGCGCGGCTTCATCCCGGTGGACGCGCAGATGCGCACCAACGTGCCGCACATCTTTGCGATCGGCGACATCGTCGGCCAGCCCATGCTCGCCCACAAGGCGGTGCATGAGGCGCACGTGGCGGCCGAGGTCGCCGCGGGTCACAAGGCGGCCTTCGACGCCACGGTGATCCCGGGCGTGGCCTACACCCATCCGGAAGTGGCCTGGGTCGGCTACACCGAGGCGCAGGCCAAGGCCGAGGGCAAGAAGGTAGACACCGCCAAGTTCCCCTGGGCCGCCAGCGGCCGCGCCATCGCCAACGGCGCCGACTACGGCTTCACCAAGCTGATCTTCGACGCCGAGACCCACCGCGTGATCGGCGGCACCATCGTCGGGCCGTCCGCCGGCGACATGATCGGCGAGGTCTGCCTCGCGATCGAGATGGGCGCCGACGCCACCGACATCGGCAAGACCATCCACCCCCACCCCACCCTGGGCGAGACGGTGGGCATGGCCGCCGAGGTGGCGCACGGCAGCTGCACCGACCTGCCGCCGATGCGCAAGAAGTAAGACCGTCTCGGCGCTTGCCGCCGCATCGGGGCGCCCCGCCGGTTTCCGGCGCGGGCGCCTTTTTCATGGGTGGCGCGAAGAGATGGGCGCGTGGCCCCCGCTCAGTGCGTCGGGGCGGTGCGGCGCAATCCGGCCTCGCCGCGGCGGCTGCGGACCGGTCGGGCGAGCTCCGCATCGTCGCCGCCATCCAGCGCGCGAGCGGCGGGGGGAATGCGCTCTGCGCCCTCGTGGGCGATGCGCTGCAAGGCCTCGAGGTCGGCGAGGTAATGCCGCTGCAGCCCGCGGCCGCCCTGCGGCACGAGCACGCCATCCTGTTCGAAGGCCTTCAGCGTGCGGCACACCGTCTCGGGCGTCTGCCCGAGGATGGAGCCGATCTCGGTCAGTTGCAGGCGGCGGATGCGCGCGCCCTCTCCGCAGTGCAGGCGCAGCAGCAGGCGGGCGAGCCGCATCCGCGCCGGCAGCACCCCGCTGGCGAGCTCGGCGATCCAGCCCTGGGCGTCGGACAGCGCGCGCTGCATCTGGCGCAGCACCTGCATCTGCAGCACCGGCCGGCGCTCGAGCACCCGCGCCAGCTTGTCGGCCGGAATGCGGCAGGTGCGCACCTCGTCGAGCGCGATCGCGCTGTGCGGACTGGCGTCGCCGCTCATCGCGTCGAAGCCGACGATTCCGCCGTCCTGCGCGAAGTGCACGATGCGCTCGTGCCCGGCGGCGTCGCAGCGCACCAGCTTGACGCCGCCGGAGACGATGAAGTGCAGGCCGTCGACCGGCTCGCCGCTGCGGTACAGCGCCTCGCCCGGCGCGAAGACGTGGCAGACGACGGGCACGCCGCCCGCGATCGAGGCGAGCGCGGTGATCGACCCGCAGGCCGCGGAGCCTTCGAGAACACACGACGCGCAGTCGTCCGCGCGCGCCGTGTCCTGGCAATGATGGATCCTGTTCATGGTTTCGCCCCCCCTCGGGACGAAGGATTCGATTTGCCGGACCACAGGCGGAGACCCCTCCCCGCCCGCGGCCCGGATGCGACGCGAGCGCGCTCAGTCGAGCGCCACCTGCGCCTTCAGCCAGAAGGTGCGGCCGGGTTCGTTGATGCGAAGATCCGTTACCTTCGCGGAACCGAAGTCCCAGCCACCTTTGCCGAGGTGCTCGCGATAAGTGCGATCGAAAACGTTGTCGACACCGGCCGTCAGCAGGGTCGTCTTGTTCGGGCGCCAGCCTGCGTTGAGCGCCAGGGTCGCGAAGCCCCCGGTCGGACCGAGGTCCTGCCCGTTCGCCACGATGCTGCCCGAGCCGATGTCGTAACGGTCCTGCTCCGACACCATCCGCAGCAGCGCACCGTAGGAGAACACACGGTTGTCGTACTCGACGCCGAGCTTCGCTTCGAGCGGCGGCTGCTGGGCGAGCGGCTTGTCGTCCGTATCGTTGCTGCCGCGCACCCAGGCGAGGGTTCCATAGGCTTGCCAGTTCGGCGCAAAGCGCCACGCGAGGTCGCCCTCGAGGCCATACACGGTCGCATCCACGTTGCGTACGTTGGCGGCCTTGTCGCTGACCCAGCGCAGCAGGATGTAGTCGTCGACCTTGCTGTAGAAGCCCGATACCGAGGCTGACCATTCGCCATGCGTCCAGTTCGCGCCAATGTCGAGTTGGGTGGTCTTCTCGGAATCGAGCGTGTCGAAAGTTCGTGCGTCGGGAACCACGATCGTATTGCCGGTGCGCATGTACTCCCAGTAATCGGGGAAACGCTCGGCGTGGCCGAGCCCGGCATACCAGGTACCCGCGCCGCCGGCGTAATCCTGCTCGAAACGCAGGAAGCCGCTGGGCAGCGTCTCGCTCTCTTTCACGCCACCCATCTTGTCGTTCGTGACCTCGTGGTCGTCGAGACGCAAGCCACCGATGACCCGGCGTACATCATCGAGGGCGTAGGTAGCCTCACCGAATACGCCATAGCGGTCGAAGCTCAGATCCCCCGTCCGCGGCTTCGAGTAGTAGTTCGTTCCATCGCGGAACGTGTGCTCGTCGGTCTTCATGTCTGCACCGAGTACGACCTGAACCGACTCAGTCGGTGTCAGCGTCACGGCAACCCGGCCGCCCTTGGTCTCGCGGTCGGGGTTGTTCAGCATCTTGATGCCCTTATGGGCGCGAAGGCTGTAGTTGTCCATCACATGGTCGATGTAGCTGTAATAGACATTGGCCTCGACCTTGTTCACCAGCGCGGAAACGTTGCGCTTTTCGAACTTGAGGCCGACGTTCTCGCGCTCAAACTTCGTCCCGTCCATTGCGCGGTCGGCGTAGGCCGCCTCGCCGTCCGAACGACCCGCGCTAAGCTCGATCAGGGTATGGTCATCCGGCGTCCAGCCCAAGGCGGCACTGGTGCTCCAGCGTGTGTAGAAGGAGTGTACCTCCTTCCCGTCGCCATCCTCGTAGTTGTCGCTATCGGAGCGCGTAGCGTTGGCGCGTGCATAGAAGTCCGGATTGCCGCCACGCGCCTCCAGGTATTGATCGTTGCGGCCGAAACTGCCGAAGGTGAGGCTGCCTTGAGCACTCCAGCCGGGTTCGGACATGCGCTGGATGTCACGCTCGAAGAGCACCACCCCGGCCGAACTGCCCGGCAAGTAAAGCACGCTCTGCGGCCCCTTCAGCACGGTCACGCGGTCATAGGACTCCGGGTAGATGTAGGCCGTGGGCGGATCCATGCGGCCGCCGCAGCCACCATGAATTTCCTGCCCGTCGAGCAGGATGCCGAGCCGCGAGCCCGACATCCCGCGGAAGACCGGATCACCGTCGGTACCGCCCTTCCGGATCACGGAGAAGCCCGGAATGCTCTTGAGCATGTCGGCGCCGTCGTGCGCCGGCAGGGGCTGGCGCGGGGCCTTGGGGTCGGTGGTGACGGTGAGCGGCGCCTCGGTGACCGGCGCGGTCACGACCACGCTGCCGAGCCGGGTTTCCTGGGCCTGGGCGAGGACCGGCAGCGCCATGGACACGGCCACGGCGAGCGGGAGGCGTTTGAAGATCCTGTTCATGTTGTTTTCCTGTTGCTGTTCAATGACGCGGGTGCTGCAGATGAGACGGGCTTGCCAGTGTTCAGTGATGCATCTTCATCGGCGCATTGAGCGGGCGCGCCGCGGCCTTGAGCTCGATCGTGGCGCGGCTGCCGTCCTTGTTCTCGATCGTCAGCGTGAGCGGGACCTCGTCGCCGACCTTCACCTGCTGCTTCAGGTCCATCAGCATCACGTGGTAGCCGCCGGGCTTCAGCTCGACGTCCTGGCCGGCGGGGAGCTCGAGGCCGGGGATGGGGCTCATCTTCATGACGTCCTTGTCCATGAACATCTCGTGGATCTCGACCACGCCGGCGACCGGCGAGGCGGCCGAAACGAGGCGGGCGTCGGTGTCGGACTTCAGGTGCATGAAGGCGCCGGTGGCCTTCTGCGCGGGCACGGTGGCGCGTACCCAGGGTTCGGCGACGATGACCTCCGCGTGCGCGACGGCGCTGCCGAGGAGGACGAGGGCGGCCAGCAGGGGGGCGGCCAGGAGCGGCTTTTGCATCGTGGTTCTCCGGTGGGTGGAGGATGGCGGTCCGCACGGCCGCGCGCCGACGCGCTCCGGAAAAGGAGGCATCGAACGCGGGCTTGCGTGCGCAGGACTCGCGCGACCGGCGGGCCGGCGGCGAGGACGGGACTTCAGGCGAGGGACGGGACCGCTACGGCGAACGCACGCGGCGTCCGCAAGTGCGCAGGGTCAGGCGAGCGCGGGGGGCGCGCGCGGGTGCGCCGGCGACCAGGCGAAGAGCGGCCGCGGGGCGACGAGGAAGAGCGTGGGCAGCACCGCTCCGCCGGCGACGGCGAAGGACGGCGAGGGCCCGGGGGCAGGCGGCAACGCGCTGCCGAACTGCGCGGAGCAGTAGGGGCAGTGGTCGAGCGAGGGGGCGGATTGGGCCGGGTCGGATTCGGAACTCACCGCACCGGTCTCGCCATAGAAGGCGGTCTCTTCGGCGGTGAGTTCCACCCACTCGACACCGGCTGCGGAACACAGCTGGACGAGGAAGCGGCCATGCTCGTCGGGTCCCATCGCCCGGCTGACCGCCGGCGCCAGCGCACTCATCGCCATCGCGAAGATCGCGATCCAGGCGTAGAGACGTCGGCAGAAGCGCTGCATGGGGGGATCGGATCCGTGGAAACCACAACGATGAGCGGGATTCTACCCGATCATCCCCCGCATAATTTGATCGCGGTCAGGTTTGCGCCGCTTGGCGGCCGATGCCTTCGTGCGCACGCACCCAGGCGACGAACTCCGTCAGCGGCAAGGCTGGGGCGTGCAGGAAGCCCTGGATGGAGTCGCAGCCCATGCCGGCGAGCAGCTCGGCGGTGTTGCCGTCCTCCACGCCCTCGGCGGTCACCTCGATGCCGAGGCGGTGCGAGAGGTCGATGATCGAGGCGGCGATCTCGCGGTCGCGCGCCGAGGCGAGCAGGTCGATGACGAAGCTGCGGTCGATCTTGACCTCCTGCACGGCGAGCCGCTTGAGCCGGCTCATGCCCGAGAAGCCGGTGCCGAAGTCGTCGATCGACAGCGCGACGCCGAGCTGGCGCAGGCGATCCAGGACCTCGGAGACGTTGCTGCCCGAGCTCTCGTCGAGCATGCTGGTCTCGGTGATCTCCAGGCACAGCCGCCCCGCCTCGAGGTTCCAGGTGGACAGCGCCTGGCCGATCAGGTCGGGCACCTCGGCGTCGTAGAGGTCGGTGGCGGAGAGGTTGATGGAGACATCGATCTCCAGGCCGTCCATGCGCAGCTGGTGCAGGATCTGCGCGGCCTGCTGGAACAGCCAGCGATTGAAACGGTGGCGCAGGCCGAGGCGGTCGATCAGGCCGATGACGGCCGGGGGCGGCACGAACTCGCCCGCGCTGTTGCGCCAGCGCAGCAGGGCCTCGGCGCTGCGGCACTCCGCGCTGGCGAGGTGCACCTTGGGCTGCAGCCAGAGCTCGAGCTCGGGGCCGCCCGAGAACGCCGTGCGCAGGTCGCGCTCGAGGAGGGCGACGTTGGGCGTGCTGCGCTCCATCGAGGGCTCGAAGTGCAGGCTGCCGCAGTCGGCGCGTCCGGCGACGAGGCCGGCGATGCGCGCCGACTGCAGCAGGTGGAAGCCGTCCTTGCCATGGTCGGGCGAGATCGCCGCGCCGCACACCACGCGCACCGGCAGGTCGAGCCCGTCGACCGCGAGCGGGCTGTCGTTGAAGGTCTGCTCGAAGCGCAGCATGCCGAGCGTGAGGACCGCGCTGCTGGCCAGGCGTGGCAGCACGATCAGCCACTCCTTGCCATCGACCGCGAAGAGGCTGTCGCGGCTGCGCAGCTGGGCGCGGATCTGGCGCTCCATGGCGCGCTCGAAGCGGCGCAGGTGCTCGAGCGGGAGGCGGTAGAGCGCCGCATCGGGCTGGGCGTAGAGCGAGATGACGCCCACGCCCTGCCCCTCGGTCCCGACCTCGGCCATGCGCGCCGAAACCTCGGTGAGTGCGGCGAGAAAGCCGGTCGGGATCAGCGAGTCCATGTTCAGGCGAGGAAGAAGTCGTTAGGGTCGATGCCGAAGGCGTTGGGCGGCAGCGCCTGCACGATGCGATAGGGCTCGCCGTCGGCGGTGTCGGGCTGCATCAGCAGGTCGAGGGTGCGCGGGAAACGCTCCACGCTCTTGTCGGGCGCGAGCAGCACGAGCACGCGCGGCTGCAGCCTCCGCACCTGGTTCTGCTGGATCACCACGCCGACCTCGCCGCTGTTGAGCTCGACGAGGGTGCCGATCGGGTACAGGCCGATGCACTGCAGGAACTGGTCGACCAGGGTGTCGCGAAACTGCGTGTTGCGCAGCTGGTTGAGCGTCTCCATGGCGCGCTGGCTGGAGACGGCCTCGCGATAGACGCGGTCGCGGGTCATCGCGCAGTAGGTGTCGATGATGCCGGCCATCTCCCCCGGCAGCGGGATGCTCATGCCTTCAAGGCCGCGCGGGTAGCCGGTGCCGTCGAAGCGCTCGTGATGGGCGGCGATGACCGCCAGCACCTCGGCGTCGAAGTCGCGGTGCGCCTGCAGCAGGCGCAACGTGTTGGTGACGTGGGCCTTGACGTGCTCGAACTCGCGCTCGTCTAGCGGTCCCGGCTTGCTGAGCAGGCCATAGTCGATCTGCACCTTGCCGATGTCCTGGAGCAGGCCGGCGAGGCCGAGCTGATGCACCTGCTTGCCGCTCAGGCCGACGAAGCGGGCGAACACCATCGCATGCACCGAGACGTTGACCGCGTGGTCGTAGGCGTACTGGTCGGTGCGCTTGAGGCGGGTGAGCCAGAGCAGCGCGTCGGGGTTGCGCTGCACGCCCGCGGCCATCTCGCCAACCAGGCCGTTGATCTGGGGGACGTCGATGGCGACATTGCTGTCGATCGCGAGCTGGGTCTCGCGCAAGGCCCGGTAGACGTCATCGACGATCGGCGCCGAGTAGAGCAGCTCGGACTCGAGCCGGCTGCGCCCATCCTCGCTGCGGATGCGCGGGATGTGCGGCTGGCGGCGGGTGTGGATCTTGCCCTTGAAGCCACGCGCGACCTTGATGAAGCGCTGCGCCTCGACACGTGATTCGACGACGTCGGGGTGCTTGCGCACGAGCCCGTCCTGGCCGCGCAGGGGGGCGTCCTTGTCGAAGACCTTGGCGCTGTACTGGTCGCCGATCGAGCGCGAGCGGTCGATCGTGACCGAGCGGCAGTACTTCTGCAGGGCCCGGAGCTGGTCGGGGTTCGCCAGCAGGAAGCCCTGCATCATGAACGGCGTCTCGGTCCACGGCCGGTCGATACCGACGACGAACATGCCGATCTTCAGTTCGCTCGTCGAAATCGTCTGGTTCAATTCCTGCCCCCATAGTGCTGTCCGCCCTCGGAGGCAGACCGAAACATCTTAACGGCTGTCCCTGCGTCCCCTTGAGCGAAATCGTCGCATCGACTACCCAGTCCGGGTGACCTCGACGCTCAGCCCAGCCAGGCCCGGGCGTTGCGGAACATGCGCAGCCAGGGCGAGGCATCGGGGCTGTCCTTGACCTGCCACTGCGGCGCCCAGGACATCTGCAGGGTGCGCGCGGTGCGCTCGGGGTGAGGCATCATGATCGTGAAACGCCCGTCCGCCGTGGTGAAGCCGGTCACACCGTCGGGCGAGCCGTTCGGGTTGGCCGGGTAGTTCTGCGCCGGGTGGCCGTGGTTGTCCACGTAGCGCAAGGCCAGGAGGGCGCGCTCGCGGTCGGCCTCGCTGCGGAACACCGCCCTGCCCTCGCCGTGGCTGACCACGATCGGCATGCGGCTGCCGGCCATGCCCTGCAGCAGGATGGAGGGGCTGTCGGTGACCTCGACCATCGCGAAGCGGGCCTCGAACTGCTCGCTGCGGTTGCGGTGGAAGGTGGGCCAGGCCTCGGCGCCGGGGATGATCGGGGCGAGGTGGGCCATCATCTGGCAGCCGTTGCACACGCCGAGCGCGAAGGTGTCGGCGCGACCGAAGAAGCTCGCGAACTCGTCGCGCAGGCGCGGATTGAACAGGATGGACTTGGCCCATCCCTGGCCCGCGCCGAGCACGTCGCCGTAGGAGAAGCCGCCGCAGGCCGCGAGGCCGTGGAAGTCGGCCAGGTCGATGCGGCCGGCCTGCAGGTCGGACATGTGCACGTCGACCGGGGTAAAGCCTGCGCGCTCGAAGGCTGCGGCCATCTCGAACTGGGAGTTCACGCCCTGCTCGCGCAGCACGACGACCTTGGGCCGCGCGCCGCTGGCGATGAAGGGCGCGGCGACGTCGTCCCTGACGTCGAAGGACAGGGCCACCGACAGGCCGGGGTTGGTGGCATCGGCCAATGCGTCGAACTCCTGCTGCACGCACTCGGGATCGTCGCGCAGCCTGGCGATGCGGTAGCTGGTCTCGGACCAGGCCTGCAGCAGCTCGACGCGGCTGGCGGAGAACACCAGCTTGGCGTTGCGGCGGAAGCGGATCTCGTCCTTGTCGTTGGGCTCGCCGATGAAGTGGTAGGCGAGCTTCGCCGCACGCAGCGCCTCGGTGATGCGCGAGCGCTCCTCGCGGCGGATCTGGATGACCGCGC
Organism: Thauera phenylacetica B4P; assembly: GCF_000310225.1. Classification (GTDB taxonomy): domain Bacteria; phylum Pseudomonadota; class Gammaproteobacteria; order Burkholderiales; family Rhodocyclaceae; genus Thauera; species Thauera phenylacetica. The sequence goes on from NZ_AMXF01000108.1 coordinate 9,064, forward strand.
CGAGCTCCTCGGCGAAGAGGCCGGCGAACAGGCGATCGTCGAAGCGGCCCTTGAGGGTGTCGGGCTTCTTCTCCAGGCCATCGACGTCCATCATGTAGGGGTCGTAGCACACGGTGTCGAGGATCAGCGACAGGCCGCACCTGGCAGCGAAGGCCATCTCGCACACGGTGGCGAAGAGGCCGCCATCGGAGCGGTCATGGTAGGCCAGCAGCAGGCCGTCGCGGCGCAGCTGCTGGATGGTCGCGAAGAAGGCCGCGAGCTGGGCGGTGTCGACGTCGGGCGCATGCTCGCCGACCGACTCGTAGGCCTGGGCGAAGGCCGAGCCGCCGAGGCGGTTCTTGCCGTTGCCCAGGTCGATCAGCAGCAGCTCGGTCTCGACGCCTTCCGGCAGCTGGAGCTGCGGGGTGAGCGTGTTGCGGATGTCCTGCACGGGGGCGAAGGCGGTCGCGATCAGCGACAGCGGCGCGACGACCTGCTTGTCCTCGCCGCCGTCCTGCCAGGCGGTGCGCATGGACAGCGAGTCCTTGCCGACCGGGATCGACAGGCCGGCGGCGATGCAGAACTCGGAGACGGCCTTGACCGTGTCGAAGAGCCGCGCATCCTCGCCGCGGTGACCGGCGGCGGCCATCCAGTTGGCCGACAGCTTGACGTCGCCCAGCTTGGCGATGTCCGCGGCGGCGATGTTGGTGATCGCCTCGCCGATCGCCATGCGGCCCGAGGCCGGCGCGTCGACGCAGGCCAGCTGCGTGCGCTCGCCCATCGCGAAGGCCTCGCCGCGATAACCCTGAAAGCTCATCGCGGTGACGGCGACGTCGGCCACTGGCACCTGCCACGGTCCGACGAACTGGTCGCGCGCGGTCAGGCCGCCCACCGAGCGGTCGCCGATGGTGATCAGGAAGCTCTTGCTGGCCACCGCCGGCACGCGCAGCACGCGCATCCCGGCTTCCTGCAAGTCGAAGTCGGTGGTGTCGAAGGGCGGCAGGTGCACCGCGCGGCGCGATACGTTGCGCGTCATCTTCGGCGGCTTGCCGAGCAGCACCTTCATGTCCATGTCCACCGGCTTGTTGCCGAAGTGGCGGTCGGACACGGTGAGGTGACCGTCGGCGGTGGCGGTACCGAGCACGGCGAAGGGACAGCGCTCGCGCTCGCAGAAGGCCTGGAACAGCGGCAGGCTCTCGGGCGCGATCGCGAGTACGTAGCGCTCCTGCGATTCGTTCGACCAGATCTCGCGCGGGCTCATGCCCGGCTCCTCGATGTGCACCTCGCGCAGCTCGAAGTGCGCGCCCAGGCTGGCGTGGTCGGCGAGCTCGGGCATCGCGTTCGACAGGCCGCCGGCGCCGACGTCGTGAATGGCGATGATCGGGTTCTTGTCGCCCTGCTGCCAGCAGGCGTCGATGACCTCCTGGCAGCGGCGCTGGATCTCGGGGTTGCCGCGCTGCACCGAGGCGAAGTCGAGGTCGGCGGTGTTGGTGCCGGTCGCCATCGAAGAGGCCGCGCCGCCACCGAGGCCGATGAGCATGCCCGGGCCGCCGAGCTGGATCAGCAGCGTGCCCGGCGGGAAGGTGGGCTTCTCGGCCTGCTGGGCCTGGATGCTGCCCAGGCCGCCGGCGATCATGATCGGCTTGTGATAGCCGCGCACCTCGCCCTGCACTTCCTGTTCAAACGTGCGGAAATAGCCGGCAAGGTTGGGGCGGCCGAACTCGTTGTTGAAGGCGGCGGCGCCGATCGGACCCTCGATCATGATGTCGAGCGCGGAGGCGATGCGCTCGGGTTTGCCGTAGGGCCGGCCGTTGGGTGTCTCCCAGGGCTGGCCGAAGTCGGGGATGTTGAGGTTGGAGACGGTGAAGCCGGCCAGGCCGGCCTTGGGACGCGAGCCGCGGCCGGTCGCACCCTCGTCGCGGATCTCGCCGCCGGCGCCGGTCGCCGCGCCCGGGAAGGGCGAGATCGCGGTCGGGTGGTTGTGGGTCTCGACCTTGGCGAGGATGTGGGTGTCCTCGTCGTGGTAGCGGAAGGCACCGTCGGCATCCGGGTACAGGCGGGCGATGCGCGCGCCCTCGATCACCGAGGCGTTGTCCGAGTAGGCCACCACCGTGCCTTCGGGGTGCGCCTTGTGGGTGTCCTTGATCATGCCGAACAGCGACTTCTCCATCGGCCGCGCGTCGATCACCCAGTCGGCGTTGAAGATCTTGTGCCGGCAGTGCTCGGAGTTGGCCTGGGCGAACATCATGAGTTCGACGTCGGTGGGGTTGCGCCCCATGCGAGTGAAGTTCTCGACCAGATAGTCGATCTCGTCTTCGGACAGCGCCAGGCCCAGCTCGCCGTTGGCCCTCTCCAGCGCGGCGCGGCCGCCGGCGAGGATGTCGACCGTGGTGAGCGGCTGCGGCTGGTAGTGGTGGAAGAGGGCCTCTGCCGCGTCGACCTTGTCGAGCACGGACTCCGTCATGCGGTCGTGCAGCAGCGCCTGCAGGGCGTGGTTGCCGTCAACCCCGCGCGCCTCGATCGAGTAGGCGACGCCGCGCTCGATGCGCACGATCTTGTCGAAGCCGCACTGGTGCGCGATGTCGGTGGCCTTGGACGACCACGGCGAGATCGTGCCCAGGCGCGGCACCACCAGGCGCAGCGTCCCGGACGGGGCGTCCGTGCTCGCCGGACGGGCATCGAGCAGATCGACCAGGCGCGCGAGCTCCGCCTCGTCGAGCGCAGCCCCGAGCTCGACAAAATACCAGTGCTCCGCGGCCAGCCCGGCCAGCTTGGGCAACACCTCGCCGGCAGCGCGGGAAAGACGTTCCAGACGGGAGGAGGACAGCGCCGGGGCGCCACGCAGCTTGAGGATCGAAGTCATGTTCTCGGGAAACCGGGTCGGATACGGGCAGTGCGGACAGGTCGCAGGGGAGGCAGCGAGGAACCCTGCCGGGCTGTTCGCGGGCAGTGCAACATTATAACCGAGCCCCTTCGGCAGTCCGGGCCGTTGTAGACTCACCGGCTCGATAAGCAAGAGGCCCGAAATGCCCGAAATCAACTACCTGTGGGCGCCCCCGGCGCCCATCTCCCTGCCCGTTCGCGGCACCGGCGCGCGCTTCCCGGTCAACCGCCTGTTCTTCGTCGGCCGCAACTATCAGGCCCATGCGCTCGAAATGGGTACCTCGGTGGACAAGGGCAGCATGCGCCCGGTGTACTTCACCAAGTCCTCCGCCAACCTCGCCCTCTCGGGGGCCACGGCGCCCTACCCGCCCGAGACCCGCGACTACCATCACGAGATGGAGCTGGTCGTGGCGATCGGCGAACCCGGCTTTCGGGTCGGTGAGTCGGCCGCGCGCCGCATAATCTACGGCTATGCCTGCGGCCTCGACATGACCCGGCGCGACCTGCAGGCCGTGGCCAAGGCCAAGGGCAACCCCTGGGACCTCGCCAAGAACGTCGAAAGCGGTGCCGTGTGCGGCGAAATCCAGCCTGCGGAAGGCCAGGTGCTGCAAAGCGGGGAGATCGTGCTGCGGGTCAACGGCGAGTTGCGCCAGCGCGCCGATCTTTCCGACATGATCTGGAGCATCCCCGAACTCATCGCGGACCTGTCGACCTACTACCACCTGCAGCCGGGCGACCTGATCTACACCGGCACACCGGAGGGCGTCGGCCCGGTGCAGCCCGGCGATCGCCTGGATGGTTCGGTGCAAGGCGCAGGCAAGATCGAGTTCGAGATCGGCGAGGCGGAATGAGCCTCGGAGGAAGGCCCGCGCCTGCATCGACTAGGCGGCGCGGCCTTCCTGCAGGAGCGGCGCCCAGGAACCGGCGGTTTATCACAAGAGACGGCCGGTTTCGGGTGCCGGAGCCGACGGCCACGTTTGCGCCCTGCGTGGTTCTTGCTCCGGAACGGAGGCGCGTTGTTTTCGTTCCTGAGCGGTGCGGACTGGGTGCAAGCGCGGGTGGTAGGCAGGCGTTTCTGGGCGCGTGTACGGCACAACGCCCCACGGCACAACGCCCCAGGCACGAAGAGGTGCGTGGGGCGTTGTGTTGTGGGTTAGTCTGACGATGACCTACTTTCACGAGGGCG
>NZ_AMXF01000109.1 GCF_000310225.1 Thauera phenylacetica B4P
GCCGGGCGGTCCGCACCGGCGCCATCGTCGGCGCCGACATCGTCGTGGCCTCCGGCCTCGCGCCCGGCGAGCGCATCGTCGCCGCCGGCGTGGGCGCGCTGCGCGAAGGCATGGCGGTGCGTCCGCTCGAGTCCCGCTGAGCCCGGGGCCGCGCATGAACATCGCCGAATACACGATCCGCAAGGCGGTCGTCGCCTGGGTGGCCACGCTGCTGGTGCTGGCGGGCGGCTGGCTGGCCTACGAGCGCCTCGGCCGCTTCGAGGACCCCGAGTTCGTCATCCGCCAGGCGGTGGTGGTCACCGCCTACCCGGGCGCCTCGCCCGCGCAGGTGGCCGAGGAGATCACCGACCGCATCGAGGGCGCGGTGCAGCAGATGCAGGAGGTGGAGGAGATCACCTCGGTGTCGCGCGCCGGCGAGTCGCTGGTGAAGGTCGAGGCGAAGCTGGCGTTCTCGCACACCCAGGCCGAGCTCGACCAGGTGTGGGACAAGCTGCGCAGCAAGATCGCCGAGGCCGCGCGCGCGCTGCCGCCGGGCGCGGCCGAACCGGTGGTGAAGGGCGATTTCGGCGACGTCTTCGCGCTCTTCTATGCCGTCACCGGCGAGGGCTACAGCCCGCGCCAGCTCTACGACTATGTCGACTTCCTGCGCCGCGAGCTGGTGCTGGTGCCGGGTGTGGCGCGGGTGGCGCTGCTCGGCGAGCGCAAGGAGGCGATCTACGTCGAGGTGTCGAGCGCGCGCGCCGCCCAGCTTGGCGTGCCGCTCGAGCGCATCTACGCCTCGCTGCGCGCGCAGAACCTGGTCGCGCCCGCCGGGGCGGTCGATGCCGGGCCGCTGCGCCTGCAGATCCAGCCGGCGGATGGCGTGGTGTCGGTGGAAGCGCTCGGCGAACTGGTGGTGGCCGGCGACGCAAGCAGCGGCCTGCTGCGCCTGCGCGACGTGGCCGAGATCCGCCGCGACTACGTCGATCCGCCCGCGGTGCTGATGCGCCACGACGGGCAGGCGGCGATCGGGCTGGGCATCTCCAACGTGCTCGGCGGCAACGTGGTGGAGATGGGCGACGCGGTCAAGCGCCGCCTGGCCGCGCTGGAGGACCAGCGTCCGGTGGGCATGGCGCTGAACGTGGTCTCCTTCCAGTCGGACTCGGTGCGCGCGGCCGTCTCGAGCTTCGTCGACAACCTGGTCGCCGCGGTGGCGATCGTGGTCGTGGTCCTGCTGCTCTTCATGGGGCTGCGCAGCGGGCTGATCATCGGCGCGGTGCTGGTGCTGACTGTGGCGGGCACGCTGATCGCGATGTGGATGGATGGCATCGCGATGCAGCGCATCTCGCTCGGCGCGCTGATCATCGCGCTCGGCATTCTGGTGGACAACGCGATCGTGGTCACCGACGGCATCCTGGTGCGGCTGCAGAAGGGCGAGGCGGTGGCGCCGGCCGCGGGGGCGGTGGTGCGCGCGACGGTGTGGCCGCTGCTCGGCGGCACCGTGGTCGGCATCCTCGCCTTCAGCGCGATCGGCCTATCGCCCACCGACATGGGCGAGTACGCCGGCTCGCTGTTCTGGGTGATCCTGTACTCGATGCTGCTGTCGTGGCTGTTCGCGATCACGCTGACGCCGCTGCTGTGCGCCGCCTTCCTCAAGGTGAAGGTGGAGGCGGACGCGCAGGAAGGTCGCCTGCTGCGTGCCTATCGCGGCCTGCTGCAGGGCGTGCTGGCCCACCGCAAGCTCAGCGGCTTGGTCCTGGTCGGCCTGCTCGTCGCCGGCGTGGTCGCCTTTGGCCATGTGCCGCCCGGCTTCATGCCCGACTCGGCGCGGCCGCAGTTCGTGGTCGACCTGGCGCTGCCGCAGGGCACCGATCTCCGCACGACCGCCGCCGTGGTCAGCGAGGCCGAGGCCAAGGTGCGCGCGGCGCCGGGCGTGCGTCATGTGACGAGCTTCATCGGCCAGGGCGCGCTGCGCTTCATGCTCACCTACAGCCCGGAAGACCCCAACCCGGCCTACGGCCAGCTGCTGGTGGACGTGGAACGCTTCGAGGACATCGCTGGCCTCATCGAGCGCCTGCAGCCCGAGCTGGAGGCGGCCTTCCCGCAGGCGAGCGTGAAGGTGTGGAAGTTCATGCTGGGGCGCGGCGGCGGCAAGAAGATCTAGGCCGCCTTCCGCGGTCCCGACCCGGCGGTGCTGCGCCGGCTGGCGGAGGAGGCCAAGGCGATCATGGCCGCCGACCCCGAGGCGGTGGCGATCCAGGACGACTGGCGCCAGGCGGTGGCGGTGGTGCGCCCGCGCTTCTCAGTCGAGGCCGCGCAGCGCGCCGGTGTGCTGCCCTCGGACATCGCCGCCGCGCTCGAGCGCAACTACGTCGGCCAGCAGATCGGCGTGTATCGCGACAAGGAGCGCCTGATCCCCATCCTGGCGCGCGCGCCGGCGGACGAGCGCGGCGGCGTCGAGGACCTCGGCAACGCCCAGGTCTTCAGCGCCAGCGCGGGCAGGTACGTGCCGGTGAGCCAGTTCGTCGAGCGCGTCGACACGGTGTGGGAGGACGCGCTGATCCGGCGCGAGAACCGCTTCCCGACCATCAAGGCGCAGTGCGACCCGCCCGCCGGGCAACTGTCCGCGCCGCTTTTCGAGCGCCTGCGCCCGCAGATCGAGGCCATCGCGCTGCCGCCGGGCTACGTGCTGGAGTGGCACGGCGAGCACAAGGCCGCGGCCGAGGCCAACGCCGGGCTGGCCGCGGCGGCGCCCTTCGGCTTCGCGGCGATGGTGGTGGCGGTGATCGTGATGTTCAACGGCCTGCGCCAGACCGCGGTGATCTGGCTCACCGTGCCGCTGGCGGTGGTGGGGGTGGCGGTCGGGTTGCTGGTGTTCCAGGCGCCTTTCGAGTTCATGGCCATCCTCGGCTTCCTGAGCCTGACCGGCATGCTGATCAAGAACGCCATCGTGCTGGTGGACCAGATCGACGTGGAGATCCGCGCTGGCAAGCCGCGCCTGCTCGCGGTGCTGGACGCCTCGGCCAGCCGCGCGCGGCCGGTCTTCCTGGGGGCGGCGACCACCGTGCTGGGGGTGGCGCCGCTGCTGCTCGATCCCTTCTTTCGCAGCATGGCGGTGACGATCATGTTCGGCCTCATCTTCGCCACTGGATTGACTCTGGTGGTGGTGCCGCTGCTGTACGCGAGCTTCTTCCGCATCCGCGGCGACGAGACGGAGGCGGGACGATGAGACACATGCCGCTGCCCGGGCGCCGGTTGCCCGCTCGCCTGGTTGCGCTTGTGCGTGCGTATTTGCGTGCGCCTTTCCGTGCGCTTCTGCCCGCACGCCTGCCCGCGCTGCTGCCGGCGCTGGCGCTGCTGCTGGCGGCCTGCCAGCCTGCCGCCTTCGTGCGACCGGACGTGCCGGTGCCGGAGCGTTGGCCGCGCGAGGCGGCGCGGGAGGGGGGCGAGGTCAAGCAGGGCGTCGTGGTGGAGCAGGGCGTCGCGGCCGAGCAGGGTATCGCGGCGGAGCAGGGCGCCGCGAGCCTGGGCGCGCTGCCGTGGAAGGAGATCCTGCCCGCGCCCGAGCTGCACGCGCTGATCGAGGAGGCGCTCGTCGCCAACGCCGACCTGCGCATCGCGATCGAGCGCATCGAGCTCGCGCGCGCGCAGTACGGCATCGAGCGCGCGGCGCTGTTCCCGGGCGTGAATGCCAGCGCCGCGGCGACGCGCGAGCGCATGCCCGGCTTCGATCCGCGGGAGAACCGCGTCGGCGAGAACGCCGTCGTCGGCCTGTCGATGCCGGCCTGGGAGATCGACCTCTGGGGCCGGCTCGCAGCACGTACCGAGGCCGCGCGCCGCGAGGTGCTCGCCAGCGCCGCGCTTGCCGATGGCGTGCGCACCAGCCTGGTCGCGCAGCTGTCCTCGCTCTACCTGGAGCTGCTCGATCTCGACGCCCAGCACGAGATCACCCGCCGCACGCTGGATGGCCGGCGCAAGGCGCTGCGGCTGACGCGCGCGCGCTTCGACGAGGGCGTGTCGTCCATCCTCGACGTGCGCCAGGCCGAATCCCTGCTCGCCGGCTCGGAGCAGGCGCTCGCCGACCAGGCGCGCCGCATCGCACAGACCGAGAACGCGCTCGCCACCGTGCTCGGCCGCAACCCCGGCCCGATCGCGCGCAGCGCCCGGCTCGACGAGCTGCCCCCGCCCGCCCGGCTCGACGCCGGCCTGCCCTCGGCATTGCGGCAGCGCCGCCCCGACATCCGCGCCGCCGAGGACAGCCTGCGCGCCGCCGGCGCCAGCGTGGACGCCGCGCGCAAGGCCTTCCTGCCGCGCATCACCCTCACCACGCTGCTTGGCTTCGCCAGCACCGACTTCGGCCAACTCTTCGACAGCGGGCGCCACGCCTGGTCGCTGCAGCCGTCGATCGGCCTGCCGCTCTTCGACGGCGGCCGCCTGCAGGCCGGGGTGGAAGTGGCCGAGGCGCAGCAGCGCATCCTGGTCGAGCAGTACAAGGCCACCATCCGCCAGGCTTTCCGCGAGGTGAGCGACGCGCTGGTCGCCTTCGAGCGCCTCACCGAGCAGCGCGAGGCCACGCGCCGCGTGGTGCAGGCGAACCGCGAGCGCCTGCGCGTGAGCAACGCGCGCTACCTCGCCGGCATCTCCAGCTACTTCGAGGTCATCGACGCCGAACGCCAGCTTTTCGACAGCGAGCTCGGCCTCGCGCAGGTCACGCGCGGCGTGCAGCAGGCGGTGGTGCAGCTCTACCGTGCCCTGGGGGGTGGAGCGGCGGGGGCCGGTTCGCCGAGAACGTAGCGCCCGTCGAAGGCTTCGGCCTCGCGGATTCGGCCGTGCTTTGAAGACCGCCGTGTTCTCTTGGGAACGTCCGTCGGCGGGCCTTGACATCTGCCCTCCGGTCATCTTGATTGAAACCGGATGGCTTCGATGGGGGGCGGGATATGCGAACCTGCTTCCCGGCGAGGACGGATGGATCTTCTCGAGAGGAGCGCGACATGGCCGTTTTCTGGGATGAAGCCGCGATGCAACGGGCGTTGGTGATGCCGAGCATATTGGGGATCGGAGATTCCTGGTTCTGGTATCCCTTTCCGGGTGGTAGCCTGATCAGCCACCTCGGGCCGATCGTCGAGAAGAAGGAGCACACCATCCTCGTGCAGGGCATGAACGGGGCCGAGGCCTTCGACTATGTCGACGGCAAGTACAAGGACCGGGTCACCGGCGCGCTGCGTCGATATGGAAGCAGCCTCTCGGCGGTGTTCATCAGCGGCGGCGGCAACGACTTCGCTGGATTCAACGACATGCGCCCCCTGCTCCGGCTGGACTGCAGCGGCGCGCAGGCGGCCGCCGACTGCTTTCGCAGCGGGGACGGCGGGCTCGGCCAGTTCCTGGAGCGCATGGACGATCATTACCGGCGCCTGATCGGCCTGATCTACACGCATACCTCGCTCGACTGCCGCATCCTGATGCATTCGTATGACTATGCGATTCCGGATGGTCGCGGCGTCGCGGGCAAGGCCGGCTGGCTCCAGCCGGCGCTCGTCGATGCGGGCGTCCCGGAGGCGCTCCAGCGCGACTGCGTGCGCTATCTGATCGATGCATTTCACGCCATGCTCGGGCGTGTCGCTGCGGGCGATCCGGCGCATCTGCTGATCGTCGACAGCCGGGGAACGCTCGCGGAAAAGGATTGGGCGAACGAGCTGCATCCGAAGGGCAAGGGCTTCAAGAAGATCGCCAAGGAACGCTGGAAGCCGGTCCTACAGGGGGTGGGGCTGGCCTGACCTGGCCGGGCGACGGATGCCGGGCTTTGCAGTCAGGAACCGATCACATGGATTTTCTGCTCGCGCTGGATGTGCTGCTGGGCCTGTCCCTCATCTATCTGGTCTTCGCGCTTGCGGTGACGTCGATCAACGAGTTCATCGCAGCCGCGCTGAGCAGTCGCGCGCGCTGGCTGCGCAGGGGGATCGCGAGCCTGCTTTCGGAGAATCCGCAGTCGCTGGACATGGAGCGGGCGGACGAGGTGCTCGATTCGCCCTTCCTGTCGCACCTGGGTACGCGCGGCGTCTGGAAGACCTTCCGGGTGAGCTACGTCTCGGCGTGGCAATTGACTCAGGGCGTTCTCTCGCGAGTCCAGGGCTTCAAGGAGGACGCCTTCGCGCGCGTCGGCGACATTCGGGCGCTTGCCGAGCAGCTACCGGCAAACGCGCCGGTGCGGAGCGCCCTCATCGACCTCTGCGCCCGCGCGAACGGCGACCTGGAGAAGTTCCAGGTCATGCTGGACGACTGGTTCAAGACTTTCGAGGATCAGCTCACCGCGTGGTACCGGCAGAAGACGCAATACGTGCTGGTCGGGATCTCCTTCTCCGTCGTGTTGACGATGAATGTCGACACGATCGACCTGGCGCGGCAACTGTCCGCCGACCCCAGGTTGCGGGCCCAACTGGTCGAGCAGGCCATGAAGGTGGCCGAAGCCTCCGATCTCGCGGCCCTTCTCGATACGGCGGGACGCGATCGTGCACGCAGGGAGCATGAGGAAGCCGTCAAGAGCCGCGATGAGGCGGAGAAAGGCTTCCGTTCGGCTTGTCAGGCGCCCGAGGTGGAGAAGGCGCGTGCGCAAGCCTGCGCAGACGCCACCCGCAGGCATGACGAGGCACAGCGCGAAGAGGTGGTGAAAAGGGTGGCGCTCGCCGCCGAGCAGAGGGCCCTGGACTTGAGGGTCAAGGAGCGGGCGGACGCCTTGTCCGCGAGCGGACTCATGATCGGCTGGAAAAGCGGCGAGTTCGCACAGGCCCTGGCAGGCGAGAACGGGTTGGCCAAGCTGGTGGGCTTGCTGCTTTCCGGTTTTGCGATTGCGCTCGGTGCGCCGTTCTGGTTCAACGTGCTGAAATCGGTCGCTTCGGTGCGCTCGGTCGGTGCGAACGTGAAGAAAAAGGCAGATTCAGCGGGTTGATCGCGGCGGCGGGATGCATGGGCTCCCGTCGTCCCACCCGCCTGCGAGTGGCTGGATCGCCTGCGCGACGCGACGCAACAAAAAAGCGCCTCGGAGGGCGCTTTATTGCGGGTGTTCTGGCGGACAGGGCGGGATTCGAACCCGCGTTGGGATATTATCCCAAACACGCTTTCCAGGCGTGCGACTTAAACCACTCATCCACCTGTCCGGTGAAGCGCGGCATTATAGCCGCAAGGGTGGGGATAAGAAAGCGCTTTTTGTGCGCTGCTCTCCTTGCCGTCGCCCCTCCGCCGTCCGCCGCTCCTCCGCCGTCCGCCGCTCCTCCGCTCTCGGTATGCCTTACTGCCGCAGCGCCTCGAGCTGCGCTGCGACTTCGCCGGCCAGGGCTTCGAGTTCGGCGTCGAGCTCGGCCCGCAAGGGATGGTCTCGCGCGATGCAGATATTGGGGTGGGCCTTGCAGTGCGCCTCGATCTTCTTCACCTGGGCCACTGCCGTGGCCGCGCGCAGCTGTGACAGTGCGCCGCGCAGGCGGTGGGCGACGCGCGCCAGTTGCTCGAGGTCGGCGCCTTCGATCGCCGCGTGGAGCTGCTCGCGCGTGTCGGCCAGCCAGGGGGCGAAGGTCTCCAGCACGGCACGCACGGCGCTGCGGCTCTCGGACATGTCGCTGCGCAGCGCGGCGAGGTCGAAGTGGGATGCAAAGTCGGGGTGGGATGCGGATTCGGGGTGGTCGGGGGGCATGTCGGTCTCGGGCTCAGTCGTTCGGTGCGTGTCCGACCACGGCGTGCAGTCCGCCGATGGTGATCGGCTTGGTGATGACCGCGTCGAAGCCGCCGGCGAGGTAGCGCTGGCGATCGATCTCCATCGCGTGGGCGGTGTAGGCGATTACGCGGATGCCGCTCCAGGCGGGGTTGGCGCGGATGATCCGGCAGGCTTCCTCGCCGCCGAGGTCGGGCATGGAGATGTCGAGCAGCATGAAGGCGGGCTGGACTTCGGCGAGGCGCGCGAGCATCGGGATGGCGCTGTCGAAATCCTCCACGATCCAGCCCAGCCGGCGCAGGAGCAGGCGGGCGACGGCGATGTTGATCGCGCTGTCGTCGATGATGAAGGCGAGCTTGTTCATGGTTGCGGACCGCCCGCGCGGGCGGTGGAGTGGCGCGGCAGGCGCAGGGTGAAGGTGGAGCCCTTGCCGGGAACGGAGTCGAGGTGGATGGCGCCGCCCATCAGGTGGGCGAGCCGGCGCGACAGCGTGAGGCCGAGGCCGGTGCCGCCGTGGCCGCGGTTGAGGAAGGATTCGGCCTGGTAGAAGGGCGCGAAGATGCGCTCCTGTTCTTCCCGCGCGATGCCGCTGCCGGTGTCGGCGATGCGGATCGAGACCTCGTTCGCGGCGGCGGCGAGGCTGACGAGGATGTGGCCTTCGCGGGTGAACTTCACCGCGTTGGAGAGCAGGTTCTCGATGACCTGGCGCAGGCGCACCGGGTCGGCGTCGATGATGCACGGGTGGGCGGGCAGGTCCACGCGCAGGTCGACGCCCTTCGCCTCGGCGTTGACCTTGTGCAGCGCGGCCACCGAGGCGAGCAGCGGGACGAGGTCGATGGTCTGTACGGCCAGGGTGAGCCGGTTGGCCTCGACCTTGGCGAGGTCGAGCACGTCGTTGACCACCGCGAGCAGGTGGCGCGCGCTGTCGTGGATCGTGGTCGCGCATTCGCGCTGCTCGGGATCCTCGAGCTCCAGGCTGAGCAGCTCGGCGAAGCCGATCACGCCGTTGAGCGGGGTGCGCAGCTCGTGCGACATGTTGGCGAGGAACTCGCTCTTCATGCGGTTGGCCTGCTCGGCGGTGTGGCGGGCGTCCTCGAGGCCCCGGATCGAGCGCTGGACGGTGTCGGCCATGCGGTTGAAGGCGCGCGCCAGCTCGGCCAGCTCGTCGCCGCCGGGAGCGGGGAGGCGGTGGTCGAGCTCGCCGCGCTCGAAGTGGTGGATGCCGTCGACCACCTGGGTGATGCGGCGCGAGAGCAGGCCGGCGATCCAGATCGCGATGAGGATCACGGCGAGCACCATCGCCAGGGTGGAGGCGGCGAGGCTGGTGGTGGTGCCGCGCAGGCTGGTGGCGATGTCGGCGACCAGATTGTCGCGTTCCTGCTGGGTGAGGGCGTCGGCGTCGCCGATCATCTTGCCGATGCGCTTGCCGGATTCGGTGGCGGCGCGATGGAAGTCCTCGACATTGGCGCCGATGGTGACGTAGCCGAAGCCGCGCGGTGTCTTCCCGTACTGGCCGGTGTAGTAGGGGATGGTGGCGACGGTGGTGAGCTTGCGCAGGCCCGAGAACAGGATGGTGAAGGAGCCGGAGCCGCCGTGCTCGGTCATGTCGTGCCAGCCCTGGCACTGCGGCGAGAAGCCGAGGTGGCGGCAGTCGAGCCCGAGCAGCCCCGAGGCGGTGGACTCGGGGTGGGGCTCGCGGCCGAGGCGCTGGCCCTGGTAGGGCGTGAGGGCGGCGGAGAACGTCGGCCAGGACTGTCCGCTGTCGCGCCAGGCGTCGTAGAGCTCGCGATCGAGCCAGGGCGGGGTGCGCTCGCCGGTGGCGGGGTCGTAGCCGTGGATGAAGTAGTCGCGCGCGTGTGAGATGTTGTGGCCTTCGTCGTCCCAGATGAAGGCGTAGTTGCCCGAGGCGGGGTCGGCGATCGGCGCGAAGCGCTCGGGGGTCGGGCGCAGGGTGTCGGTGAAGGCCATCAGGTGGGCGTGGTCGAGCGCCAGCGTCACGTAGCCGGCGATGCGGCCGTCGCGCAGCACCGGGGTCGCCCACCGGATCAGGCCCTGGAAGCGCTTGCCGACCGGATTCTCCAGGCCGGCGTAGCCCGACGCTTCGGGGGCGAAGGGCTTGCCGAGGGCGCGCGCGCGCGCCGGGGTGTAGTCGCCGACCCAGTGCGTGCCCACCTGGGCGCCGATCACGCGCGAGACGTGGATCTCGCCGGGGCGCAGGGCCTGCAGCGCGGGCCAGTAGGTCTCGGCGCGAATGAAGGTGTTCTCGCGCCGGGTGATGTCGCGCAGCGCGGGGTCGAGGAGCTGGCGGCCGGTCGCGCTCGGCACCTTGATGCGCTCGCGGCCTTCGAGGTCGATGAAGCTGATCTCGAGAAAGAGCGGGCGCGGGGTGCCGCGCATGTGGGTGTCGGGCGCGCGGTAATGGAAGCTGTTGGAGTTGTCGGGCAGCGGGGCGCGCACCAGGGCGAGCTCGCGGGGCTGCGGATCGCGCTCCACCCAGCGCTCGCCCTCGGCGTCGAGCGTGTAGGGGCCATGCTCCTCGATGTTGCGCACGCGTGTGTCGACGAAGTTGCGGTAGGTGGCTTCATCCGCGGGCAGGCTGGCCGCGAGGAGGATGTCGCCGTCGCGCTCGTGGAGGAATTGGGCGATGCTGCGCGCGGTGGCGGTGGTGAGCGTCTCGATGGCCTCGCGCGAGCGGTCGTCGAGGGCGTCGATGGCGTCGTCGATGGCGGTCTGGCCGGTGCGCATCTGGGTGTCGCGCATCACGTCGGACAGGGTGACCACGCGCTGCGTCACGAGCTGGCCGAGGTCGCGCGCCGCGCTCCAGGCGAACACCGCGAGCAGCACCAGAGGCACCACCTTGATCGCGATGAAGATCGCGATCAGCTTGGCACGCAGGCTCATGCCGCGGATCGCGCGAGGGGCCTCCATCGTGCGGGCTCGCGGTAGGGGCGGGGTTTAGCCGGCGTGGCGCCCGCGGCGGCGAATCGAGATCAGCGCCTGGACGTAGCCGTGTAGCTCTTGGAAGGGGATGGGCTTGCGATATACCGTGATGTCCTCGGGCAGCCCGCCCGCCGCGGCGATCTCCTTGGGGCCGAGCGCGGACACGACGACGATGGCGATGTCGCTCGAGAGCGGGTTGTCGCGCAGGCGGCGGATCATCTCGAAACCGTCGATCCCGGGGATGCGCAGGTCGGCGATGAGCAGGTCGGGCGGCTCGCGGCCGACCTCGACGAGCGCGTCGAGGCCGTGCTCCATCACGTGCAGGTCGATCGGCAGGCTCCAGGTGAGGAAGGTCTCGCGGTAGATGTTCTGCAGCAGCCGGTCGTCCTCGACCACCATCACGCGCAGGCGATCGCCGCTGCCGCGCATGGGCGTGGAGGGCGAGCGCGCGCGCGCAAGCAGGGCATCGACCGAGTCCTGGCGGATGCGGCGGTGGCCGCCGGCGGTCTTCCAGCCGGCCAGCGTCCCGCTCTCGACCATTTGCTGCACGGCGCCGAGCGACAGGCCGAGCTGGCGCGCCGCCTGGGCTGTGCTGATGAACTCGGAGTTGGAGTCGGTTTTTACGGCCATGTAGAAGATCTGCGATTCGATGGAATGATTAAAAGTACCAGAATTATGGCACCGGGGGGTCGGGATGCGAAAGGAATTTCAAGGATGGCAGCATAGCCCCGACTTGGGTGCTCCGCGAACGACCGAGGCCGCTACAATGGCACGGACGCGGTTGGCCGCGAACGTCGCGGGCGTTCGCCGATGCCACCGTGGAAGACTTCCGGATCGCCGACCATGAACACTTCGAAGAACGTGCTGGGCGGAGCCTTGCTCGCCTGCAGCTACTCTCCCCTGACCGGCTTCTACCGCACCGGGTGCTGCGAGACCGGTCCCGACGACCTCGGTCGCCACGTCGTGTGCGTGAAGGTCGACGCGGCCTTCCTCGACTTCTCGCGGCGCGCCGGCAACGACCTGTCCACGCCGAGACCCGAATACCGCTTCGCCGGGCTCAAGGCGGGCGACCGCTGGTGCCTGTGCGCGCTGCGCTGGAAGGAGGCGCTCGAGGCCGGCGTTGCGCCGCCGGTGATCCTCGAGGCCACCCATGAGGCGGCGCTGCGTGTGATCGACCTCGACACCCTCAAGGCGCACGCCTGGGGCACGGCGCACGGACCGAGCGCCTGATGGACGGGGTGCGCGCGGCGCTGCGCGAGCGCCTGGCCGGGCTGCTGGCGGTGCTCGAGGCCGGCCTGGTCGAGCGCCGGCAGGTGCTGCGCGCGAGCCTGCTCGCCGCGCTCGCGGGCGAGCACACCCTGCTCATCGGGCCGCCCGGCACCGCCAAGAGCGCGCTCGCGCGCCGCATCCACCTGGCCTTTCGCGACGCGCGCTATTTCGAGCGCCTGCTGACCCGCTTCACCGTGCCGGAGGAACTCTTCGGCCCGCTGTCGATCCGCGCGCTCGAGGAAGACCGCTACGAGCGCCACGTCGCCGGCTTCCTGCCCGACGCCGCGGTGGCCTTCATCGACGAGGTCTTCAAGGCCAACAGCGCGATCCTCAACGCGCTGCTGACGCTCCTCAATGAGCGCGAGTTCGACAACGGCGCGGGCCGCCTGCGCTGTCCCCTGATCAGCGTGGTGGGCGCGACCAACCAGGTGCCCGAGGACGAGGTGGCGGAGGCCTTCTTCGACCGCTTCCTGCTGCGCCTGACCGTGGTGCCGGTGAGCGCGGAGGGCTTTCGGCGCCTGCTCGGGGAGGATCGCCCGGCCGCGCCGGAGGCGCTCGCGCCGCCCTCCGCGCTGCAGCTCGACGAGGACGACCTCGCGGCCCTGGCCCGGGCTGCGGCCGGCTGCGCGCTGCCGGCGGAGGTGCTCGATCGCCTGGCCGAGCTGCGCGCCTGGCTGGCGGGGCGTGGCGGGTATGTGTCCGACCGGCGCTGGGTCAAGCTCGCCCACCTGCTGCGCGTGGCGGCGGCCAGCGAGGGCAGGGCGGCGGCGAGCGAGTGGGACCTGGGCCTGGTGCCGCATTGCGTGACCGCCGACGAGCCGGCTCGGCTGGCGGTGGCGGAGTGGCTGGCGGCACGCCTCGGGATCCGCGAGGCGTGGTCGCCGCCGCGCATCACCCGGGTGGTGGAGGCCTTCGAGGCGCAGCTCGCCACCGAGCGCGAGGCCAGGGACCTCGACTACGACGAGGCGGGGCGGCTGCGCTTCTCGGCGATCGACCCGGCGGCGGCGCAGGCCGGCGATCTCGCGGGTGCGATCGGCGACGCCAAGGGCGGGTCGGCGGCGCTGCGCATGAGCACTGCGCGCATGCGGCGCTACGGCAGCCTGCACATCGGCGCGCGCACCGCCCAGCTCGACGGCGTGCTCGCGCGCCTGGCGGCGTACCGCGGCGAGGCGGGCGCGCAG
>NZ_AMXF01000110.1 GCF_000310225.1 Thauera phenylacetica B4P
GGACCCGGCCGCGCTCGGCGCCGCGGTGGCGGTCTCGCGCCGCCGCCAGTGGATCGCCGCCGGCGCCACCAGCGCGGCAAGCAGCGCCGCCACCAGCAGCAGCGGCCAGGTCACCGGCTCGTTCCACTCGGCGCGGGCGGCCTCGCGGCGCTCGATGTCCAGGCGCTGGTATTTCATCGTGTTGCGCACCATCGCCCCGGTCTTGCGGTTGAGCACCCAGCCGTGCTGCAGCGAATACGACATCGGGTGGAAGGCGAAGACCCACGGCGCGTCGTGCTGCAGCATCGCCACCATGCGGTCGATGAGCTGCTGGCGCGCGGGGCCGTCGGACATGGCCTTCATGCGCTCGAAGAGGGCGTCGTACTCCGCGTTCTCGTAGTTGGCCGCGTTCTGGCCGTTGAACTTCACCTTGCCCTGCGGACCGTGGAGCAGGAAGAGCAGGTTCTCGGGGTCGGGGTAGTCGGCGTTCCAGCCGAAGAAGAAGAGCTGCGCGTTGCCCTGGCGCACCTTGTCCTGGAAGCGGTTGAAGTCGGTCGGGCGCACCACGAACTGCACGCCGAGATCGCGAAACTTCTTCGCCAGCCAGTCCGAGCGCGCCTTGTCGCCCAGCCCGCCGGGCGTGGTGTCGAGGTTGATCACCAGCGGCTCGCCGGTCTGCGCGTTGCGCCCGTTGGGCCAGCCGGCCTCGGCGAGCAGGCGGCGCGCCGCGTCGACGCCACGGCGCACCGGGCGCCCGTCCGCCTCGCTGCCCTGCCATTCATAGACCACCGGGTTCATCCCCGCCCGCCCCTCGCGCGCACCGAAGATGCCCGGCGGCAGCGGGCTCATGCCGGGCAAGCCGCGGCCGTTGAGGAAGATCGACACGAATTCCTCCATGTCGAGCGCGATCGAGATCGCCTGGCGCAGCTTGCGCGCGCGCTCCTTGTCCGCCTTCGACGCGCCGCCGCCCACCAGCGGGTCGAGCATGTTGAAGCCGAGGTAGAAGATCGACGGCGACACGGACGTGAGCAGGCGGATGCCCTTGTCGCGCATGTCGTCCGACAGCGTGACCTCGCCCTGGCTGGTGAGGCTGACGGCCTGGTCGAAGTTGTCCGAGGACACCCCGGAGGCGTCGTAATAGCCCTGCAGGAACTTGTTCCAGTACGGGATGCCCTCGCGCTCGCGCGAGAACACCACGCGGTCGATGAAGGGCATGGGCTTGCCGCAGTCGGCGAGCAGGCCGGCCTCGGCGTCGGCCCCTTCGGCGCCCCCCTCGCCCTCGCAGGGGTAGGCGTCGCCGCGGTAGTTCGGGTTGCGCGCCAGCACCATGCGCGCGTTGGGGTTGTTCTCGACCAGCATGTAGGGCCCGGTGCCCACCGGCCACCAGTCGAGCGTGAGGTTGCGCTCGGCCATGCCGGGCTGGGCGAAGAAGCGGTCGACCTCGCGCGGCACGGGGCTGAAGAAGGGCATCGACAGCCAGTACAGGAACTGCGGATAGGCGCCCTGCAGGGTGATGCGCCAGGTGTGGCGGTCCACCACTTCGACGCCGGGCAGCGCGAAGCGGTCGAGGTCCAGCCAGCCGGGCGGCCCTTCCACGCCGTCCTGCGCCGCCACCGCGCCCTCCCCATCCGCTGCGCCGGGCGCGGCCAGCGCCGCCTGCAGCGCCTGCAGTCCGGGCAGGTATTCGGCCATCAGCTCGAAGATCGGCGAGTGCAGGCGCGGATGCGCGAGGCGCTTGATCTGGTAGACGTAGTCGCGCGCCTCGAGCTCGCGCGTGCCGGTCGCGGCGAAATCGCCGAGTCTGCGCACGCCGCGCAGGTCGTCTTCTTCCAGGCCGAGATAGCGGGGCCTGCCCTCCTCGTCGAGCGCGAAGGCCGGATGCGGCTGGTACAGGATGCCCGGGCGGATGCGCACCTCCACCACGGTGCGC
The DNA here is from genome assembly GCF_000310225.1 of Thauera phenylacetica B4P. GTDB lineage: Bacteria > Pseudomonadota > Gammaproteobacteria > Burkholderiales > Rhodocyclaceae > Thauera > Thauera phenylacetica. The sequence continues at coordinate 1,910 of NZ_AMXF01000110.1, forward strand.
GCCACCTTGGCCGGGTCGGCATTTGCGGGCAGCTCGCGCCCGGCGGCGTCGAGCCGGCGCACGCGCGGCATGGCCTCGGCGGTGGCGGGCTCGAGCACATACGGGCGCTTCAGGTAGTGGTACTGCAGCGGTGGCTCGACGATCTGGTACAGGAAGCTCGCCTCGTCCTCGCTGTAGGACTGCACCGGGTCGAGATGCTTGGGGCGCTCGGTGAAGGCGGTGTACAGGATGTGCTCGCCACGCTCGGCCGCCGGATAGGGATCGTTCCATACCGGTCCGCAGGCGGCGAGCGCCAGGCTCGCGAGCAGCGCGCTGCCCGTCGCGCGCAGCGACGCGACCGCCCCGCGCGGGTGCGCAGGCTGGCATGGGCCGGGGTGGCCGAGGGTCCGGAGAGGGCTGGAGAACCGGCGCACGGGCAGGTGGGAGCTTGGATCGAAGGCCGGATTCTGGCAGGTTTCGCACACGCGTGCGATCCGCACGCGGCGCCGCACGCGCTGCCGAGCGCACCCGCCCCAGCGCCGGAGCGCCCGCAGAACCCGTTCGGCGGCCCGCCTCCATCGAGCCGCAGCGGCGAAAGTCCTGTCCGTCGCAGGGTTTTCACGGTTTTTCGCTATAATCGCCGTCTTGTCATTCGGAGTCATTTCTCATGGGCTTTCTCGCCGGCAAACGAATCCTCATCACCGGTCTGCTCAGCAACCGTTCGATTGCCTACGGCATCGCCAAGGCCATGCATCGTCAAGGCGCCGAGCTCGCCTTCACCTACCAGAACGACCGCTTCAAGGACCGCGTCGCCAAGCTGGCGGCCGACTTCGGCAGCAGCCTGATCTACCCGCTCGACGTGCAGGACGACGCGCAGATCACCGGGCTGTTCGAGCAGCTCGGCCAGCAGTGGGACGGCCTCGACGCGCTGGTGCACTCGATCGCGTTCGCGCCCGGCGAGGCGCTCGAGGGCGACTTCCTCGACGGGCTCACCCGCGAGGCCTTCCGCATCTCGCAGGAGGTCAGCACCTACAGCTTCCCGGCGCTGGTCAAGGCCGCCCGCCCGATGATGCAGGGCCGCAACGCCAGCGTGCTGACCCTGTCCTACCTGGGCGCCGTGCGTACCATGCCCAACTACAACATCATGGGTCTCGCCAAGGCCAGCCTCGAGGCCTCGGTGCGCTACCTCGCCGTCACGCTCGGTCCCGAAGGCATCCGCGCCAACGCGATCTCCGCCGGCCCGATCAAGACGCTCGCGGCGTCGGGCATCGGCAGCTTCGGCAAGCTGCTCTCCTTCAACGAGCACAACGCCCCGCTGCGCCGCAACGTGACCATCGAGGAAGTCGGCAACGCCGCCGCCTTCATGTGCTCGGACCTCGCCAGCGGCATCACCGGCGAGATCATGTACGTGGATGGCGGCTTCAACACCACCGCGCTCGGCAACGCGCTGCCGCTGCCGCAGTAAGGCGCTGCGCGGGCCCTGCCCGCCACCTCCGCATCCGCCCCGCCAGGATCGGGCGGAAGGCGCAAAAAAAGCCCGGTGTCGCCACCGGGCTTTTTCTTTCCACATTTCTTTCCAATTCGCCTTCGCGACGAGTGCCGATGGCGGGCCTTTGCCAGGACGGCCAGGGATCAGCGCTGCTCGACCTGCAGCGTGGCCGGATTGACGGTGACCTCGTAGCGCTGGCGCAGCTCGCTCAGGAAGGCACCGAAGTCGCGCCCTGCCAGGAGCTGGTTGTACTGCCCGGCCACCGCGGCGACGCGCGGGTCCTCGTCGCCGATCTGCGCGCGCTCGACCGCCTCGATGCGGTACAGCACGTAGTCGCCCTCGGCGGACTGCACGCCGACGTGCGCCGGCAAGGTCTCGGCCGAGGCCGAGAACACCGCCTGCATCGCCGCCGCCGGGAGCCCGGGGGCGCCACGCTGCAGCTTGCGCGCCTCGCCCCAGCTGGCCGCGGCCGGCTCGCCCTTGCGCAGCGCAGCCAGCATCGCCTCGCCGTCACTGGCGGCCTTCACTCGGCCCTGCTCGATGCGGACGAGCTCGACGATGCGCTCGCGCACTTCCTCCAGCGGCAGGCGGCGCGCCGGCTCGAAGGCCTTGACCCGCGCCGACACCAGGGTGCCGTTGCCGATCTCGATGGCCTCGGTGTTGCGGCTCTTCTGCACCGCCTCGTCGCCGAACAGGGCGGAGAGCACGCGCTCGTCGGCGAGCGGTGCGGGGGCGGAGTCGCGGCTGATCCAGTCGGTGGTGACGGTCTTCAGCCCGAGCGCCTCGGCCGCGGGCTGCAGGCTGTCGGGCTGCTCATAGACCGTGTTGGAGAACTGCTCCGCCAGCTCGGCGAAACGACGGCCGGCCTCCTGGGCGCGCAGCTCGGCGAGGATCTCCTCGCGCACCGCCTCGAAGGGCTTCACCGAGGACGCCTTGATGTCGGTGACCTCGACGATGTGCACGCCGAACTCGCTGCGCACCGGCTCCCCGATCGTGCCCTTCTGCAGACCGAACACCGCGTCCTCGAAGGCCCCAACCATCACGCCGCGGGCGAAGAAGCCGAGATCGCCGCCGTTGCCGGCCGAGCCGGGATCCTGCGACTTCTCCTTCGCCAGCGCGGCGAAGCGCGCCGGGTCGGCACGCAGCGCCTCGACGAGCGCGCGCGCCTCGGCCATCACGCGATCGACCTCGGCCTGCTCGGCGCCCTGGTCGAGGGCGAGCAGGATGTGGCGCGCCTGACGCTCCTCGGCCACGCCGAAGCGCTGCGGGTTGCCGTCGTAGAAGGCGCGCACCGCGTCGTCCGCGACCTCGATGCCGCGCTCGATCGCCGCGCGGTCGAAGACCAGGTATTCGGCCTGCAGCCGCGCCGGGCGCTCGAAGCGCGCCGGGTTGGCCTCGTAGTAGGCATTGATCTGCGCGTCGTCGACCTTGACGTCGGCCGCCAGGGCCTTCGCCGACAGGCGGAACTCGCGCACGCTGCGCTCCTCGAGCTGGGCATCGAGAAAGCGCCGCGCCGAAGCCTTGGGGACGATGCCCGCGTCGCCCACCGCCGCGACGATCTGTTGCACCCGCACGTCCTGCGCCAGGCGCGCCTCGAAGCTCGCCGGCGTCATGCCCTGGGCACGCAGCAGGTTCTCGTAGCGCTGCAGCGAGAAGCTGCCGTTCTCCTGGAAGGACGGCACGCCGGCGATGGTCTCCTGCAGTTGCTGCGGGGTCACCACGAGGCGGTTCTCGGCGGCATAGAGCGCGAGCACGCGCTGGTTGATCAGGTTCTCGAGCACCGCGCGACGCAGCTCGGCAGACTCCAGCAGCGCACGATCCACCTGCCCGCCGGCGTCCTGGCGCAGGCGGTCCTGCTGCTCGCGCAGGGCCTGGTCGAACTCCCACGCGCCGATGCTCGTGCCGCCGACGCGCGCAGCCTCGTTCGCCGACCCCGACTCGCTGAAATAGGCGTCCATGCCGAAGAAGGCGAAGGGGACGATCAGGATCGCCAGAATCACCTGCGCGACACGTTTATTGTTGCGAACAGCCTCGAACATCTCGTATTCCGTGGAAAGGACAGGAAAGCGCAGCCCATTTGGAGGGGCGCCGGCGCGAAAGTTCCGCAGTTTAGCGCATCGCCCCGGCTTCGGGTCCGCAGCATGCCATCCGTCACAACTGCGTACGAACTGCTCTAAATATACTTCGCACATGCCCGCAAGCCTTCTTCCCGGACTCGCACTTGCCCTGCTCTACTGGGCGGTCGGCTATCCCGCGATCCACCTCGCCATCCCTCCGGGCTATACCGCCCCCTTCTTCCCGCCGGCCGGCATCGCGCTCGCCGCGCTGTTCGTGTTCGGCCTGCGCCTGTGGCCGGCGGTGTTCGCCGGCTCGGCGCTGATCCAGCTCGCGACCGCCTGGCCGCTGCTCGGCAGCCTGGGCTGGAGCCTGCTCGGGCCGCTGGCCGTGCCGGTGGGTGCAACGCTGCAGGCAGTGGTCGGCGTGCTGCTCGCGCGCCGGCTGCTCGCGCCCGGCGACACGCTCGACACGGCCGGCTCGGTCATGCGCTTCCTGGGGGTCTGCGTGCCGCTGAGCGGCCTGGTCTGCTCGACAATCGGCGTCTCCGCGCTGGTCTGGGCGGGCGTGATCCCGACGACCGATGCGCTCTTCAACTGGTGGAGCTGGTGGACCGGCGACACCCTGGGCATGCTCGTCGCCGCGCCGCTGAGCCTCGTCTTCATCGGCCGCCCCGCGCAAGACTGGCGCGAGCGCCGGCTCGGCGTCGCACTGCCGATGTCGATCGCGCTCGTGCTGCTCGCGCTGGCCTACCAGCAGGTCGTGAGCTGGGAGAAGACGCGGCTGCGCGCGCAGTTCGAGCGCGACAGCGCCCACCTCTCCGGGCTGCTGCAGAAACGCCTCGAAGAGCAGGTCGACATGGTGCGCTCGATCGAGCGCCTGCTGCTCGCCAGCGACCACGTCTCGCGCAGCGACTTCCAGGCGTTCGTCGCGCCGTGGATGCAGCGCCACCCCGGCACGCGCAGCTTCACCTGGAACCGGCACGTGCCGCACGCAGCGCGCGACACGTTCGAGGAGGCGATGCGCGTCGAACGGCGGATGGATTACCGCATCCTCGACCGCAGCCCCGCCGGAGCCACGTCGCCTGCGGTCGAGCGCAGCGAGTACTTCCCGGTCACCCACGTCGAGCCCGAGGAGGGCAACCGCGCGGTGCTGGGGATGGACCCCCTCTCCTTCCCGATCTCGGGCGAGGCGATCCGGCGCACGCTCGCCGACGGCCAGCCCGCGGCCACCGCGCGCATGCGCCTCGTGCAGGAGCATGGGGAGCAGCATGCCGTGGTGCTCTACCAGGCCGTATTCGGCCCCGCCGCGAGCGCATCCCCGCGCGCGCCGATCGCCCTCGTCTCCGCGGCGCTGGGCATGGACGACCTGCTCGTCACCGTGTCGCGTGAGGCGGCTGAACACGGCATCGCCGTGCGCCTCGTCGACCGCGACGCGTCCCCCGAGGCGGCCTTGCTCGGGGGCGAGCAGCACACGAGGGCTTCGGTGTGGCCGGATGAACTCCTGAACCACGTCACGCGCCTCGATCTCGCCGGTCGCCACTGGGAGCTGCAGACCCGCGCCCTGCCCCAATACACCGAGGACCTGCGCAGCTGGGCAGCCTGGGGCACGATCGCGGTCGGGGTGCTCGCCAGCGGCATGCTCGGCGCGCTGCTGCTGATCACCACCGGCAGCCGCCGCCGCATCCAGGCGCTGGTCGAACGCCGTACCGCCGAGCTCGAGGCCGCGGGCGCGCGCCTGCAGGAACATCGGGCCGCACTGGTCGACGCGCAACGCATCGCGCGCCTGGGCAGCTGGGAAACGCTCGCCGGGCAAGAGGGGCTGCAGGTCTCGGACGAGCTCCGTCTCCTGCTCGACTGCACGCACCGCAAGCCGAGCTCGCTGGGCGAGCTGATCGACCTGATCGCCCCCGCCAGCCGCGCGGCGCTCACCCGCGCGATCGAGCGTGCCGCCACCGAGCCGGGCCGGATCATGCTCGACTGCAACACCGACAGCCTGCCGATGCGCACCCTGCAGTTCCGCATCGAGGGCGAACACATCGATGGCCGCCTTCGCCGCATCCGCGGCACCGCCCAGGACGTCACCGCGCTGCGCGAGGCCGAAACGCGCATCCGCTACCTCGCCCGCTTCGACCCGCTCACCGGCCTGCTCAACCGCAGCGCCTGGCAGGACCACGCGCAGGACGTGCTGCGCCACGCGGTGCGCCACGACGACCGCTGCGCGGTGCTGTTCCTCGACCTCGACCACTTCAAGACGGTCAACGACTCGCTCGGCCACGCCGCCGGCGATCGCCTGCTCGCCCAGGTGGCCTGCCGGCTGAGCAGCTGCGTGCGCGAGGAAGACCTGGTTGCCCGCCTCGGCGGCGACGAGTTCGTCATCCTGGTCTCGCGCCTGGCGCACACCGACGAACCGGCGCGCGTGGCCGAGCGCGTCCTCGACGCGCTGGCGCGGCCGCTGCAGATCGATGGCCAGCCACTGCACGTCGGCGCGAGCATCGGCATCGCCCTCTACCCGGCCGACGGCGGCGACATCGACGCGCTGCTCAAGCATGCCGACACCGCGATGTACGAGGCCAAGGAGTCGGGCCGCAACGCCTACCGCTTCTTCCTGCCCGAGATGACCCATCGCGTCACCCACCGCCTGCAGGTCGAGGCCGAGCTGCGCTGCGCGATCGAGACCGGCGAGCTGCGCCTGCACTATCAGCCGCAGATCGACGCTGCGACCGGGCGTCTGTGTGGCTGCGAGGCGCTGGTGCGCTGGCTGCACCCCGTACGCGGCCTGCTCCCGCCCGACCAGTTCATCCCGTTCGCCGAGCAGAGCGGCCTGATCGTGCCGCTCGGCGAGTGGGCGTTGCGCGAAGCCTGCCTGCAGCAGGTGCGCTGGCGCGACGCCGGCCTGCCGCCTCTCGACGTGGCGGTGAACATCTCCGCGCTGCAGTTCCGCCGGCGCGACTTCGTCGCCACGGTGGCGCGCGTGCTCGCCGAGACCGGCGCCGACCCCGCGCGGATCGAACTGGAGATCACCGAGAGCGCGCTGATGGACGCGACGCCCGAGCTGGTCGCGAGCTTCGACCAGCTTGTCGCGCTCGGCCTGACGCTGGCGCTGGACGACTTCGGCACCGGCTACTCCAGCCTGTCCTACCTCAAGCGCCTGCCGCTGCGCCGCCTCAAGATCGACCGCTCCTTCGTCGACGGCCTGCCAGACAACCCCGAAGACGTGGCGATCACCTCGGCCACCCTGTCGCTCGCCCGCGACCTGAGCATGGACGTCGTCGCCGAGGGTGTGGAAACCGAGGAGCAGCGCACCTACCTGCGCAGCCGCGGATGCGGCGCGATGCAGGGCTACCTGTTCTCGAGGCCGCTCGGGGTGAAGGCGTTCGGGGAGTGGGCCCGGGAGCGGACAGCCGCGTTCGCCTGACGAGCCCGCCGCGCTGATGTAGGAGCGCCGGCAGGCGCGAAAGCGGCGGGGACCGAGGGCGACGTGCGTAGATAACCCGACCGCCGCATTCGCAGCTGCCGCAGCTCCTACAGGGCCCGCCGCGTTGATGTAGGAGCGCCGGCAGGCGCGAAAGCGGCGGGGACCGAGGGCGACGTGCGTAGATAACCCGACCGCCGCATTCGCAGCTGCCGCAGCTCCTACAGGGCCCGCCGCGCTGATGTAGGAGCGCCGGCAGGCGCGAAAGCGGCGGGGACCGAAGATGACACGCGTCGAAGTCTCGACCGCCGCATTCGCAGCTGCCGCAGCTCCTACAGGGCCCGCCGCGTTGATGTAGGAGCGCCGGCAGGCGCGAATGCGGCGGGGACCGAGGGTGACGTGCGTCGATAGCCCGACCGCCGCATTCGCAGCTGCGGCGACACCCGCAGGACAGCCCCGATTACACGAGCGCCGCGGCGCGCTGGAACACCAGCTGCCCGCCTTCGGCATCCACCCGGATGCGGTCCTTGGGTGCGAACCTGCCCTCCAGGATCGCCTTCGCGAGCGGGTTCTCGATGCGCTCCTGGATCGCGCGCTTCAAGGGCCGCGCGCCGAACACCGGGTCGAAGCCAGCCTCCGCCAGCTCGGCGAGCGCCGCGTCGCTGATCTCCATGCCCATCTCCAGCCGCGCCAGGCGCTTCTCGAGGTACTGCAGCTGGATCTTCGCGATGCCGGCGATGTGCTTCTCGTCCAGCGCGTGGAACACCACCACCTCGTCGATGCGGTTGACGAACTCCGGGCGGAAGTACGTCTTGACCTCCGCCATCACCGCGAGCTTGATCACGCCGTAGTCGTCCCCGGCCATGGCCTGGATCATCTGGCTGCCGAGGTTGGAGGTCATCACGATCACGGTGTTCTTGAAGTCCACCGTGCGCCCCTGCCCATCGGTCATGCGGCCGTCGTCGAGCACCTGCAGCAGCACGTTGAACACGTCCGGGTGCGCCTTCTCGACCTCGTCGAACAGGATCACGCTGTAGGGCTTGCGCCGCACCTGCTCGGTCAGGTAGCCGCCCTCCTCGTAGCCGACGTAGCCCGGGGGCGCGCCGATCAGGCGCGCGACCGAGTGCTTCTCCATGAACTCGCTCATGTCGACGCGGATCAGGTGCTCCTCGGAGTCGAACAGGAAGTTCGCCAGCGTCTTGCACAGCTCGGTCTTGCCGACGCCGGTGGGGCCGAGGAAGAGGAAGGAACCATACGGCCGGTTCTCGTCCGACAGGCCGGCACGTGAGCGCCGGATGGCGTCGGCCACCAGGCGCACGGCCTCGTCCTGGCCGACCACGCGCTCGTGCAGCTTGTCTTCCATCTTCAGCAGCTTCTCGCGCTCGCCCTGCATCATCTTGCTCACCGGGATGCCGGTGGCGCGCGAGACGACCTCGGCGATCTCCTCGGCGCCGACCTGGGTGCGCAGCAGCTTGTTGGGCGTGGCGTTCTCGCCGGCCTGCTCAGCCATCTTCAACTGGCCTTCGAGCTGCGGCAGCTTGCCGTACTGCAGCTCGGCGACCTTGTCGAGCTGACCCTTGCGCTGGAACTCCGCCATCTGCGCACGCAACGCGTCGATCTCTTCCTTGATGTGGGCCGAGCCGGCGGCCTTGGACTTCTCCGCCTTCCAGATCTCCTCGAGGTCGTTGTACTCGCGCTGCAGCTTGGCGAGCTCTTCCTCGATGAGCTGCAGGCGCTTCTGCGAAGCCTCGTCCTTCTCCTTCTTCACCGCCTCGCGCTCGATCTTGAGCTGGATCATGCGGCGGTCGAGCTTGTCCATCACCTCGGGCTTGGAGTCGATCTCCATCTTGATGCGCGCGGCGGCCTCGTCGATCAGGTCGATCGCCTTGTCGGGCAGGAAGCGGTCGGTGATGTAGCGGTGCGACAGTTCGGCCGCGGCGACGATCGCCGGGTCGGTGATGTCGACGCCGTGGTGGATCTCGTACTTCTCCTGCAGGCCCCGGAGGATGGCGATCGTCGCCTCGACCGAGGGCTCCTCGACCAGCACCTTCTGGAAGCGGCGTTCGAGCGCGGCGTCCTTCTCGATGTACTTGCGATATTCGTCGAGCGTGGTGGCGCCGATGCAGTGCAGCTCGCCGCGCGCGAGCGCGGGCTTCAACATGTTGCCGGCGTCGATCGCGCCCTCGGCCTTGCCGGCGCCGACCATGGTGTGGAGCTCGTCGATGAAGACGATGATGCGGCCCTCTTCCTGGGCGATCTCCTTCAGCACCGCCTTCAGGCGCTCCTCGAACTCGCCGCGGTACTTGGCGCCGGCGAGCAGCGCCGCCATGTCGAGCGAGAGCACGCGCTTGCCCTTGAGCGTCTCGGGCACCTCGTCATTGACGATGCGCTGGGCCAGGCCCTCGACGATCGCGGTCTTGCCCACGCCCGGCTCGCCGATCAGCACCGGGTTGTTCTTGGTGCGGCGCTGCAGGATCTGGATGGCGCGGCGGATCTCGTCGTCGCGGCCGATCACCGGGTCGAGCTTGCCGCTGCGGGCGCGCTCGGTGAGGTCCATGCAGTATTTATTCAGCGACTCGCGCTGGCCCTCGGCGTCCTGGCTGCCGACATTGGCGCCACCGCGCACGGCCTCGATGGCGGCCTCGAGCGCCTTGCGCGCAAGGCCGTTCTCTTTCAACAGCCGGCCGGCCTCGCCCTTGTCGTCGGCGAGCGCGAGCAGGAACATCTCGCTGGCGATGAACTGGTCGCCGCGCTTCTGCGCTTCGCGGTCGGTGACGTTGAGCAGGTTGTTGAGGTCGCGGCCGATGCTGACCTCGCCGCCGTGGCCTTCGACCTTGGGCAGGCGGCCGATGGCGCGCCCCACCGCGGTCTTGAGCGGCGGCACATTGACGCCGGCGCGCTGCAGCAGCGACACGCTGCCGCCGTCGTCCTGCTCGAGCAGGGCCTGCACCACGTGCAGCGGCTCGATGAATTGCTGGTCGTTGCCCACGGCGACGCTCTGCGCATCGGCGAGGGCTTGCTGGAACTTGGTGGTGAGCTTGTCGAAACGCATGGGGACGATCCTCGGGATTCGTTGAACTGAACCCTATGTGGGGCACATCCGCGGCGCTTCAAGTGCCCGCTCAGAGATGCGGCCGCGGCTGGCCCGGGATGTCGGGGTAGCGCACGTAGTCGACCAGGTCCTGGATCTCCTGCGGCGGCGGCTTGGTCAGCAGGCTGACCGCGACGATGGTCGCGAAGCCGAGCGGGACGCCGAACACCCCGGCCGAGATCGGGTTGATGTCGAACCAGGCGTTGGCCATCGAGCCGCCGAAGAAGGGGTGGGTGCGCACGACATAGAACACCGTGACCGCGAGCCCGACCAGCATGCCGGTGACCGCCCCGGGGCGGTTGGCACGCTTCCAGAAGATGCCCAGCACGAGTGCCGGGAAGAAGGCCGAGCCGCCGATCGAGAACGCCAGGCCGACCATGAAGAGGATGTTGTCCGGCCGCATCGACGCCACCCAGGCCGCCACCACCGCAACGACCAGCAGCTGCGACTTGGAGATCACCAGCCTGCGGTGGGTCGTGGCCTGCGGGTTGATCACCTTGTAGTAGAGGTCGTGCGACAGCGCGTTCGAGATCGTCAGCAGCAGGCCGTCGGCGGTGGACAGCGCCGCCGCCAGCCCTCCGGCCGCGACCAGGCCCGAGACCACGTAGGGCAGGCCGGCGATCTCGGGCGTGGCGAGCACGATCACGTCGGTGTTGAGGCGCAGCTCGGCGAGTTGCAGGATGCCGTCGCCGTTGAGGTCCTCGATGCGCACCAGGCCCACCCTGCCCCAGGACGCCACCCAGTCGGGCAGGATCGCGATGTTCGAGCCGACCAGGTTGTTATAGACCTCCCACTTCGCGAACACGGCGTAGGCCGGCGCGGTGACGTAGAGCAGGAAGATGAAGAACAGCGACCACAGCACCGAGCGCCGCGCCTCCATGACGCCGGGCGTGGTGTAGTAGCGCATCAGGATGTGCGGCAGCGCCGCCGTGCCCACCATGAGCACGAACATCAGCGCGAGGAAGTTGTTGCGCGCGGTGGCGGACTCGTCCGCGCTCGCGCCCGGATGCGCCTCGGCGTGGCGAGGGGGCGGGCGCGCGCGCTCGAGCGCCTCGGCG
>NZ_AMXF01000111.1 GCF_000310225.1 Thauera phenylacetica B4P
GTGGCCGAGGCCGGCCTCGCCGCCGCACGCGAGGAGCGCACGCGGGCACGCGCCGAGGGCGCCGCGCTGCAGGCCCAGCTCGCCAACCTGCGTCTGCTCGCGCCGGTCGATGGCGTGGTCACGCTGCGCGAGGTGGAGCCGGGCACCACGGTCGTGGCCGGCCAGGCGGTGGTGGAGGTGGTCGATCCGGCGACGCTGTGGGTCGACCTGCGCCTCGACCAGGTCAACGCGGGCGGCCTCGCCGCCGGCTTGCCGGCCCGCGTCGTGCTGCGCTCGCGCAGCGGCGAGGCGCTCGCCGGGCGGGTGCTGCGCGTGGAGCCGAAGGCCGACGCGGTGACCGAGGAGATGCTCGCCAAGGTGGTCTTCGACCGCCTCCCCGAACCGATGCCGCCGCTCGGCGAGCTGGCCGAGGTCAGCTTGGCGCTGCCGCCGCTGCCGGCCGCGGCGGTGATCCCCAACGCCGCCGTGCGGCGCGAAGCCGGCGTGGTCGGCGTGTGGCAGGTGCGCGGGGAGGGCGAGCTGCGCTTCGTGCCGCTGCAGCTGGGCGCGAGCGATCTCGACGGGCGCATGCAGGTGCGCGCCGGCCTGGCGGCGGGCGACGAGATCGTCGTCTATAGCGAAGGCGCGCTGCGCGCCGGCCGCCGCATCGAGGTCGTCGCCGCGCTGGACGGAGGCGCCAAATGATCAGCCTCGCCGGGCGCGACATCCTGCACGGCTGGGGCAAGTTCGTGTTCACCGGCATCGGCCTGGGGCTGCTGATCGGCGTCACCCTGGTGATGGCGGGCGTGTATCGCGGCATGGTCGACGACGGCAAGGCCTTGCTCGACAACAGCGGCGCCGACCTCTGGGTGGTGCAGCGCGACACGCTTGGCCCCTACGCGGAGTCCTCCAGCGTCCATGACGACCTCTACCGCAGCCTGCTCGGCCAGCGTGGCGTGGCGGGCGCGGCCAACATCACCTACCTGACCATGCAGGTGCGCAAGGGCAGCGAGGACGTGCGCGCGATGGTGGTCGGCATCGCCGCCGGCCAGGCGGGATCGACGCCGGGCTGGCCGCCCTACCTGGTCGCCGGGCGGCAGATCACCCGCGGCCACTACGAGGCGGTGGCCGACGTCGCCAGCGGCCTTCGCCTCGGCGAGCGCGTGGGCATCCGGCGCAACCAGTACACCGTGGTCGGGCTCACGCGGCGCATGGTGTCCTCGGCGGGCGACCCGATGGTGTTCATCCCGCTCAAGGACGCGCAGGAGGCCCAGTTCCTCAAGGACAACGACGCCATCCTGCAGGGCCGCCGCCGCACCGAGGCCAACCCGGCGCTCAACCGTCCCGGCGTGCCCGGCCTGCTCGACGCGGTGCTCGCCTCGCAGAGCGCCAACCCCTATGTGAATGCCGTGCTGGTCACGCTCGCTCCCGGCCACGCGCCCGACGAGGTGGCCGAATCCATCCGGCGCTGGCAGCGCCACACCGTATATACGCGCGCGCAGATGGAGGGCATCCTGGTTGGCAAGCTGATCGCCACCTCGGCGCGCCAGATCGGCATGTTCCTCGTCATCCTCGCGGTGGTGAGCGCGGCGATCGTCGCCTTCATCATCTACACGCTGACCATGGACAAGATCCGCGAGATCGCGGTGCTCAAGCTCATCGGCACGCGCAACCGCACGATCGCCGCGATGATCCTGCAGCAGGCGGTGGCGCTCGGGCTCATCGGCTTCGTGGTCGGCAAGATCGCCGCGACCTGGTCGGCGCCCTTCTTCCCCAAGTACGTGCTGCTGGTGCCGGCCGACACGGTGGCGGGCTTCGCCGCGGTGATGGCGATCTGCGTGCTCGCCAGCCTGGTGTCGATCCGGCTCGCGCTGCGCGTCGATCCGGCCGAAGCGATCGGAGGCTGACATGGACCGCGCGACGCGCGCCGGCAAGGGCATCCTGATCGAAGGCCTCACCAAGCGCTACGGCAAGGGCGACACCGCGGTGGATGCGTTGAAGGGCGTGGACATGCGCGTCGCCCCGGGCGAGGTCGTCGGCCTGATCGGCCCCTCGGGCTCGGGCAAGAGCACGCTGCTGAAGTGCCTCGGCGCGGTCATCGACCCCAGCGCGGGGCGCATGACCCTGGGCGAGGAGTGCATCTTCGACGCGGGCTGGAAGGTGCGCGACCTGCGCGCCCTGCGCCGCGACAAGATCGGCTTCGTGTTCCAGGCGCCCTACCTGATCCCCTTCCTCGACGTCACCGACAACGTCGCCCTGCTGCCGATGCTCGCCGGGGTGCCGAACGCCGAGGCGCGGGCGCGGGCGCTGGAACTGCTGGGCGCGCTCGACATCTCGCACCGCGCCGCGGCCATGCCCTCGCAGCTGTCGGGCGGCGAGCAGCAGCGCGTCGCCATCGCCCGCGGGCTGGTCAACCGTCCGCCGGTGATCCTCGCCGACGAGCCCACCGCGCCGCTCGACAGCGTGCGCGCGATGGCGGTGGTGCGCATCCTCAACGACATGGCCGCGCAGTTCCAGACCGCGATCATCGTGGTGACCCACGACGAGAAGATCATCCCCACCTTCAAGCGCATCTACCACATCCGCGACGGGGTGACGCACGAGGAGGCGGGGGAGGGGCGGCTGGTGCGCGCGGCCGGGTGAAGGCCGCTCGTGTGGGGAGGTCGGCGGGTTCCGCGATGCCGCGCGCGACCGGCAGTGCGGCGCGGAAGGTTTTTGCCTCGGGGCATGGAACATTTTGCGCGGCGCTTCGTTTCATTGTGCAGGAAGGCGATTCCGCCCCCTGAACCCACGACGAAAGGACCTCTTCGACATGCAATCCCGTTCCTCCTCCCGCCTGCTGGCCTGCGGCGCGGTCGCGATCTTCGCCGGCCTGCTGTCCATCACCCCGGCCGTGGCGGCCGACAGCCATCGCCACGATACCCACGCCGCGGTCCTTCAGCTCGACCACGGCGCCAGATGGCAGACCGACGCCGCGCTCAGAACCGGCATGGAGGCGATCCGCGACGCGCTCGCGCGGGCCATCCCGCAGGTGCATGCGGGGCGCTTCGATGGCGCGCAGTATCGCGCGCTGGCCGAGAGCGTCGAAGGGCAGGTCGCCTACATCGTGCAGAACTGCAAGCTGAAGCCCGAGGCGGACGAGGTGCTGCACGCGATCATCGGCAGGCTCGGCGAGGGCGTCGAGGTAATCGGCGGCCACGCCGCCGGAACGAAGCCGGAGGAGGGCGTCGTCCACCTCGCGCAGACCCTCGACGACTACGCCGCGCACTTCGACCACCCGGGCTGGAAAGGGCTGGAGACGGGACACTGATTCGACAGCGGCAGCGGAGGACGGCCTGGTGACGGATCTCCCGCGCGCATGATCGGCGAGCGTCCGAGCAGTGGGGCGGACGCGGGCGCGGACACGGGCGAGGCGCGCGAGCTCGCCCGCGCCCGCGCTGGCGACGTGGCCGCCTTCGGCGCGCTCGTCCGCCGCCATCAGGAGCGCGTGTTCCGCTTCCTCCACCGCATGCTCGATGCCCGCGAGGAGGCGATGGAGCTGAGCCAGGACGTCTTCGTCAAGGCCTGGCAGGCCTTGCCCGGCTGGCGCCCCGAGGCGGCCTTCTCCACCTGGCTGCTGCAGATCGCGCGCAACGCGGCGCTCGACCAGTTGCGCCGCCGGCAGGTGGTGCGCTTCGCGCCGCTGGAGGAAGGCCTGGAGGTCGCCGACGAGGCCCCGGGGCCGGAGGCCCGCTATGCCAGCCGACAACGCCAGGCCCAGCTCGAGCGCGCGCTGCGGCGGCTCGCCGCCGAGCACCGCGAGATCCTGCTGCTGCGCGAGGTCGAGGGCCTGGCCTACGGCGAACTGGCGAGCGTCCTCGGCATCGCCGAGGGCACGGTGAAATCCCGCCTCGCACGCGCACGCAGCGCCTTGCTCGAACATTTCGACCCGCACACCGGAGCCTCCCATGAATAGCTCTTGTCCCACAGGGTCGTGCCCTTCCGGGCCGTGCCCCGCCGACGAAGCGCTGTCGGCCCTCGCCGATGCGGCCCTGCCCTCCGAGGCCGGCACCGGACTGATCGCGCACTGCGCGGGCTGCCCGCGCTGCACGCGCCGGCTCGCCGAATTGCGCGCCCTGCGCGACGCCTTTGCGGCGCTCCCCGCCATCCGCCTCGAGGTCGATCTGGCAGCACAGCTGGTCGACCGCCTGCAGGCGGGCGCGACGCCGGCCGCGCGCAAGCGCAGGCAGAGCCCCTGGTGGGTGCGCTGGGCGGATCGACTCCGCCCGCCGACGCCCTGGCGCTTCGGCCTCTCTCCGTTCGCCGGTTCCGTCGCAGCCGTCGGGCTCGGGCTGTGGCTGGGCGGACTGCTGATGGAGCTCGAAGCGCCGCGGTCGCCGCCTGCAGCGAACACGACGTTGGCCGCCATGAGCGTGTTCGGCGCCGTCCCACCGGGAAATCTCTGTCCGCGGGCCGGGGCCTGCGGCGCAAGCGGGAGCACGCGATGAAGACCACCAAGCCTGGAATGGCGCTGCTGCTGTCGGTCGCGCTCAACCTCGGCGTGCTCGGCGCCGTGCTGCTGGATCGGCTCGGGCCGGGTGCCGCCGCCACGCCGGCGCCACCCCTTCATCGGGTATTGGCGCTCGACGAGGCGCAGCGCGCGCGTTGGGAGGCGGTCGAAGCGCCCTTCCTGCAGCAGTTCGAGGCGGCCGCCGTCCGCCTGGAGCGTCACCGCCACGCCCTCGTCGAAGCGCTCTTCGCCGAGTCGATCGACCCGCTGCGCATCGAAGCCGAGCGTGCGGCGATCGCCGAGCTGCAGCAGGCCCAGCAGCGCCTGATCATCGAGCAGCTGATCGCCGAGCGCGCGATCCTCAACGTGCGCCAGCGCGAGCAGCTGCTCGGCCTGCTCCTTGCCCAGCCGCCGGCACGCACCACGGTCGAGGACCTGCACGCGCGCCCGACGCGCTAGCGCATCTCGAACGCCTCCTGGTGGAAGCGCGCGCCGCCCATGCCGAGACCGCGCAGGCCCTCGCGCAGGCTGGTGGCGAGGCCGTGCGGCCCGCAGAACCAGATCTCCGGCGCCGCGCCCGCGCGCGGGCGGTCGCGCAGCGTCGCCGCGGTGAGGCGCTCGTTGCGGGCGCCGCTGATCACGTGCAGGCGCACCGCGGGCAGGTTTGCGCACAAGGCCTGGAGGCGGGCGACGAAGGGGTCGGTCGCATGCTCGCGCACGCTGTAGTAGAAATCGACGTCGGGCGCCTGCTCCGGCCTCGCCTGCAGCGCCTCGAGCCAGGCGAGGAAGGGGGTCACGCCGATGCCGCCGGCGATCCAGATCTGCTCCCGCCCGTCCAGCGACTGCGGCAGATCGAAGCATCCATAGGGGCCTTCGACCTGCATGGGCCGACCCGGCTGCAGGCGCTGCGCGAGGCCGCGGGTGTAGTCACCCAGGGCCTTGATCTGGAAGCGCACCCGATGGTCGCCGCGGTCGGCGCCGGCGATCGTGAAGGGATGCGCACCCTCCAGGCGATCGAAGGTCGCGAAGGCGAACTGCCCCGGCCGGTGTCCGCGCCAGCCCTCGTCGAGCCGGCAGACCACCTCGGTGACGCCCGCGCCGGCGTCGCGGACCGACTCCACCACACCGCCGACGCGGCGGTCCTGGCCGATGCGCCCGGCCAGCACCCGCACGCTGGCGACGCTGCCGGCGGCGATCAGGCTCGCCAGCAGCACGCCGACCGGTTGCGTCCAGTAGTCGAGCGGCGCCAGGAAGGCGGCATGGAAGGCGAGCGCCAGGTACAGGACCGGCATCCCCTTGTGAACGTAACGCCAGATCCGGAACGGGAAGCGCTTCCACAGCGTCAGCACCAGCATCGCCAGCAGCGCGTAGATCGCGAACTCGCCCAGCTCCTCGGCGACGTCGCGCATGGCTTCGAGCAGGCCGCCGCCGTGATCCTTGGGCAGGCGCCCCTCGCGCCCCCACAGCGTCTTGATGAGGTCGTCGGAGAGCTCGACCAGCCAGTGCAGTGCCGCGAAGCCGACCGCGAGGATGCCGGCCCATTTGTGCACACGGTAGATGCGGTCCATGCCGCCGAAAAAGCGCTCCAGCCGGGCCGGACGGGTGGCGAGCACCATCGCCAGCGACATCAGCGCGAAGGACCCCAGGCCGGTGAGCGTCAGCGCGTGCTCGCGCACCGCCCAGGGATTGCCCGGCGCGCTGGCGACGGCGCCCGTCGCCGATAGCATTTCCACGCCCCAGGCCAGGCCGACCAGGACGATGAAGGCGGACAGAAAGCGTTTCATGATCCGGTCCCTCCTTCAGTCGTCTTCGAAGTAGCCCTTCGCGGCGTCGATGTGGCACGCGGTGCAGTTGGCCTTGCTGCCGACGTCCTTGCGGGTCCACTCGGAGCGCGGGACCTCGTCGTGCTCATGTACCCACTTCGGCAGTTCGGTGATGCGCAGGGGGGCATCGCCGGGGCGCAGGCCACGCAGCAGCTTGCCCGGCTGCCCGCGCGCGTCGCCGGCGTGATCGACGAGGTAGCGGGTGATCGCGGCGGTGGTGTCGGTATCGACGCTGGCGTCGTCGCCGAAATGGTTCTCCAGTTCGCCCATCATGCGTCTCCACGACGCCGCGGGCAGCATCGACGCCGGAAAGGCGATGTGGCAGCTCGCGCACTCCTGCACGGTGAGCGGGTCGGTGACCGGCGGATAGAAGTCGTCGTCGCCGGCCTGGGCGCGGCCGAGCAGCATGAGGGTCACGGCGATCGCGGCGGCACCGAGGGCGAGGGGGCGAAGGGCGGGGGTCTTCATGACGGGTCTCCGGGGTGGCGTTATTGGGTGCTCATCCAGGCGAGCCAGTCGCCCTTCTCGCGTGCGCTGCACTCGCGGCCGAGCACCTCGTTGCAGTTGCGCTTGAACCATTTTTCGACCTTCGCCGGATCGCCGTAGCGTGTGGCCGACACCGACACCGCCATCGGCTCGATGGCCTTGCCGGTGCGGGTCTGGCCGGCGGCGCGCGCGTTCTCGCCATGGCAGGAGGTGCAGGCGGGCGTGTCGGGCTTGCCGAGGCCGTGGCGGGTGCGGTGCAGGGCTTCGCCGCGTGCAGCGGAAAAACCCGCAAAGGCGGGGTCGGCGACGCGCGCCTCGGCGGCGTAGCGCTCCAGGAGGGCGGTGCTCGGGGCGGCGAGCGCCCCGGCACTGGCGGCGAGGCCGCACAGCAGCGCAAACGCGCGGAATTGGCTGTTCATGGTTCGTTCCTTGATCCGGGCTGAAGACTCGACCGGACGGGCATCGCGGATGCCAGTCGTCCGGAATCGCGAGCCCAGTGTGCAAGTGCGCCACTGAATCGAACCTGAACGGAGAAAGAGCGTGCGCCAAGGAGCGGCGGGGACGGGCGCCGATGCGCCCGCACGCCGCCCGCGCTCAGCGCATGTCGAAGAGTTCCTGGTGGAAGTCGGCCGCCGGCAGGCCCCGGGCGACGAAGCCCTCGCGCAGGGCCTGGCCGAAACGGCCGGGTCCGCAGAACCAGACGTCCGCCTCGGCCCATCCCGGCACCGTGTCGCAGATGCGCGCCACGTCGAGGCGGCCGTCGCGCGCGCTCACCAGCACGTACAGCCTCACGCCCGCCGCCTGCGCATCGCGCTGCAGGCGGGCGATGAACTCCTGGTCGGGTTCGGCGGTGCTGTAGAACAGATCGACCTCGCGCCCGTCGGGCGCCACCGCGAGCGCCTTCATGCGGGCGATGAAGGGCGTGATGCCGATGCCGCCGCCGACCCAGATCTGCCGGCGCTTGCCGCCGACGCTGCCGCTGGCGAAATCGAAGCGGCCATAGGGGCCTTCGACGGTGACGAGGTCGCCGACGCGGAGCAGTTCGCGCAGGCGGGCGGTGTAGTCGCCGATGCCCTTGATCAGGAAGAACAGGCGGCCGTCCCCCTGCCAGCCCGAGGAGATGGTGAAGGGGTGCGCGCCTTCGTCCGTCGAAAAGGTGACGAAGGCGAACTGCCCGGCTTCGTGCCCCGGCCAGCGGTCCTTGAAGCGGATCGCCACCTTGAGCACGCGGTTGTCGGGGAAGGGCACCAGCTCCTCGATCTCGCCCACCGCCTTGCGCCGATGGCCGACGCGTCCGGACAGGGACACCACGGCGGCGACGCTGCCGCCGGCCATCAGCACGGCGAGCACGATGCCCATCGGCTGCGCCCAGTAGGCAAAGGGCGTCAGCAGCACCGAGTGGAAGACCAGCGCGAGGTAGGCGAGGGCCAGCAGGCGGTGGGTCTTGAAGAACAGACGGTACGGAAAGCGCTTCGCGAGCGCGATCACGATCAGCACCACCGCCGCGTAGAAGGCCCACTCGCCGACCGATTCCGCCAGGCCGCGCTGGGCGCGGAAGAAGCTCTCGACGGGGTCGGTGAGCGTCGGCTTCGGCCCCCGCTCGGGCTTCACCAGCCAGCCCCAGCCCACCGCCCACTTGGTGCCCTGCGCCCACAGCCAGTGGATCACCGCGAACACCAGGCCGGTGATGCCCAGCCACTTGTGCAGGCGATAGGTCTTGTCGAGCCCGTCGAGCAGCGGCTCGACCCGCACCGGGCGCAGCGCCAGGATCATCCCCACGCTCATGACGCCGATGCCGATCACGCCGGTGTAGTTGATCGCCACCGTGCGCAGGGCGAAGTATTCGTAGCCGTTGGGCAGCAGCGGATCGGCCATCCACCACAGCAGGCTGAGCAGCAGCAGGAGCGCCGCGTACGCAAACCGGATGTTCTTCATCATGTTCTCCGTTCGATCGCATTTCGGTGCGCGCACCGAGGCGCGGCCAGCGTGCCTCGTCGAGCGCCACCTCCCGGTAGTATCCGCGCCGAACCCGCCGCCGGTCTTGTCGCCGGACAAGGCCGGTGCGCATCGCATGGCGACGCCGTCCCGGGGCCGGCCGTTCAGGTCCGCTTAAGGATCGCGGCCGCATGCTGCGGGCTGTCCCGACCACGGAGCCTTTCCAATGATGACCAAGAGCTTGATTTCGACGCTGCTACTGGCGCTTGCCGCCGGGATCGCCACCCACGCCCGCGCAGCCGGGGACGAACCGACGGCGCTGTCGCCGCAGGCCTGCCAGGCGCTGCACCAGGAACTCGATGCCGTGGAGGCTCACGTGCGCGAGGCGCGCGCGCGCGGCGCCGCGCAGGCGAACGCGCCCGCGCCCTACCAGACCCTGGCGCAGGCGCTGGAGGCCCACCTCGATACCCTGCAGGCCGGCCTGCCGGCGCCGACGCCGGCGACGCAGCGCGCGCAGGCCAGCGAACTGGTGAGCGACATGCGCGACGCGCTGGTCCTGGTGCGCGGCGCCACCCATCTCGAAGCCCGCCTGCTCGCGGTGCAGCGCCTCGAAGACGATCAACGCCTCTACAATCGCGTCCTGGAGACCCTGGGGTGCTCCGCCAGCCGACCCACCGCCCTGTGAACCGATGACCTCCATCACGCCGCGCCAGGCCCTGCTGCTCTCGCTCGCCGCCGCGCTCAGCACCATCGCAATGAAGACCGGCGCCTGGTGGCTGACCGGCTCGATCGGCTACCTGTCCGACGCGCTCGAGTCGGTGGTCAACCTGGCCGGCGCCGGTTTTGCGCTGTGGATGGTGTCCTACGCGCAGCGCCCCGCCGACGAGGATCACCAGTACGGCCACGGCAAGGCCGAATACTTCTCCGCCGCGTTCGAGGGCGGGCTGATCTTCATCGCCGCGCTGATCATCCTGCTCACCGCCGGCGAGCGCCTGCTCAATCCGCAGCCGATCGGCGCACTGGGGCTCGGCACCCTGCTGTCGGTCGGCGCGAGCCTGATCAACTTCCTGGTCGCGCGCGTGCTGCTGCAGGTCGGCCGCGCGCACCGCTCGGTCGCCCTCGAAGCCGATGCACGCCACCTGATGGCCGACGTGTGGACCACCGCGGGCGTGGTGTGCGGCGTCGGCCTGGCGGGTGCTACGGGCTGGAGCTGGCTCGATCCGGTGGTGGCCGGCGCGGTCGCGCTCAACATCCTGCGCGAGGGCTGGGAGCTGATGCGACGCTCGATCGACGGCCTTATGGACCGCGCCCTGTCCGAGGCCGAAGTTGCGGCGATCGAGCGCACGCTGGCCGAGGCCGCGCCCCCGGGATGCTTCCACAGCAAGCTCACCACACGCGCCGCGGGCGCGCTGCACTTCGCCCACATCGAGCTGTGCGTGCCCGGCGACTGGACCGTCGCCGAGGCCCACGCCGTCGCCGATGCGCTCGAACGCGTCGTGCTCGAGCGCACCGGCACCCGCCTCGCCACCCACCTCGAGCCCATCCCGCCGACCATCCTGCAGGGCGGGGAAGGGCACCCGGACCGCGCGGCCGCCGCACGGCCCTAGACCAGACCCCATCCTCCCGATGCACCTGCTCATCGTCGAAGACGACCGCACCATCGCCGAGAACCTCTACGACTACCTCGAGGCGCGCGGCCACCAGTGCGACTACGCCGACTCGATCGCGGCGGCCTCGGCGCTGCTCGCGCGCAGCGCGTTCGACGCCCTGGTGCTCGACCGCAACCTGCCCGACGGCGACGGCCTCGCGCTCGCGCGCCGGCTGCGCAGCGAGGGCCGCGCCACGCCGATCCTGGTGCTGACCGCGCGCGACACGCTGGAAGACAAGCTGCTCGGCTTCGAGGCCGGTAGCGACGACTACCTGGTGAAGCCCTTCGCGCTGCAGGAGCTCGAGGTGCGCCTGCTGGCGCTGGCGCGGCGCAGCGCCGTGTGGGCGGCCGACCCGGTGCTGCGCTACGGCGCGCTCGAGTTCCGGGCCGCGACCCAGGCGCTGTGCCTGCACGGCCGCCCGCTCACGCTGCCGCCGAAGCCCCTGCGCCTGGTCGCCGAGCTGCTCGCCCAGCCCGAGCGCGTGTTCTCGCGCCGCGAGCTCGAGATCGCGGTGTGGGGCCACGAGCAGGACAGCAGCGACAACCTGCGCAGCGTGCTGCACACCCTGCGTCGCGCCCTCGGCGACGACGCGCCCATCCAGGTGGTGAATGTCCATGGCCTCGGCTACAAGCTCGTCGGCCGCTGAGGGCGGTGCGCGCTGCGGTGGCCGGCGCTGGCTGCCGGGCGGCATGCGCTTTCGCATCGCGGTGTCGGTCACGGCCGTGCTGGTCGTGCTCATCGTGGCGCAGTCGCTCGCGCTGGTGCGGCTCAACGAAGAGATGGAGGAGGAGTTCATCGACGGCACGCTCGACGAGCAGCTGCACTACAGCATCGAGCACAGCCGCCGCCTCGGCACCCTGATCGGGCCGCAGACGCCGAACATGACGCTCTACCGCTTCGCCCCCGGCGAGACGCCGCCGCAAGGGCTCCGCCCCGAGCTGGCCGCGCTCGCGGTGGGCGACCATGAGGACTGGTCCGCCGGGCGCGAGTTGCACGTCGCGGTGCGCGAGGCCGACGGCCAGCGCTACGTGCTGATCTACGACGAATCCGAACATCGCGAGCGCGAGTCGGCCGTGGTCGCCACGGTGGTGATTGGCGGCCTGGTGCTGACCGCCTTGTCCTTCCTCCTCGTGTACGCCATCGCCGCACGGCTCACGCGCGGGCTGGAGACGCTGGCCGAACGTGTCGAGGAGGGGCGCGATGGCGAGCCCTTCGCCGAGGATGGGCTCGACGCCGAGCTCCTGGTGGTGGCGCGCGCGCTCGACCGCGCCGAGGCGCGCCAGGCCGCCGTGCTGGCTCGCGAGCGCGATTTCAACGCCAACCTGTCGCACGAGCTGCGCACGCCGCTCGCCGGCATCCGCAGCGACGCCGAGATGCTGCTGATCGATCCGGCGCTTTCCGACAAGGCCCGCCGCCGCGCCGAGCGCATCATCGCCACCACCGACCGCACCACCACGCTCGCCCACAGCCTGCTGCTACTCGCCCGCGAGGCGCGGCCGCAGGCGCTCGAGCCGATCGACGTGGGCGCGGCGGTGCGCCAAGCCTGGGCCCGCTTGCACCCGCCCGCGGCGGAGGCCGAGGCGCCCAGCATCCGCATCGACCCCGGGGCCGAGGTCGTCGCCGACCCCAGCCTGCTGGTGCTGGTGCTGCACAACCTGCTGGAGAACGCGCTGCGCCACGGCGAAGGGCGTGCGATCGAGGTGGTGCTGGAAGGGCGGCAACTTGCCGTGTGCGACCGCGGCCCCGGCTTCGGCAGCGAGGACCCGATGCGCAGCTTCGAGCGCTTCCGCCGCGGCGGCGGCAAGCCGGGGCACGGCCTCGGCCTGGCACTGGTGCAGCACATCTGCACCGCCTGCGGATGGACGGTGCGCGCCGCCAACCGTCCCGACGGCGGCGCCTGCCTGACGATCGACTTCGAACCCGCCGCCGCTTGAGGCCCACCGGGCGCAGCGCGGGCAGATCGCGCTCACACTTTCCTCACACCCGCATCACGCTTTCCTCACGCGCGCCTGCGTAGATTGCGCCGATCCTCCCCAGGCTCCGCGCAACCATGTCCGAACCGCGTCTGTCCATCGTCCCGCCCCGCGCGCCCTCTGCCGCCGCCCCGACGTCCGTCGGCCGCGGCGCGCAGGGGGCTTCGCCGTTCGCTTCCGCTTGGGCCGCCGCGCGGCGCTGGCGCCCGCAGCTGTCGATCGAGGGCCTGCTGATCGGCCTCGGCCTCTATTTTGCGTTCGCCTGCAACACCCCGTTCTGGCGCGCCCTGCTCGCCAGCCGCGGCGGCGAGGGCGGCGGCCTTTTTTACGTGCTCGCGCTCGGCGTGGCGCTCGCCGCGCTCAACGTCGTGCTGCTCGCGCCGCTGCTCAACCGCTGGACGACCAAACCGCTGCTGGGCGGGTTGATTCTCGTGGCCGCGGTGTCGAGCTACTACGCCGGTCACTTCGGCGTGTATTTCGACCCCAGCATGCTGCGCAACGTGTTGCGCACCGACCTCGCCGAGGCGCGCGAGCTCCTCACGCCCGGCTTCTTCCTGCAGGTCGCCGCGCTGGCCCTGCCGCCGCTCGTCTTGCTCGCGCGCGCGCGCCTGCGCCGGCGCCCGCTGCGGCGCGCGCT
>NZ_AMXF01000112.1 GCF_000310225.1 Thauera phenylacetica B4P
CGAAGAGCGCGCGCGGCACGCGCTGCAGGCGCAGCGGCAGGCCGACGCTGCGGCGCACCTCGGCGAGCGCCTGCGGGTGGGCGTCCTCGCGCACGAGCACCTCGGCGTGCTCGGCACCGAGCGCGGCGACCAGCACGCCATGGTCGCGGGCAAAGCCGTAGGGCAGCTCGAAACCCATCAGCGCGGGGCCACCGGCGAGGCGGCGGGCAGCAGCGGCCGGAAGGCGAGGTCGACCACCGGCGCCGGCTCGCCCGGCGGCGGGTCGCGCAGCAGGTTGGCGCGCGAGGGCAGCTCGTCGCGGCGGCCGATCACATAGTCGTAGCGGCTGTCGGTGAGCGCGGCGTAGCTGTCGCGGTCACGCAGGATCACCGGGCGCAGGAACACAACCAGGTTGGTCTTGGAGCGCTTGCGGGTGTCGTAGCGGAACAGGTTGCCGGCGAAGGGCAGGTCGCCGAGCACCGGCACCTTCTCCTCGCTGCCGGTGTAGCTGTCCTCGACCAGGCCGCCGAGGGCGAGGATGGCGCCGTCGTCGACCAGCACCATGGACTCGATCGAGCGCTTGGTGGTCACCGAGTTGCCGGCCGCCGCGCTCTCCGCGCTACCCACCACGGCCGAGGCCTCCTGGTAGATCTGCAGGCGGATGGTGCCGCCCTCGGAGATCTGCGGCTTGACGTGCAGGGTGAGGCCGACGTCGCGGCGCTCGATGGTCTGGAAGGGGTTGGCGGGCGTGGTGCCGCCGCCGGTGTTGGCGTACTGCCCGGTCACGAAGGGCAGGTTGCGGCCGACGACGATACGCGCCTCCTCGTTGTCGAGGGTGATCAGGTTGGGCGTGGACAGGATGTTGGCGCTGACCTCGTTCTCGAGAAAGCGGGCGAGCACGCCCAGGCTGAGCACCTCGCCGAGGCCGGGCACGTTGACCTTGCCGCCACCCACAACCAGGTTGAGGCCGTTGTCGGGCAGGGTCGGCGTGCCGTTGCCGGCGCTGCCGGCGATCAGCTGACCGAGGTTGCTGCCGCCGCTGTTGAAGAGCTGGCCGCCCAGGATGCCGACCTCGCCCGAGGAGGCGCCGCCCACCCACTGGAAGCCGAACTCGGCGGCACGCTCAGTGGAGATCTCGGCGATCAGAGCCTCGATGTAGACCTGCGCGCGGCGGCGGTCGAGCTGGTCGATGACCGTGCGCAGGTTGCGGTAGATGGCGTCGGGCGCGGTGATGATGAGGGCGTTGTTCACCGCATCCGGCTGCACCATGCCGCCGCGCGTGGTTGCGGAGAGTCCGCCTGCCGTGCTGCTGGTGGTGGAGCCGGTGCCGCGCAGGGGGGCGCTGGCGACGCCCATTCCGGACGTGGCTGAACTGCCTGTGCCGAAGCCAGCGCTTCCGCCGTTGCGCGACAGCGGCTGGGCGGCCGTGGCCTCGCTCGTGCCGCCCTCGCCGGCGAGCGCGGCGTTGAGCGTGGCGGCCACCTGGGTGGCGTCGGCGTTGCGCAGGTAGACCACGCGGATGTCGCCGCCCGCGCCGGGACGGTCGAGCGCCGTGACGAGCTGGCGCAGCGCGGCCAGGCGGCTGGGCGTTTCGGCGCGTACCAGCAGGCTGTTGCTGTTGGGCTCGGCGACGATCTGCGGCGGCGCCAGGCCGCCCGCGTTCTGGCCGCCGGCCTGCTGCTCCGCGAGCAGGCGGGTGAGCACCGGGGCGAGGTCGTTGGCCATCGCATGCTGCAGGTGCAGCACCGCGACGTCGCCCTGCGGGGTGTCGATCGAGTCGATCACCGTCGCCAGCCGGCGCAGGTTCTCGGCGTAGTCGGTGACCACCAGGGTGTTGTTGCCGGGGAAGGCGGTGACGGCGTTGTTGGCCGATACCAGCGGGCGCACCACGTTGACCATGTGCGCCGCCGACTCGTGGCGCAGCGCGAAGACCTGGGTCACCAGGCGGTCGCCGCGGGTGCCCCCTGCACCCTGGCGGTTGCTCACCACCGGAACGCCGTGCAGCTTGGCGTCGGCCTCGGGCACCAGCTTGGTCACGCCCGACTCCTCGATCGCCGCGTAGCCCTGCAGGCGCAGCGCCGAGAGCAGGATCTGGTAGGTCAGCTCGGGCGCCACCGGGGTGTTGGTGATGAGGTTGATCTTGCCCTTGACGCGCGGGTCGATGAGGAAGTTGCGCCCCGAGATGCGCCCGATTGCCTGGATCACCGAGTCGATCTCGGCGTTCTGGAAGTTGAGCGCCACCGGCTCGCCTGCCGCGAGCGCCGGTGGCGTGCCGAGGCCGAGCGCGGAGAAGACGAGCGCGGAGAGGGTGATCGAGCACAGGGCGCGGCGCAGTGCATTCCTGCCGTGCGCACGGCAGGGGCGGGAAGGCGATCGTGGGGTGGAGAGGCGGGTCATCGGTGATCGCGTCTGGGCCCGCCGTCGGCGACGGGCGTGGGTGGGCGGAGGGCGTCGCCGGGCTCGCCGCCGCGGGCGGGCAGGGCGAGGCTGCTGCGACGGTCGTCGAGCTCGAATTCGGCGGTTTCAGGCAGCAGGCGAACCAGCCTGCGGCCATCGGGCAGGGCCTGGCCGGGGCTCAGGCTGAGGGTGGAGCCGTCGTCGGCCTGCAGGATCACGAAGCCGGGCAGGGCGCCGAAGCCGGTGGCGATGCCGGTGACCGTGTAGCGCGCATCCGGGATCGCGGCGCGTGCCGGCGCGCTGTCCGCGGCGGGTACGGCGCGGCCGACGTGCAGGCCGATGCGGACGGCCACCTTGCGGGGGTCGGGCTCGTGGCGCGCCAGCGCGGCCACGGGTTGGGGCGCGGCGAACTGCCAGAACAGCTCCGCCATGACCCACGCGCAGAGACCCACCGCGAGCAGCCAGGCGAACGCCCTCGGTGTGTTGGGAAATGAGCGGAGGGGGCCGGTGAGGCGGCGGAGGAAGATCGGCATTGGCAGGATCAGGGCGCCACGGAAGGCTGAAGACGCAGGCGTCGGGCCTTGTAAAAGGCCCGCAAGTATATGCCAGCGGATGAGCGTCCAGTATTTCGAGCCGACGCTTTCCGGCTGGCCGCGAGGATTCCCGGGCTCCGGGGGCGGCGCCGTCGCTTGCCACGGCGCTGTCTCGCGCTCGAGGCGGGCCACGGGTCCGCAAACCTGGGTGGGCAGGGCATCCGCGAAATCCAAAACACGGGATTGTCCCTGCTCCATGTTTCAGGCGTGTTCCGAACGTCGTGCTATTGAAGGGAAAGAGCCCGAATTGGGAAATAAAAGATTGGATCGTGTTCAAGGCATCCTCGTCCCGTCTGCATTTTCGGGTGGGTAAATTCGTGCCCCCGTGGTAAATGTTACGCGCCGGATGACGACAGTCCTACCCATGCTTGCATCGAGGATACGCGCTGGGCATGATCGCAGCCGCTGTGATCGACCACTCGAGTTGGCGGCGAAGCGCAGCGATCAAACGATGCGGATCTCTCTGGAAGAATTTCAAATGAATAAGAACATTTCGGCGATGGCGCTCGCGGTGGCAGGGGCGATGCTGGTGGTGGGCTGCGGCGGTGGCGGTGGCGGTGGATCGGAAGCTCCGGCGCCGGCCCCCGTCACTTCGTCGATGACCGTGACGCCCTCGCTCGGCAAGTTCAATACCAGCTGCTCGGTCGAGGCGCTGAAGGCCGACGGCTCGGTGCTCGACAGCGTCAAGGTGGGCGCAGACGGCAAGGCCGTGCTGTCCTTCGTCCGGCCCGAGGGCCCGATCGTGGCGCGCGTGAAAGGGGCTGACGGTTGCCAGTACTTCGACGAAGCGGCCAGGGCGCCGAAGGATTTTGTTGCCGGACGGGTGCTCAATGCCCTGCTGACGGAGTTCCGCTCCGAGGTCGGCGTGCATGTGCTCACGCACCTGGCGGCGAGTGGCCTGCTCACCTCGGCGGGGAAGCTTGAAACCGGGGTGACGCCGCAGGCGATTCGTGCAGGGCAGGAGGAGACCCGTCTTCGCTTCCTGCAGGACGGTGCCGGCTTGTTCGACGCGCCCGTGCTGATCGGCAGCGAGTCCGACCGCGTCACGTCCACCGATCCGGCGTCTCGCCTTGCCATCGTGCTTGCGGTGCTGTCCGGGCTCGTCGATGTGTCCAATCCCGATGCCGCCGCTGGCCTGCTGCAGGACACCGATTCGCTCGGGAGCTTCGCGACGAAACTCGCCGAGATCGCCGAGGTTTACGCGCCTGCGGTCCAGGCCGAATTGGTGGCGAAGATCGAGGCTCCCAAGTCTGTCGAGGCTGTGACGGACGACGTGACCGAGGCGGTCTACGAGAGCGAGATCGATCAGGCCAGGACGATGCTGCGCGCGCTGCGTGAACAGATCCTTGCCATGTCGAACGACAGTGGAACCGGTTCGCTCGACAAGCAGTATGAACGCATGCGGAACGAGACCACCAACCAGCTCGAGCTCCTCGGCGCGATCGACGAGTTGGAGGTCCTGACCAAGGCTGCGAGTGTGATGCTCGGCGTTTATCCCGGCGCGGCGGCGGTGGATACCACGCAGACTTTTGTCTGGGGTTACGAGGGTGGATGCGAGATCCAGAGTGCCGGGGCGTCTGCCGCCTGCCGGATCTATCGGGACGGTTCCGTGCTCGAAGTGGGGCTTGACAAGACCACGGACGGGCGCGTCGGCTGGAACCTCGTGCGCGAAGAGTTCTGGGGCGCGTACGGCGGAAACAGCGGCGAGACGGCCTACACGGGATACACCGGAACCATCGGCTTCACCGGCACCACCGCCAGGCTCTCGGGCCGCTATGCGCCGATGGCCGAAGGCGCGGCGGCCACGCTGGTCGATGTGGATGTGACGGTCAGTGGCGATCAGGAAGTCACCAAGGACTACAAGCTCAAGGGCACGGGCGTGCTGAGCTCGGTGGACGCGCAAGACGCAAGCCTCTTCAAGGCCGAGATCTCCAACCTGAGCTTCGACATGGGCGGTGTCGCCGGCAAGATCGTCAGCCCGGCGCTCGATGTCACGCTGGTGGCGAGCAGCCCGAACTTCCGCTTCACCGGCCGGCTCGAGGCCTCCGGGGTGCTCGAGAGCCAGGCGCCCGGCCAGGACTGGATCGACTATCAGCCTGCCGCAGCCAAGCTCTCGGGCAAGTTCGAGAATGTGCCCGAGCAGTTCACCCTCTTCGACGGGCTCTTCACGCTGGGCCAGAACTGGTCCAACGGCTACAAGCCCTACGAGGACGAGTCGGCGAGCAACTTCGCCAAGCTCCAGGGCAGCTTCGTCGGCACCCTTTTCGAAGCCAAGGACAAGGCAGGCTTGACGCTCAATCTCCAGGCCAAGCGTGACGAATGGCTGAAGGAGTCGTTGAGCTTCGACTTCGCCACGGGCAATGGTGTCGCCCTGCAGGGCAGCGCTGCGCGCACGGAGGGCTCGCCCGCCGATCCGGAGTGGGTCTGGAATCTCGCCAACAACAATGGCGTGAAACTGAGCTACTCCGAGTACAGCCAGAACGGCGAGGTACTCGCCGCCGATGGCCGCAAGCTCGGCTCGATCGGCCGCGACATGGTCAGCTTCATCGACGGTACCAGCGAGTCGCTGTTCTGATCCGGAGTTCTTCTGCTGCACACGAAAGCGGGCGCTGGTCGCCCGCTTTTTTTGACCTTCCTGGGATGCTTCGATGAAATTCCTCGCCCTCTCCCTGGGCATCGCCGTCGCTGCCAACGCGACGGCAGCCGACCTGATGGCGGTATCGACCGCACCTGTGGCGGACTTGCCGCGTGGCGTGTCCTTTTCGGCGACCGCCTTCGCTGCCGACGACTTCATCGCGGCCAAGGATATCGATGACGCGTGGACGCAGCCTGCCGACCCACGCGCCGGTCGTAACCTGGCGGTCGCGTTTGGGCGTGCCGGCCTGGATTACACCGGTGACGGCTGGAGCGTCGGCGTGTTCACCCGGGCCGATGGCTTCGGCAGAACCAACCATGACTCGATCGTGGTCTATGCGGCCTCGGACGACCCGCTACGCCTGCTCGATACCAACCGGGGGTACGGGCTCGACTATGAATTCACCGGCTTCAGCGCGCACGGCGTGCGCTTCGCCCTCGCGCTCCCGCTCGCCTCCGAGACCCTGTCGGGCTCGGTTGCGCTGAACCTGCTGAAGGCCGACCAGCTCCGCGTCGAGCGCGTCGTGGGCCATGTCGAGGTGGAGGATGGCACGGCCAACATCCATGGCGTGCGCACGCTCTTGTACGACGGGCTCGATTACGAGTCCCCGGCGGATCCGAACCCCGGCCGCAGCGACTTCCGGCCCGCCACCCGCAGGGATGGCGACGGGGGCTACGGCTATGCGCTCGATTTCGCGCTGCGCTGGCAGGCGAGCCCCGAGCTGCGTGTCGACCTCGCGGTCAATGACTTGCTCGGCAAGCTCAGCTGGAAGAACGTTCCGCTGCTCACCCAGCGTGTGGATGTGGATGGGATCAACGAAACGCAATGGCTGACCCGGCCTGGCGGGATGGCGAGCTTCAACAACACGAGCGGCTATCAGGACGTCGACCTCGACCTCGACCCGCGCATGCGCCTGGCCGCGACCTGGACCCGCGACGCCGTGGTGCTCGGCGCCAGCCTCTCGGCGCGCAGCGGCGTGGTGCTGCCCGAGTTCTCCGCCGGCTGGCGCTTCGCCGAAGAGGGTATCATCGCGCTCTCGTACGAGACCCGTTTCGACAGCATCGGCATCGGGGTTCGCTACGGTCCCTTCCAGCTCGCCCTGCGCGCAGACGATGCCGATTTCAGCGCGGCCAAGGCGCTTGGAGCGACGATAGGCCTGAACTACCACTTCTGAGTTTCGATGTCCGACCCCGCCCCGATCTTCGCCGACGACGGCCCCCTCGCTGCCGCGATCCCCGGCTTCCGTGCCCGCCCGCAGCAGATCGAGATGGCGCAGAAGATCGCCGAGGCGCTGCGCGGGAACCGCGTGCTGGTGGCGGAGGCGGGGACGGGCACCGGCAAGACCTTCGCCTACCTGGTGCCGGCGCTGCTCGCCGGTGGCAAGGTCGTCATCTCGACCGGCACCAAGACCCTGCAGGACCAGCTCTTCAACCGCGACCTGCCCACGGTGCGCGCGGCACTCAAGGTGCCGGTGAGCATCGCCCTGCTAAAGGGCCGCGCCAACTACGTCTGCCACTACCACCTCGAGCGCAACGCGCGCGACGGCCGCTTCCTCACCGCGCAGGACGCCGCCGACCTGCGCGCGATCACGCGCTTCGCCAAGACCACGCAGAGCGGCGACAAGGCCGAATGCACCGACGTGCGCGAGGACTCGCTGGCCTGGGTCGCCGCCACCTCGACGCGCGACAACTGCCTCGGCCAGGACTGCCCGAACAAGGAGGAGTGCTTCGTGATGCAGGCGCGGCGCAACGCCATGGAGGCCGATGTGGTGGTGGTCAATCACCACCTCTTCTTCGCCGACGTGATGCTGCGCGACGAGGCCATGGGCGAGCTGCTGCCGGCGTGCAACGCGGTGATCTTCGACGAGGCTCACCAGCTGCCCGAGACCGCGAGCCTGTTCTTCGGCGACAGCGTGTCCACCGCGCAGGTGCTGGAGCTCGCGCGCGACACGCGCTCCGAGACCGTGGCCGCGGCGCGCGACTGCGTGGCGATGATCGACCAGACGCGCAGCCTGGAGAAGGCCGCGCGCGACCTGCGCCTGGTGTTCGGGGCCGAGTCGGCGCGCATGTCCGCCGCGCAGGCCGCCGAGCGCGAGGGCTTCGACGCCATGGTCGAGGGCCTGGAGAGGGCGCTCGCCGGCTTTCACGCCGTGCTCGCCACCCAGGCCGAGCGCTCCGAGGGCCTGGGCAACTGCCTGCGCCGCACCGAGGAGATGGCCGAGCGCCTGGCGGGCTGGCGCAAGCCCGAGGACAAGGAGCTGATCCGCTGGGTCGAGGTCTTCACCCAGTCGCTCGCGCTCAACGCCACGCCGCTGCACGTGTCGGACGTGTTCAAGCGCCAGCTCGAGGGCCACCCGCGCGCGTGGATCTTCACCTCGGCGACGCTGGCGGTGGGCAAGGCCGACTTCGGCCACTACTGCCGCGAGCTCGGCCTGGCCTGGATGGACCCGCCGCCGCTCACCGCGGTGTGGGGCAGCCCCTTCGACTACGCCGAGCAGGCCCTGCTGTATGCGCCCGCGGGCATGCCCGAGCCCAACTCGCCCGACTACACCGAGCGCGTCGCCAAGGTGGCGCTGCCGCTGATCCGCGCCGCGCGCGGGCGCGCCTTCGTGCTGTGTACTTCCCTGCGCGCGATGCGGCGCATCCACGAGCTGATCCTCGACGGCCTCGCGCACAGCGGTGACGAGCTGCCCGTGCTGCTGCAGGGCGAGGGCTCGCGCACCGAGCTGCTCGAGCGCTTCCGCCGCCTCGGCAACGCGGTGCTGGTGGCGAGCCAGAGCTTCTGGGAGGGCGTGGACGTGCCGGGCGACGCGCTGTCGCTGGTGGTGATCGACAAGCTCCCCTTCGCCCCGCCCGACGATCCGGTGCTGGCCGCGCGCGTCGAGCACATGCAGAAGCAGGGCTTGAGCCCCTTCGTGCATCACCAGCTGCCCAAGACCGTGATCAACATGAAGCAGGGCGCCGGGCGGCTCATCCGCAGCGAGCGCGACCGCGGCGTGCTGTGCATCTGCGACCCGCGCATGATCGACAAGTCCTACGGCAAGGTGGTGTGGCGCAGCCTGCCGCCGATGCGCCGCACGCGCGCCGAGGCCGACGCGGTGGCCTTCCTCGAGAGCCTGCCGCCGCCGCGCCAGGGCGGCTGAGCTGCGTCAAGGGTGGCGGGCGGCGCTCTGTTGTATCCTTCGGGACTGCTCATTTCACGCCGTGGGGCGATGTCTCGATGAAAGTCTTCGGTTTCGCCGGCTGGTCCGGTTCCGGCAAGACCACCCTGGTCGAAAAGCTGATCCCCGAGCTCACCGCGCGCGGCCTGCGCGTGTCGGTGATCAAGCACGCCCACCACGGCTTCGACCTCGACAAGCCGGGCAAGGACTCGTGGCGCCACCGCGAGGCCGGCGCGATGCAGGTGCTGATGCTGTCGAACGACCGCTGGGTGCTGATGCACGAGCTGCGCGGCACGCCCGAGCCCACGCTGGACGAGCAGCTGC
Organism: Thauera phenylacetica B4P; assembly: GCF_000310225.1. GTDB lineage: Bacteria > Pseudomonadota > Gammaproteobacteria > Burkholderiales > Rhodocyclaceae > Thauera > Thauera phenylacetica. The sequence goes on from NZ_AMXF01000112.1 coordinate 9,089, forward strand.
GCCTGCTCGAACCCTGCGACCTCGTGCTGATCGAAGGCTACAAGGCCGCGGCGGTGCCCAAGATCGAGATCCACCGCCCCTCGCACGGCAAGCCGCCGCTGTGGCCCGAGAACCCGCACGTGGTCGCGGTCGCCACCAACGCCGAGATCGACTGCCCGCTGCCGCGCCTGCCGCTCGACGAGCCGGCGAAGGTGGCCGACTTCATCCTGGAGTACCTGAAGAACCGATGAACCCCAACATGCTTTCCTTCGACGAGGCCTGCGAGAGGCTGCTCGGCTTCGTCCGCCCGGTGCGTGAGGTCGAGGAGGTGGACACAATGTTCGCCGCCGGCCGCGTGCTCGCGGTCGACCAGCACTCCACGATCGACCAGCCGCCGATGGACAACTCGGGCATGGACGGCTACGCGCTGCGCGCCGCCGACGTGCCGGTGGCGGGCACCCGCCTGCCGGTGAGCCAGCGCATCCCGGCCGGCAGCGTCGGCCACGAGCTCGCGCCCGGCACCGCCGCACGTATCTTCACCGGCGCGCCGCTGCCGCCGGGCGCGGACACCGTGGTGATGCAGGAGCTGTGCGAGCACGCCGGTGACGAGGTGGTGGTTAACACCGTGCCGCGCGTCGGCGAGGCGGTGCGCCGCATGGGCGAGTACATCACCCGCGGCGCGCGCGTGCTGCCCGCCGGGCTGCGCCTCACCCCGCAGGCGGTGGCGCTCGCCGCCGCGGTGGGGCTGGCGCGGCTGCCGGTGCATCGGCGCGTCAAGGTCGCGGTGTTCTCCACCGGCTCCGAACTCGTGATGCCGGGCGAGCCCCTGCCGCCGGGCGGCATCTACAACTCCAACCGCTACCTGCTGCGCGGCCTGCTCGCCGCGCTCGGCTGCGAGGTCGAGGACTTCGGCATCGTGCCCGACCGCCTCGACGCCACCCGCGAGGTGCTGCGCCGCGCCGCCGAGGGCCACGACCTGATCCTGACCAGCGGCGGCGTGTCGGTGGGCGAGGAGGACCACGTCAAGCCGGCGGTCGAGGCCGAGGGCAGCCTGGACATGTGGAAGATCGCCATGAAGCCCGGCAAGCCGCTCGCCTACGGGCGCGTGCATGGCGCCGCCTTCATCGGGCTACCGGGCAATCCGGTGTCGAGCTTCGTGACCTTCCTGCTGATGGTGCGGCCCTTCCTGCTCGCCACCCAGGGGGCGAGCGAGGTGACGCCGGCTGCGATGCAGCTGCGCGCCGACTTCGACTGGCCCAGGCCGGACCGCCGGCGCGAGTTCCTGCGTGCGCGCATGAACGCGCAGGGCGGGGTGGAGCTCTTCGCCAACCAGGGCTCCGCGGCGCTCGAGTCGACGGTGTGGGCGAACGGCCTGGTCGACATCCCGGCCGACACCGTGATCGCGCGCGGCGCGACAGTGCGCTTCCTGCCCTACGGCGACCTGCTGCACTGAGCGGCGGGCAGGGATGGGCGGGCGCAGACGGGCAATCAAGGAAACGAGACGGACATGACGAGCAAGGTGAAGATTCTGTATTTCGCGAGCCTGCGCGAGGCGGTGGGCTGCGCCGGCGAGGAGCTGGAGCTGCCCGCGGGCATCGCCACGTTGGGTGCGTTGCGCAGCCACCTGGCCGCGCGCGGCGAGGGCTGGCAGGCGCTCGCGGCCGGGCGCAACGTGCGCGCGGCGCTCAACCAGAAGATGGCGGCCGCGGATGCGGCGCTCGACGGCGGCGACGAGGTCGCCTTCTTCCCGCCGGTGACCGGAGGTTGACGATGGTGCAAGCGAGAGCGCAGGGCGCTGCCGAGGTCAGCGTCCAGCAGGAGGATTTCGACGTCGGGGCCGAGATCGCCCGCCTCGGCGAGGGACGGCGCGACGTCGGCGCGGTGGCGAGCTTCGTCGGCCTCGTGCGCGACGCCAACGACGGCAGCGGCGTCCGCGCGATGACCCTGGAGCACTACCCGGGCATGACCGAGCGTGCGCTCGAGGAGATCGTCGAGCAGGCGAAGGCGCGCTGGTCGCTGCATGCGGTGCGCGTCATCCACCGCCACGGTCGCCTGGAGCCCGCCGACCGCATCGTCTTCGTCGGCGTGGCGAGCGCGCACCGCGGCGAGGCCTTCGCCGCCTGCGAGTTCATCATGGATTACCTGAAGACGCAGGCGCCGTTCTGGAAATGCGAGGAGACGCCGCAGGGCGCGCGCTGGGTGGACGCGCGCGAGAGCGACGATTCGGCGGCGGCGCGCTGGGAGACTGTGCCGGCGCAGGCTGGCCAGGGCGAGGACTGGGATGACATCGAGCGGCGGCGCTGACGTGGTTCAAGCCGGCGGCGCGGAGCGACGCGCTGCCGCTCCCTGCGGTGGCGGCCTCGGCGTGGGGTCCGGATCAAGCAAAACGGCGCCTTGCGGCGCCGTTTTCAGTCGTGGCGGGCACGCCCGCCACACGAGGCGGAGGCTGCTCAGCGACGACCCTTGCCACCCTGCTGGGTGAAGGCCTGGAAGGCCTGGCTGGAAGCACGCGTCATCTGCTCGAAGGCCGCGCGGGTGGTGTCCATGGCGGTCTGCATCGCGCCCAGCGCGTTCTGGTCGGCGATCGGCATGCCGGTGAACATCTTCTGCATGGCTTCGAACATGTCGGTGCTGCCGGAGCTCAGCTGCTCGCCGACCAGACGGCCGAACTCGGCCTGGGTCGAAGCGGTGATCTCGGCGATCTGGCGCGCACATGCCAGCATCTCTTCGGTGGTGCGCTGCGCGTAGCTCGCGCGCATCTCCATCGCGCCCTGCGGATCCTTCGCGGCCGAGAGAGCCTTGGCGTTGTGCACGCCTTCCTCGAACAGGCGCTTGGCCGTGTTGACCTGGATCTCCATGATGCGCTGCGAGTTCTCGATCGACATCTGAGCCAGGCGCATCGCCGCCTCGAGGTTCTTCTTCTGAAGTTCGTTCAACTGTTCCTGTTTGCTGGCCATAGGCTCGTCTCCACTCGCACGTATCGGTTGTCTGACTTTTTTCGGGCTTGGCACCCACGGAATGGCGTCCCTTGTTGTTCTCGGGCCGGCGCAACCTCACCGACTTCACCATCCCGGCTTTCACAATAGCACAGCTCGAAGGCGCCTCCGTGGTGCATCCGGTACTTCGGGGGTGTGACGCGTGCGTATGATGTTGCGTTGCAGCAACCGCGGCGGCTTCAGCGCAGCACGGGGCGGTCGGAGAGTCCGTCCTCGCCCCTGCGATCGCCACCACCGTCCCGCGGAAACCCGGTGCGCAGCAGCAGGTCCAGCCGCTCCACCGCGTTGCCGAGCGCGTCCTCGAAGCGGGCGTCGCGGCAGGGCGTGGCGAGCTGCGTGACGAGGTCTTGCCAGGCGGCCGGTTCGAGGGCACGCGCGAGGGCGCGGTCGGCGACGATCTCGATGCGGTGTTCGGCGAGCAGCAGATACACCAGCACGCCGTTGTTGTCCTCGGTGTCCCACACGCGCTGCTTGCCGAACAGCGTGATCGCGCGGTCGCGGATCACGCTCGCGAGCGCCTCGCCGCGCGCGAGGTGGCGCCACAGGTAGCTCGGCGGCAGGCTGGCCTCCACGCACAGGCAGATCTGCCCGCTGTGGCCGGCCTCGCTCGCGCGTACGCCCGCCTCCAGGCGGTCGAGCGCCGCTTCGCCGAGTGCGCGCCGGGCGTCGTCGGCGTCGAGCCAGAGATGGCGCAGCAGCCTGCGCAGCTTCTCCATCGCTTGCCCCATCACCAGCTCCCCGAGGCGCCGCCGCCCCCGAAGCTGCCGCCACCGCCGGAGCGGAAACCGCCGCCACCAAAGCCGCCACCACCCAGGCCGCCGCCGCGGATGAGCGGCCCGCCGCCGCGATGCGGCGGACCGCCACGTCCACCGCCGCCGATGCCGAGCGCGAGCACGAA
>NZ_AMXF01000113.1 GCF_000310225.1 Thauera phenylacetica B4P
TCGCCGGCGCCGGCCGCCCCACGCCCACGCTGCGGGCGCGGCTCGCCGCCTGCGCCGAGGGCGGCCTGCGCGCAGGCGACCCCAACGTGGTCGAGCACGACTACGGCCAGCACGCGCTGATCGCCGACGTGCAGGTCGCCGGCGGCAATCGCCACACCGCCTTCGAGCGCTTCACCCCGCAGGGCCCGGTGGCGCTGCTGCCCAAGGGCGACGGCTACGCGCTGGTGCATGTCGCCCGCCCGGAGACCGCCGACGAGCTGCTCGCGCTCGATGATGCCGCCTACCTCGCCCGCCTGCAGGCCCACATCGGCGGGCGCGCGCGGCTCACCGGCGTCGGCCCGCGCCTGCGCTACCCGCTCGTGCTGCGCTACCGGCGCTCGACCATCGCCCAGCGCACGGTGTGGCTCGGCAATGCGGCGCAGACCCTGCACCCGGTGGCCGGCCAGGGCTTCAACCTGGCGCTGCGCGATGTGTGGGCGCTGGCCGACGCGTTGCTGCGCGCGCGCGAGGCGGCTCGGCGGGGTTCAGCCGACACTGCACCGAGCCCCTTCGACGCCGGCGCCGCTGCCGTCCTCGCACGCTATGCGAACGCCCGCGGCCTGGACCGCCTCGGCACGATCCGCTTCACCGACACCCTGGTGCGGGTGTTCAGCAACGACTTCGCCCCGCTGCGCCATGCGCGCGGCGCCGCGCTGTTCGCGCTCGACCTGATCCCGCCGCTGCGCAACTTCGTCGCGCGCAGGATGATGTTCGGCGCCCGCGCGTGGCCCTGAGCCGCCGGCGTGGCGCGCGTCGGCCGACGGTCTAGACTGAGAGCGTCAGGCGCGGGTTGCGCCATACCCGGGAGGGGGCATGGAATCGAATCGGCCGCGGCGGTGCGGGCGAGCTCGCCCAAGCGCAGCAGTCGCAATGCGCGAAAAAGCGGCTTGATTCGAGGCCGCGATGGACACGTCCGCCCCCACCGGCAGCTCCGACAACCTGCGTGACAAGCTCCGTGAGGGCCTGCGCGGGCTCTCACCCGCCTATTTCGGCATGGCGATGGCGACCGGCATCGTTTCCCTTTCCGCGCACATGCAGGGATGGGAGTGGCTCGCGACCACGCTGTTCTGGATCAATGCCAGCCTCTATGGCGTGCTGTGGGTCCTGCTGCTGCTGCGGATCACCTGGCATCCGGGCGCGGTGCGCACCGATCTGCTCGATCATCTGCGCGCACCCGGCTTCTTCACCACGGTGGCGGCCAGCGGTGTGCTCGGCACGCAGTGCCTAGTGGTTGCGGACAGCCTGGGGGGCGCGATCACGCTCTGGTGCGTGGCGCTGGTGCTCTGGCTGCTGCTGACCTACACGATCTTCACCATGCTGGTGGTCAAGACGGAAAAGCCTCCTCTCGACCAAGGCATCAACGGCGGCTGGCTGCTCGCGGTCGTCGCGACGCAGGCGGTCGCGGTGCTGGGCACCCTGATCGCGACCCGCATCCCGCAGCCCTATCGGCTCGAACTCAACTTCTTCGCACTGTCGATGTGGCTGTGGGGCGGCATGCTCTACATCTGGATGATGTCGCTGATCTTCTACCGCTACACCTTCTTCCGCTTCTCGCCCGCCGACCTGTCGCCGCCCTACTGGATCAACATGGGTGCGATGGCGATCTCGACGCTGGCCGGCAGCCAGCTGATCCTGAACGCCCCGCACGCCCCCTTCCTCGAGTCGCTGCTGCCCTTCATCAAGGGCTTCACGGTGTTCTACTGGGCGACCGGAAGCTGGTGGATCCCGATGCTGATCGTGCTCGCGGTATGGCGCCACGGCGTGATGCGCTTCCCGCTGCGCTACGACCCCCTGTACTGGGGTGCCGTGTTCCCGATCGGGATGTACTCGGCGTGCACCCTGCGCCTGCACGAGGCGATGGCCCTGCCCTTCCTCGACCGCATTCCGCCGGTCTTCCTCGTCATCGCCCTGTGCGCGTGGGCACTCGCATTCACCGGGCTCGTGCTCGACCTGCTCGCCCGCGTGCGCGCCCCGGCACGCGCGACGCGAGCTTGAGGCACGACGATCAGAACGCCGGCACCACCGCGCCCTGGTACTTGTCGGCGAGGAACTGCTTCACCTCGGGCGAGTTCAGCGCGGCGGCGAGCTTCTTGATCGCCGGGCTGCCGGCGTTGTCCTCGCGCGCCACCAGCAGGTTGGCGTAGGGCGAGCTGGCGTCCTCGATGAAGAGCGAGTCCTTCAGCGGGTTGAGCTTGGCCTCGATCGCGTAGTTGGTGTTGATCACCGCCAGGTCGACCTGGTTGAGGATGCGCGGCAAGGTCGCGGCCTCGAGCTCGCGGATCTTGAGCTTCTTCGGGTTCTCGGCGATGTCCTTCTGGGTGGCCGAGATGTTGTTCAGGTCCTTCAGCGTGATCAGGCCGTTCTTGGCCATCAGCAGCAGCGCACGGCCGGAGTTCGACGGGTCGTTCGGGATCGCCACGGTCGCGCCCTCGGGGATGTCCGCCACCGCCTTGTGCTTGCCCGAATAGGCGCCCAGCGGCTCGACGTGCACCTTTGCCACCACGGTCTGGATGTCGTTCTTCTGCTTCTGCTTGAACGCGTCGAGATAGGGCTGGTGCAGGAAGAAGTTGCCGTCGACGCGCTTCTCGTTGGTCTGCATCGAGGGCTGCACGTAGTCGGTGAACACCTTCACCTCCAGCTCCACACCGTCCTTGGCCAGCATCGGCTTGACGAACTCGAGGATCTCGGCGTGCGGCACCGGGGTGGCGGCGATGACCAGGCGGTCGGCGGCGGACGCGACCGAGCCGGCGGCGAGGGTGAGCGTGCCGAAAGCGGCGGCGAACAATTGGCGCAGGGTAAGCGACATGGACAACTCCTTCGTGAGGATCACTTGCGGGTGAAATACAGCACCAGGCGGTCGCCCGAGTACTGGATGATCTGGACGAGCACGACCAGCAGGGCGACGGTGATCACCATCACCTCGGTCTGGAAGCGCTGATAGCCGAAACGGATCGCGAGGTCGCCGAGGCCACCGCCGCCGATCACGCCGGACATCGCAGCATAGGACATCAAGGTGATCGCCGTCACTGTGACGGCGGCGATCAGCCCGGGCAGGGCCTCGGGCAGCAGGGCACCGAAGATGATGCGTGCAGTGCGGATGCCCATCGCCTGGCAGGCCTCGATGACGCCGCGGTCGACCTCGCGCAGCACGTTCTCGACCAGGCGCGCGAAGAAGGGCGCGGTGCCCACCACCAGCGGCGGGATCGCGCCCTCGACGCCGAGCGAGGTGCCGATCAGGATCACCGTGACCGGGATCATCACGATCAAGAGGATCAGGAAGGGCACCGAGCGCAGCACGTTGACCACGAAGGACAGCACCGTATAGACGAAACCCTGCTCCAGCAGCTGGCGCTTCGCGGTGACGAACAGCAGGATGCCGAGCGGCAGGCCGAGCAGGATGGTGAAGAACAGCGACACCCCGGTCATGACCAGGGTCTCCCAGGTCGCGATCCAGATGTCGCTCCAGTCGATGACGGACAGGTCCATTACTGCAGCACCTCATGGTGGATCTGGTGGCGGTCGAGCTCGGCGAACACCGCGCGGATGTCGTCCTCGCCGCCCTCGAGTTCGAGCAGCAACTGGCCGAAGGGAACGTCCTTGATGCTGGAGACCTCGCCCTGCAGGATCGTGACCTGCACCTTCGCGCCGGCCATGATGCGGCTGAGGATGGGCTGGTAGGTCACGTCGCCGATGTAGGTCAGCCGCACCAGCGTGCCGCGCAGCTTGTCCTTCATATAGACACGTGCCGGATCGAAGCTCGCCGCGGCGAGCGCATCGCTCTGCGCCACCATGCTGCGCGTGACCGGATGTCGCGGATGCAGGAAGACGTCGGCCACCTTGCCCGACTCGACGATGCGCCCGCCGTCGATCACCGCGACGCGGTCGCAGATCGTGCGGATGACCTGCATCTCGTGGGTGATCAGCACGATGGTGAGGCCGAGCTGGCGGTTGATGTCGAGCAGCAGGCGCAGGATGGACTGCGTGGTCTCGGGGTCGAGCGCCGAGGTGGCCTCGTCGCAGAGCAGGATCTGCGGCCGGTTGGCGAGCGCACGCGCGATGCCCACGCGCTGCTTCTGCCCGCCCGAGAGCTGCGACGGATACTTGTGACCCTGCTCGGACAGCCCGACCAGGGCCAATAGCTCCTTGACCCGCGCCGCACGCTCGGCGGCATTCGTGTGCCCGGTCGCCTTCAGCGGCCAGTCGATGTTGTCGGCGACGGTCTTGGCGTCGAGCAGGTTGAAGTGCTGGAAGATCATGCCGACGCGGCGGCGCAGCGCGTACAGGCCTTCGCTGTCGAGCTTCGTGATGTCCTCGCCGTCGATCAGCACGCGTCCGGCCGAGGGCCGCTCGAGCAGGTTCAGGGTGCGGATCAGCGTGCTCTTTCCCGCGCCCGAACGGCCGATGATGCCGAACACCTCGCCGGCGCCGATCTCGAGGCTCACGTCGGCGAGCGCGGCGACTTCGCGGCCGTCGGCGGCGCGATAGGTCTTGTGCAGGTTTTCGATGCGGATCACGGGCGCTTTCCGGACTGGAAAAAAGCCTGAGATCTTACCCGCAGCCCGGACTCGACACCACTGCGGGGAACTTGTAGGCTCGCCGACACCCGGGCAGCCGCCCCCTCATCCTCACCGCTCCGCCCGAAGGACCGCGCCTCATGCAGCACGACGACACGCTCTCCCCCGCCACCCTCGCCGCCCAGGGCATGGGCACCACCCCGATGCCGCACCGCGACATCGTGCCGCCGATCCACCTGGCGACCACCTTCGAGCGCGCCGAGGACGGCAGCCTGCCCGGCGGGCGCATCTACGCGCGCGACGCCAGCCCCGCCTACGACCCCGCCGAAGCCCTGCTGTGCAAGCTCGAAGGCGGCGCCGCGGCGGCGCTGTTCGCCTCCGGCATGGCCGCCGCCTCGGCGGTGCTGCTGGCCTTGAAGCCCGGCGCGCGCATCGTCGCCCCGCATGACATGTACTGGTCGCTGCGCAACTGGATGATCGGCTTCGCGGCCAACTGGCAGATCGAGCTGGATTTCTACGCCGACGCCGCGGAGCTCGCCACCCTGCTGCAGCGCCCCGCCGACCTGGTGTGGGCGGAGACGCCCGCCAACCCGACCTGGGAGATCCTCGACATCGCGCGCGCAGCCGAGCTCGCCCACGCCGCCGGCGCCCGCCTGGTGGTCGACTCCACCGTGCCGACGCCGGTCTTCACCCGCCCGCTCGCGCTCGGCGCCGACGTGGTGATGCACTCGGCGACCAAGTACCTCAACGGCCACTCCGACGTCGTCGCCGGCGTGCTGGTGACGCGCGCCGAGGACGACTTCTGGACGCGCATCAGGACCGCGCGCGCTGCGGGCGGCGCCGTGCTCGGCCCCTTCGAGGCCTGGCTGCTCAACCGCGGCCTGCGCACGCTCTTTCCCCGCGTGCGCACCGCGGCCGCTTCGGCGCTGCGCATCGCGCAGCACTTCGAACACCACCCGGCGCTGCTCGCGGTGCGCTACCCCGGCCTGCCCTCGCACCCCGGCCACGACATCGCCTGCCGGCAGATGGAGGGCGGCTTCGGCGCCATGCTGTCGCTGCGCGTCAAAGGCGGCGAAGCCGCCGCACGCCGGGTCGCCGGCGCGGTGAAGATCTTCCGCCGCGCCACCTCGCTCGGCTCGGTCGAGAGCCTGATCGAGCACCGCGGCCCGATCGAAGGCCCGGGCACGCGCTGCCCGCTCGACCTGCTGCGCCTGTCGGTGGGCATCGAGGACACCGCCGACCTGATCGCCGACCTCGAACAGGCCCTGCAGAAAGCGAACGAGCGCTGAAGTCCCAAAGGATTTCGCCCGCAAGTCGCCCCCACCCCGGCCCCGCGACCCGGCGCCCTATCCCCAGCCGGGCCCGCAACGCCGCGCCGTCACCCGCGTCGCGGCGCTGCGACACGGGCAAGGGTCGATAGGGTAAAATGCTGCGTTTTCCCCCGCCCTTTCCACCATGCAGTTTGCCGGCTTCACCTTGCGCAACAACCTCTTCGTCGCCCCCATGGCCGGGGTGACGGACCGTCCTTTCCGCCAGTTGTGCAAGAAGCTCGGCGCAGGCGTGGCCGTGTCCGAGATGGTCACCTCCAACTCACTGCTCTACGGCAGCGAGAAGACCCGCCGCCGCGCCGACCACACCGGCGAGGTCGATCCGATCTCGGTGCAGATCGCCGGCGCCGACCCCGCGATGATGGCCGAGGCGGCGAAGTTCAACGCCGACAACGGCGCGCAGATCATCGACATCAACATGGGCTGCCCGGCCAAGAAGGTGTGCAACGTCATGGCCGGCTCCGCGCTGATGCAGGACGAGCCGCTGGTCGCGCGCATCCTCGAGGCGGTGGTGAAGGCCATTCCGAACACCCCGGTCACGCTCAAGTTCCGCACCGGTTGGAACCGCGCCAACAAGAACGCTCCCGTGATCGCCCGCATCGCCCAGGAGTCCGGCATCCGCGCCATCGCCATCCACGGCCGCACGCGCGCCGACCAGTACATGGGCGAGGCCGAGTACGACACCATCGCTCACGTCAAGACCCTGGTGAAGATCCCGGTGATCGCCAACGGCGACATCGGCAGCCCGCAGAAGGCCAGGCACGTGCTCGAGTACACCGGCGCCGACGGCGTCATGATCGGGCGCGCCGCACAGGGCCGGCCGTGGATCTTCCGCGAGATCGAGCACTTCCTCGCCACCGGCGAGCTGCTACCGCCGCCGCTGGTGAGCGAGATCCACCAGGTGTGCCGCGAGCACCTCGCCGATCTGTACGCCTTCTACGGCGACGACCGCGGCGTGAAGATCGCGCGCAAGCACATCTCCTGGTACACCAAGGGCCTGGTCGGCTCGGCGGCCTTCCGTCGCGCGATGAACCAGATCCCCGACATTCCCGCCCAGCTCGCCGCCGTGGACGATTTCTTCGGCCAGCTCGCCGAGGCCGGCGCCCGCCTGAGCTACGAGCACGAACGCGAGGCGCACGCCGCCTATCCGCAGGAACTCGCAGCATGAGCCGCAGCAACGAGATCGCGGACGCCGTCGTCCGCACCCTCGACCAGTATTTCCGCGACCTCGACGGCGAGAAGCCGGCTGCCATCCACGACATGGTGATCCGCAACGTCGAGCGCCCGATGCTGGCCTTCGTGCTCCAGCAGGCGCGGGGCAACCAGACCGTGGCCGCCGAGATGCTCGGCATCAACCGCAACACCCTGCGGCGCAAGCTGACCGAATACGACCTGCTCTGAGCGGGTGCGTCCCCTTTTCCTCCATCCTTCCGCTTCCGGCCCAACGATGAACGTGACCCAAGCCCTGATCAGCGTCTCCGACAAACGCGGCGTGCTCGACTTCGCCCGCGAGCTCTCCGCCCTCGGCATCAAGCTGCTGTCGACCGGCGGCACCGCCAGCCTGCTGCGCGAGGCCGGCCTGCCGGTGACCGACGTCTCCGAGCACACCGGCTTCCCCGAGATGCTCGACGGCCGCGTCAAGACCCTGCACCCGAAGGTGCACGGCGGCATCCTCGCCCGCCGCGACCTCGCCGAGCACATGGACACCATCGCCGCGCACGACATCGGCCGTATCGACCTGGTGGTGGTGAACCTCTACCCCTTCCAGCAGACCGTGGCCAAGCCCGACTGCACGCTGGAAGACGCGATCGAGAACATCGACATCGGCGGCCCCACCATGGTGCGCGCCGCGGCCAAGAACCACGGCAACGAGCAGGGCGGCGTCGGCATCGTCACCGACCCCGAGGACTACGGCTGCATCGTCGAGGAGCTCAAGTCCAACGCCGGCAAGCTCAGCCACAAGACCCGCTTCGCGCTCGCGGTGAAGGCCTTCACCCACACCGCGCGCTACGACTCGGCGATCTCCAACTACCTCACCGCGCTGGTCACCAACGAGGCCGGCGACGTGTCGCTGCAGAGCTACCCCGAGCGCCTGCAACTGGCCTTCGACAAGGTGCAGGACCTGCGCTACGGCGAGAACCCGCACCAGACCGCGGCCTTCTACCGCCAGCCCGGCGCGGCCGAGGGCGGCGTGGCAGGCTACACCCAGCTCCAGGGCAAGGAGCTGTCGTACAACAACATCGCCGACGCCGACGCGGCCTGGGAGTGCGTCAAGGCCTTCGACGGCTCGGCCGCCGCCTGCGTCATCGTCAAGCACGCCAACCCCTGCGGCGTGGCGGTCGCGGCCAGCGCGCTCGAGGCCTACAAGAAGGCCTTCTCCACCGACCCGACCTCCGCCTTCGGCGGCATCATCGCCTTCAATGGCGAGGTCGACCGCGCCGCGGCCGAGGCGGTGTCGGCGCAGTTCCTCGAGGTGCTGATCGCCCCGTCCTACACCGCCGACGCGCTCGAGCTGCTCGCCGGCAAGAAGAACGTGCGCGTGCTCACCTGCCCGCTCGGCCAGCCCGCCGGCGCCTTCGACTACAAGCGCGTGGGTGGCGGCCTGCTGGTACAGAGCGCCGACGAGGCCCGCATCCAGGTTGCCGACCTCAAGGTCGTGACCCAGCGCGCGCCTTCCGAGACCGAGATGCGCGACATGCTGTTCGCCTGGCGCGTGGCCAAGTACGTCAAGTCCAACGCCATCGTGTACTGCAAGGACGGCATGACTGTCGGCGTCGGCGCCGGCCAGATGAGCCGGGTCGACTCCGCCCGCATCGCCAAGATCAAGGCCGAGAATGCCGGGCTGCAGATCTCCGGATGCGTGGTCGCCTCGGACGCCTTCTTCCCCTTCCGCGACGGCCTCGACGTGCTCGCCCAGGCCGGCGCCACCGCGGTGATCCAGCCCGGCGGCTCGATGCGCGACGAAGAGGTGATCGCCGCCGCCAACGAGCACAACATCGCCATGGTCTTCACCGGCTTCCGCCACTTCCGCCACTAAGAACGACCACCCCAGCAGAGCTTCGGAGCAGCACATGAAAGTCCTCGTCATCGGTTCCGGCGGCCGCGAACACGCGCTGGCCTGGAAACTCGCCCAGTCGCCCAAGGTCACCCGCGTGCTGGTGGCGCCGGGCAACCCCGGCACCGCTGCCGAGAAGCTGCTGCAGAACGCCCCGATCACCGACATCCCGGTGCTCGTCGAGCTCGCCCGGCGCGAGCAGGTGGCCTTCACCGTGGTCGGCCCCGAGGCGCCGCTCGCCGCCGGCGTGGTCGATGCCTTCCGCGCCGCCGGCCTGCCGATCTTCGGACCGACCAAGGCCGCCGCCCAGCTCGAAAGCTCCAAGGACTTCGCCAAGCAGTTCCTCGTCCGCAACAACATCCCGACCGCGAAGTACCAGACCTTCTCCGACGCCGCCGCAGCGCACGCCTATATCGACGCCGAGGGCGCCCCGATCGTGATCAAGGCCGACGGCCTGGCCGCCGGCAAGGGCGTGGTGGTGGCGATGAGCGCCGACGAGGCGCACGCCGCGATCGACATGATGCTGCTCGACAACAAGATGGGCGATGCGGGCGCGCGCGTCGTCATCGAGGAGTTCATGGAAGGCGAGGAGGCCAGCTTCATCGTCATGGCCGACGGCAGGAACGCGCTCGCGCTCGCCACCAGCCAGGACCACAAGCGCCTGCAGGACGGCGACCACGGCCCCAACACCGGCGGCATGGGCGCCTACTCGCCGGCACCGGTGGTCACCCCCGACGTGCATGCGCGCGTAATGCGCGAGGTCATCAACCCGACGCTCGCCGGCATGGCCGCGGAGGGCCTGCCCTACACCGGGTTCCTGTATGCCGGCCTGATGATCGACGGCGAGGGCAAGCCGCGCGTGGTGGAATTCAACTGCCGCATGGGCGACCCCGAGACGCAGCCGATCATGATGCGTCTGAAGACCGACCTCGCCGACCTGATCGAGGCCGCGATCGCCGGCAAGCTCGACCAGACCGAGGCCGAGTGGGACCGCCGCTTCGCGCTCGGCGTGGTGCTGGCCGCGGCCGGCTATCCCGAAAGCCCGCGCAAGGGTGACGTCATCACCGGGCTGCCGACCGGCGAGCAGGACGACGTCCACGTCTTCCACGCCGGCACCGCACTGCAGGACGGCCAGGTCGTCACCGCGGGCGGGCGCGTGCTGTGCGTGACCGCGCTCGGCGACAACGTGCGCAGCGCGCAGAAGCGCGCCTACGAGGTCGCCGACGGCATCGTCTTCGAGGGCCGCCAGTACCGCCGCGACATCGGTCACCGCGCGATCGGGCGCAAGACCACCTGATCGCCGGGCGCCGTGCAGGCGCCCCATCGCCGTCTCCGCACCCGCGAGGGACGGCCTTCCTGTTCGTCCAGCCGCCGACGCCAGCGCGCCCCCGTCGCGCCTGGCGCCGGCGCGCCAATGCCACGGAGGCCCCAGCATGGATCCACGCAGCGTCAAACCCTGGTTCACCGAGCTGCAGCGTCGAATCGTCGAGCGCCTCGAGGCCTTCGACGGCCAGGCCTTCCGCAGCGACGGCTGGGACCGCCCGGGCGGCGGCGGCGGCCTCACCCGGGTGATCGAGGACGGCGACTTCTTCGAGCGCGGCGGGGTGAACTTCTCGCACGTGATGGGCGACGGCATGCCGGCCTCGGCCACCGCACACCGCCCGGAGCTGGCCGGCCGCCGCTTCGAGGCCATGGGCGTGTCGCTGGTGCTGCATCCGCGCAATCCGTACTGCCCCACCGTGCACATGAACGTGCGCTGCTTCGTTGCGCTGGCCGAAGGCAAGGATCCGGTGTGGTGGTTCGGCGGCGGCATGGACCTGACGCCCTACTACCCCTTCGAGGAGGATGTGCGCCACTTCCACCGCAGCTGCAAGACCGCGGTGCTGCCCTGGGGCGGCGAGGCCGAACACGCCCGCCTCAAGGACTGGTGCGACCGCTACTTCTTCCTCAAGCACCGTAACGAGCCGCGCGGTGTCGGCGGGTTGTTCTTCGACGACCTCGGCGCCGACGGCAAGACGGACTTCGACACCGCCTTCGGCCTCACCAAGGCGGTGGGCGAGAGCTTCATCGGCGCGTACCTGCCCATCGTCGAGCGCCGCCGCGACACGCCCTACGGCGAGCGCGAGCGCGACTTCCAGGCCTACCGGCGCGGCCGCTACGTCGAGTTCAACCTTGTCTTCGACCGCGGCACCCTGTTCGGCCTGCAGTCGGGCGGACGGACCGAGTCCATCCTGATGTCGATGCCGCCGATCGTGAAATGGCGCTACGACTGGCGCCCCGAGGCCGGCTCGCCCGAGGCCCGGCTGTACGAGGAGTTTCTCGTCCCGCACACCTGGGCCTGATACACGGGACCGCAGGCGGCGACTGCAGGGCCGTAACGAAACGGGGCCGACCGCCCCGTTCGCAGCTGCCGCAGCTCCTACAGGGGGGCGGGGCGCGCGGTGGTTCGTGCAGGAGCGCCGGCAGGCGCGAATACGGCCGTGAAGTCCGCACCCGCGTCACCTGCCCGACCGCCTCGTTCGCAGCTGCCGCAGCTCCTACAGGGGGCGGGGCGCGCGGTGCTTCGTGTAGGAGCGCCGGCAGGCGCGAAGGCGGCGGTGAAGTCCGCAAGGGCGTCACCTGCCCTTGCGGACCCGGATCACTTGGGGTGATGACGGCTCAGGCCAGCGCGCCGACCGCCATCTTTTCGGCCGCGGCGCGATAGTGGCGCTGGGCCTCGTCGCGGCGCTCGAGGGTCTCGAAGAGATGCGCGAGCGCCAGATGGGTGCCCACCTGCGGATCGACGCTCAGCGAGGCCTCGAGATAGCTCTGCGCCTTGCCCCAGAGCTCCACCCGACGGCAAAGCTGGCCGAGGGCGAACAGCAGGCCCGCGTCGCGCGGCTGCTTCTCCAGCCAGGCCTCCGCCTTGTGCAGGCAGGCGTTGGTGTCGTCCATGGTGTTGGCACAGCTCGCGTACAGGCGAGCCAGATCGCTGTCCCACTGCTCGTCGAGCAGGGTCTCGGTCTGCGCGCGCACGTGCATCGCCTGACCCGCACGCGCCATGAGCGGCAGCACGTCCTTGATCAGCCCACGGTCGGCGAGCTCCTCGGAGGGGATCTCCTGCCAGTAGGCGAGCAAGGCGGACGGGTCGCCGACGAGCTGGCGCATGCGCTCGGCGTGGGCGCGGCGCAGCGCGGGCGCGGCCTGCTCGGCGCTCAGCGCCTTGTGCTTGCGCAGCTGGCGGACGTTATTCACCAGCTCTTCCCAGCGCCCGAGCTCGAAGGCTACCTTGCTCTCCAGGCGCAACATCGCGATGTGCTTGTGCCCCGTCTCGCGCAGCTGCCCGAGGCGCGCCGCAGCGAGCTCGAACTGGCGGGCATCGATCGCGAGCTCGGCCTCGGTCATCAGGCGGGCGACCTCGCTCTCCTTGCCCTGCTCGGCGGCGTGGTCCAGCCACTCGCGATAGCGCGTGTCGTCCTGCAGCCCGTAGGCCGCGCGCGCCGCGACCAGCGCGGCCATCGAAGAACCGTCGCTCGACGAGTAGGCGGTCGAGGCCGACTTCAGCGCCTCGGAGAAACGCCCCTCGAAGAGCGCCGTCACTGAACCGTGCAGCGCGCGGTCGGCCTTGTCGCGACGGCGGCGTTCGCGCCAGCGCGCCACGCGGCCGGGCAGCTGCACGGTGCGGGTGACCATCCGCAGCAGCAGGTGGATCAGGGCGACGCCCACCACCAGCACCACGATGAAGAGATTCAGCGAAACCTGGGCTCGCCACGGCGACAGCACGACGAGGACGTAGCCGTCGTTCACGCCGGCCAGCATGGTCACGCCGACGGCGAGGGCGAAGATGCCGATCAGCCAGATCAGTGCGCGCATCGTTCGGCCCTCACTGGCTCGCCGCCGGAGCGGCAGCGTCGGTCACGGCGGGCGCGGGCGCCTGCTCGGCGGGCGCAGCGGACGCCGCCTCGGCAGCAGCGGCCTCGGCCG
>NZ_AMXF01000114.1 GCF_000310225.1 Thauera phenylacetica B4P
GCGAGGGTGGCGCGCATCACTGCCCCGGCTTCGCGATCACGCTGGAAGGTTCCAGCGCGCACAGGCGGTCGGCGTACAGGCGGGCGTTGTCCACGTAGTTGTGGGCATTGACCACCAGGTTTTCCACCTCGGTGTCGCTCAGGGTGCGGATCACCCGGCCGGGCGAGCCGACCACCAGGGCGCGGTCGGGGATGACCTTGCCCTCGGGGATCAGGGTGTTGGCGCCGATGATGCACTGCTTGCCGACCACCGCGTTGTTGAGGATCACCGCGTTGATGCCGATCAGGCTGCCGTCGCCGATCGTGCAGCCGTGCAGCATCGCCATGTGGCCCACGGTGACGTGCCTGCCGATGGTCAGCGGCACGCCATCGTCATTGTGCAGCACCGAGCCGTCCTGGATGTTGGTGTCGTCGCCGATCGTGATCGGGTCGTTGTCGCCACGCACCACGACGTTGTACCAGATGTTGACGTTGCGGCCCGCGGTGACGGATCCGATGACCGTCGCATTGTGGGCGATCCAGCTACCCTCGCCGAAGCTCGGCTTGCGGTCGCCCAGGGCGTAGATACTCATTGTCGTTCTCGCTGTCGATGTCTCGCGCCGAGGCTGCGCGGCGCAAGGGGGCAGGCATCATAACAAGCGCCTCGCGCCCTGCAAACAGCGCCCGTGCCGTGAATGTCGCTGATCCGGCGGGCTTTTCCCGATTTTGAGCGGTCTGCCGGCGGGTGATAGGATGCGCCCGCCCCTCAGGAAGCTCCCTATGCTCAGTTACCGCCACGCCTTTCACGCCGGCAACCACGCCGACGTCCTCAAGCACCTCGTCCTGCTCGAGCTGCTCGACTACTACGGCCGCAAGGACAAGCCGTGGTACTACATCGACACCCATGCGGGTGGCGGCTGCTATGCGCTCGACAGCGAGCAGGCGGGCAAGACCGCCGAGGCGGCGGACGGGATCGGACGGCTGTGGGGGCGCGAGGACCTGCCGCCGGCCGTGGCGAGCTATGTCGAGGCGGTGAGGCAGTTCAACCCCCAGGGCCGGCTGCTGTTCTACCCGGGGTCGCCGGCGCTGGCGATGACGCGTGCACGCGCCCACGACCGCCTGCGCCTGTTCGAGCTGCATCCGGCCGACTTCGAGTCACTGCAGCGCACCTTCACCAGCGAGCAGGAGCGCGTGCAGGTGCGCCGCGCCGACGGCTTCGCCGCGCTCAAGAGCCTGTTGCCACCGCCGTCGCGGCGTGCGGTGGTGCTGATCGATCCGCCCTACGAGGTCAAGGAAGACTACCGCCGCGTGGTGGACACGGTGCGCGACGCGATGCGGCGCTTTCCCACCGGCACCTACGTGGTCTGGTACCCGATGCTCGCCCGCACCGAGGCGCGCCAGCTTCCCGGCCGCCTTGCCCAGCTCGGCGCCGAGAGCTGGCTGGACGTGCGCCTGGCGGTGCGCGATGCGCCGCGCGACGGCCTCGGCATGTTCGGCAGCGGGCTCTACGTGATCAACCCGCCCTGGGTATTGCCGCAGCGCCTCGAGGCGGCGCTGCCCTGGCTGGTCGAGCGCCTCGGGATCGATGGCGGCGCGGGCTTCGACCTCGAGCACCACATCGAATGAGCCCGTCCGGCGACATCGCGGGTGCAGGCGCCGCGAGCGCGGCCGGCACCGCGCCCGACGCGCTCCACGAGCTGCGCGACGCGATGCGGCGCTTCGCCGCCGAGCGCGCGTGGGAGCCCTTCCACACGCCCAAGAACCTCGCGATGGCGCTCGCCGGGGAGGCGGGCGAGGTGATCGAGCACTTCCAGTGGCTCACCGCCGAGCAGTCGATGGCGCTGCCGCCCGCGACCCGCGAGGAGGTCGCCCTCGAGCTCGCCGACGTGCTGCTCTACCTGGTGCGCCTGGGCGACGTGCTCGGGATCGAGCTCGCCGATGCGGCGCGGCGCAAGATGGTGCTCAACGCGCAGCGCTACCCGGTCGAGCGCGCCCACGGCCGTGCGGACAAGCACGACCGCCTGTAAGGCCACGCCAGGCGGCTGGCGGAGGACATCATTCACGTTGGGCCGCAGCAAGATTTCTGAAACAATACGCGCTTTCCTGTAACACGGACTTTCATCGTGGATTTGCAGCACATCAGCGACATCGAGAGGGCGGCTCATCAGGGCCGGGGCGAGGTCTTCCGCCTCGGCATGGGTGTCCTCTTCATCGTCGGGGTCATGTTCTACTCGGCGCTCAGCGGCTCGGGCGAGGGCAACCTGACCCTGGTCATGGCGGCGATGATCGGCGGCTACATGGCGATGAACATCGGCGCCAACGACGTCGCCAACAACGTCGGCCCGGCGGTGGGCTCCAAGGCGCTGACCCTGGCGGGGGCGCTCGTCATCGCGGCGATCTTCGAGGCCGCCGGCGCGCTGATCGCCGGGGGCGAGGTCATCGGCACCATCCGCAACGGCATCATCGACCCCGACCTCATCAAGGACTCCGACACCTTCGTGTGGATCATGCTGGCGGCGCTACTCGCCGGCGCGCTGTGGCTGAACCTGGCAACCGCGGTCGGCGCGCCGGTGTCGACCACGCACTCGATCGTGGGCGCGGTGCTCGGCGCCGGCATGGCCGCCGCGGGCCCGGCCATCGTCGACTGGTCGACGATGGGCAACATCGCGGCGAGCTGGGTGATCTCGCCGGTGCTCGGGGGCATCTTCGCCGCCGCCTTCCTGTATCTGGTCAAGCGCAGCATCACCTACCAGGTGGACATGGCCGCGGCCGCACGCCGCACCGTCCCGCTGCTGGTCGGCCTGATGGCGTGGACCTTCGCCAGCTACCTGATCCTGAAGGGCCTCAACCGGGTCTGGAAGGTGGATTTCCTGTCCGCCATGGTGTACGGCGCCGTGGTCGGCGCGCTGGTGTTCGTCGTGGTGCGCAAGGTGCTGCACGGCAGCAGCGGCATCGTCGCCAACACCAAGGCGAGCGTGAATCGCCTCTTCACCGTGCCGCTGATCTTCGCCGCGGCGCTGCTCAGCTTCGCCCACGGCTCCAACGACGTCGCCAACGCGGTCGGCCCGCTCGCGGCGATCGTCGACGTGGTCAGCTCGGGGGGCGTGGTGCACAGGGACGCGACCATCCCCACCTGGGTCATGATGGTCGGCGCGATCGGCATCTCGCTCGGGCTGGCGCTGTTCGGTCCCAAGGTGATCCGCACGGTCGGCTCCGAGATCACCGAGCTCGACCAGATGCGTGCCTATTGCATTGCGATGGCGGCGACCCTGACCGTGATCGTCGCCAGCCAGCTCGGCCTGCCGGTGAGCTCCACCCACATCGCGGTGGGCGGAGTGTTCGGGGTGGGCTTCCTGCGCGAGTACCTCAAGAGCAACTACGACCGCATGGTGGGCGAGATCAAGGCCCACCACCCCGAGGGGGACCTCGCCGCGATCGAGGCCTTCATCGCGCGCTTCGAGAGGGCCTCCATCGAGGAGAAGGGGCAGATGCTGGCCGACCTCAAGGAGCGCTCGAAGAACGCGGACGACCCGGCGCACTTCTCCAAGGGCGAGCGCAAGGGCCTCAAGAAGGTCTATCGCCGCGAGCTGGTCAAGCGCTCGCAGCTGATGCGCATCGCCGCCGCCTGGGTCATCACCGTGCCGGCTTCGGCGCTGATGGCCGCGGTGCTGTTCTTCATGATCCGCGGGATGATGCTGCCCTGAGCGGCGCGAGCGTGATCGCGGAGGCCGTTGCATGAGCTTCGTCGAACTGCTCGGCTTCCTCGCGCTCGGCGCGATCGTGTGGTACTGGTTCGACAGCCTCAAGGCGCGCGAGATCGGCGTCGACGCCGCGCGCCGCGCCTGCGCGCGCGAGGGCGTGCAGTTCCTCGACGAGACCGTGGTGGGGCAGGGCCTGCGCCTGGCGCGCGACGACAACGGCCGCGTGGTGCTGCGCCGCGGCTACGCCTTCGAGTACTCGGTGGGTGGCGACGACCGCAACGCCGGCAGCGTCGTGCTGGAAGGTCGCGAGGTGGTGCTGGTGGACGTCTCCGCGCACCGGCTCGCGCGCCGCGCGGTGGTCATCGACCTGCACCCGCGCGACCCGTCGGCCTAGCGCCGGCGTTCCTCGATCGCGCGCAGGAACTCGTTGCGCGCCTGCTCCGAACGTTCGAACTCGCCGGCGAAGGCCTGGGTGATCACGCGCTCGTCGCCGCGGCGGTCCTCGCCGAGCAGCAGGCACAGCTGCTCGGCCTCGATCACGCAGGCTGCGCCCGCGGCGTGGCCGTGGCGCATCAGCGCGTCGGCGATGTCGCGCGTCATCCATTCCTGGTAGGTGAAGCGGTGACCGATCGCGTCCACCAGGCGCGCGATGCGCCCGAATCCGTGCAGGCGCCCGCCGGGCAGGTAGGCGACGTGGGCGACGCCGCGGAAGGGCACGAGGTGGTGCGGGCACACGCCATGCACCGCGATGCCGCGGATCACCACCATGTCGCGGCGCGCATCCTCGAAGCCGTCGCCGAGCACCTCGGCGGGGTCGAGCTCGTAGCCGCCGAGCAGCCGCCGCTGCCAGAGCTCGCGCACGCGCTGGGCGGTGCGTCCGGTGTGGGCGTTGTCGGGGGCGATGCCGCAGGCGCGCAGCAGGTCGCCGACGGCCTTCTCGAAGGCGGACGCGTCGAAGGCGCCGCTGCGCGGGATGCCGACGGCGCCGGGGCGGGGGGCGTGGGGGTGGTCGTGACCGCAGGGGTCGTGCGCGGGAGGGCTCATGGCGTCGTCCGGTGCGGTGCCCTGCGGCACCCGAACCGGCATGATACCCGCAAGCCCCTTCAGGCGATGAACACCGGGTCCGAGAACACCAGCGTGCCGTCGGCGCGCATCATCAGGTTGTTGGCGTTGAGGATGTCGGGCAGGACCTGGTATTCCTCGACGAAGTCGGACAGGGCGCGCAGGGCCTCCTGCAGGCTGTCGCCGATCTTGAGCGGGTCGACCGTGAGGTGGTACAGGGCGATCCGCCCCATGTCGGCGCCGAGCCGGTTCCACTGCGCGCACGCCGACCAGTAGTACTCGATCAGGCGGCGCGAGAGCTCGGCCGCGGTCGAGCCCTCGGCGAGCGGGTAGAGGCGTTCCATCTCGATGAGATGGAAGGGATAGCCCGACTGCGCCCGCCCGATCACGCCATGGTCGGCGTACACGATCGGGAAGTGCGGTCCGCGCGGGCGGTCGTCGGCGGTGTAGAGGAAGTAGTCGGCGGGGGAGCTCACGACCTTGTACACCCGCTCCCCGTCGCCCTTGTCGATCACGATCGAGTACTCGCCGCGGCCGATCTCGGGCTTGCCGTCGAGCAGCGCATGCGGGGGCACGGGGTCGGGCAGCAGGATGGACTGCCGTCCGAGCATCGCGCGTGCCGCCTCCAGGTCGATCATGATTCCTCCGCTGCCTACGCCATGATGTTATAGCCGGCGTCGACGAAATGCACTCCGCCGCTGATGAGGCGGCCGGCGTCCGAGACCAGGAAGGCGGTCAGCGCGCCGATGTCCTCGGGCGTCACCAGGGCGTGCATCGGCGAGCGCTCGACCGCGGCCGCCATGAGGCCGTCGAAGCCGGCGATGCCCGAGGCGGCGCGCGTCATCAGCGGGCCGGGGGAGACCGCATTGACGCGGATGCCCTTGGCGCCGAGCTCGGCCGCCATGTAGCGGGTGGCGGCTTCGAGCGCCGCCTTGCACAGGCCCATCACGCCGTAGTTGGGGATGACCTTCTCGGAGCCGAGATAGGTCATCGTCACCAGGGCGCCGCCACCGGCCTTCTCGAGCAGGGGCTCGGCCTTCTTGGCCAGGCGCACGAAGGAGTGGGTGGACACGTCCATGGCGAGCGCGAAGCCGTCGGCCGAGGTGTCGACCACGCGGCCGTGCAGGTCGTCGCGCTTGGCGAAGGCCATGCTGTGGATGGCGAAGTCGAGCTTGCCGTGGCGCGCCTCGATCGCGGCGAAGGTGGCGTCCATGGTCTCGGGGCGGGTGACGTCGAGCAGGAACACGTCCTCGACGCCGAGGCGGTGGATCACCGGCTCGATGAAGGCGCGCGTCTTCTCGTTCTGGTAGGTGATGATCAGCTTCGCGCCGGCCTGGGCGCAGGCCTCGGCGACGCCGGTGGAGATCGACTTCTCGTTGGCGATGCCGGTGATGAGTCCGACCTTGCCCTCGAGGTTGATGATGGGGGTCATGATGGATTCCTGTTTTCGGGTTGGTGTTGTTGCGGCGCAACAGCGGCAAGCATACGCCGGGCTGTGCGACGGAAATGTGATGTTTCGTGAAATCGGATACGCAGCGGTATCGGTGCCGGTACAGTATATTGCGCATTGCAACATCCACAAACCCGCCGGCAGCGGCCTTGTTCGCCGGAGCAGGAAACATGACACGAATCGCATATATCTTCATGGACTTCGATGGCGTCACCCATCCCTGGGGCGAGGTCGAGGATTTCCGTTGCCTCGGGCACATCGAGGCGGTGGTGAGGGAGTTCCCCGAAGCGCGCATCGTGATCGCCTCCGACTGGCGCATGCTGTTCTCGCTGCCCAAGCTGGTGGCCCGCTTCTCCGAGGACGTCCGCCCGCAGATCGCCGGCGCCACGCCGCACCTGTTGCCCAAGACCGGCGCCGAGCTGCACGGCCTGCGCGAGCGCGAGGCCATGGCCTGGCTGCGCCAGCACGGCGCCGACCCGACCGAGGCGGCGTGGTGCGCGATCGACGACGCGCCTGGCAACTGGCTGTCGCGCTCGCGCCTCGTGCTGACCGACTTCAAGCGCGGCTTCACCGCCGAGGATGCGGTCGCGCTGCGCCGCATGCTGCAGGGCTTCCGCGACGGCGTGCGCAACCAGGTCGGGCAGGTCGTGCATTCGCTGTGGGCGCGCGACAGCGCCTGAATCGGAGAGACGCCATGAACCCGGCCGAGCAGACCCTGCCGCCCGACCCGCTCGCGCTCCACGTCGACGCCGCGGCCCAGCGCCAGGCGGCGCGCCTGGCCGAGGAGAGCTTCGCGCGCGTGTTCCGCCTCAGCGTCGCCGAGGGCGACGCCGAGCGCCTGAAAGGCGTGGCGCAGCTGTGCACCGACCTCGCCGACTGGGCGGCGGCCGCCGCCGACCCCGAGGCGCGAGCCTTGCGCCTGGCCTTGCTGCTCGCCGGCATGGACCAGTGGGGGCTGGCGTGGAGCCGCGCCTTCGGCCTGGTGGCGATCCCGGCGCTCACGGAGCTCGTGGGCGCGCTGCGCACCGGTCTCGACGAGGCCGCCGAGGCGCGCTTCCTGCGCCACTTCGAGGGCATCGCCGCGGCCGAGGAGAACGCCATCGACTTCAAGGTCGAGCTGCGCCGCGGCCTGCACCTGGCGCTGTGGCACGCCTCGATCGCCACCGGGCACCGCGACGAGGCCCTGCGCCTCGCCGGCGAGCTCGGCAGCCAGCTGCTCGCGCTCGCCCGCAGCATGCCGGTGGCGGGCTGGCGGCTGGTGGCCGACGCGCTCGCCTTCATCCAGATCCGCTGCCTGGCCGAGGGCCTCGCTGCCGAGGGCGTGGCGCAGGAGGCCACCCAGGCCTTGTTCGGCGCGCTCGCGCGCGAGCTGCCGGCACCGCAGCGCGACCTCGTGATGGCGCACTCGGCGCGTGCGGTGATGGCCTGGCAGCAGGCCGGCCGCGCCTCGCAGCAGGTGCACTGATGGCGCTCAAGGCCACGGTCTTCAAGGCCGACATCCAGGTCGCCGACATGGATCGGCACCACTACGCCGACTATTCGCTCACCCTCGCGCGCCACCCCTCCGAGACCGACGAGCGCATGATGGTGCGCCTGCTCGCCTTCGCGCTCTTCGCCGATCCGGCGCTCGCCTTCGGCAAGGGCCTGTGCGCCGACGACGAGCCCGACCTGTGGCAGCGGGACCTCACCGGCGTGATCGAGCGCTGGATCGACGTCGGCCAGCCCGACGACAAGTGGGTGCGCAAGGCCTGCGGGCGCGCGTGCGAGGTCGTGCTGCTGGCCTACGGGCGGGCGCTCGAGGTGTGGTGGAACGGGGTGCGCGGCCGCCTTGAGCGCCACGGCAACCTGCGCGTCTTCGAGCTCGAACGCGAGGCCAGCGCCGAGCTCGGCCGCCTCGCCGAGCGCACCATGCGCCTGCAATTCACCATCCAGGACGGCCACGTGCTGGTGACCAACGGCCGCGACACCGTGTCGCTCGAGCCGCGCAAGCTCACCGCCTGACCCGCTCCGCGGACACGGCGCGCGCCCCGCGCGCGTCAGCGCGGGCGGTCGAGCAGGAAGGCCG
Organism: Thauera phenylacetica B4P; assembly: GCF_000310225.1. GTDB lineage: Bacteria > Pseudomonadota > Gammaproteobacteria > Burkholderiales > Rhodocyclaceae > Thauera > Thauera phenylacetica. Next base: position 8,257 of record NZ_AMXF01000114.1, read on the forward strand.
CCACCCTCTCCGCGGTCGCCTGCGGGTACTCCAGCATGAAGCAGTGCCCGCCCTCCACCTGCACGCTTTCCACGTTGGCCTTGCCTGCCGCCCAGCGCGTGACCGAGTGGCGCGCGAAGGCGAAGGTGTCGCGCCCGTGCAGCGCGAGCACCGGCTGCTCGATGCGGGCGAGCGAGGACCACAGCCGGCGCGGGTAGGAGGCGAAGATCTCCGCCTCGCGCGTGGGGCGGCACTTGAGCTCCACGCCGCCGCCGGGCACGTCGCGCAGCGCGTGGTCGATGTAGGCCTGGAAGGAGTCCTCGCTCCAGCCGCGGAACACCCCGCGCCCGTGCAGCCCGGCGTGCGCCGCGGCGCGGTCCGGCCAGTGGTGGCGCCGCGTGCGCGCCTTGGCGGCGAGCTTGTTGCGCGAGGCCAGGCCGACCAGGTCCGAGAGCGCCATCATGCCGATCATGGCCGGGGTGAACAGCACCGGGTCGAGCAGCACGGCGCGGCTGAAGGTCTGCGGGTGGTGCGCCAGCATCAGGCAGGTGAGCACGCTGCCGAAGCTGTGGCCGGAGGCGTGCACCGGCACCGCGCCGAAGCGCGGCGCGTGCGCGAGCCAGGCCTCGGCGGCCATCTCGGCGGCGTGGTTCCAGCCCCGGAAGCGGCTGCCGTGGCCGCTGTCGCCGTGGCCCTGCACGTCCGACAGGAAGAGGTCGAAATGCTCGCTCAGGTGCCGGAGCATCGGCGCATAGGTGAGCGAGCTCAGCCCGTTTCCATGCAGGAAATGCAGTACCGGGCGACCGCTCGGCGGGCTGTGGTGGCCGCGCAGCGTGAAGCCGGCGGAGGTGTGGTGCGTCCAGCTTTGGAGCTTCATGATTCGGCGTATGCCGCCGCCGCGAGGGCGGCCGTGGCGGAGTTCGAGTTATGGGGCCGATCGGTTTGGCGCGCAGCGGGCGGGGCTCGCGCACGCCGCATCGTCGGCGCAGGGTGCGAGAGTCTGCCACGAAAACCAGCCGGGGATGTGCTCGACCGGCATCGGGCGGGCGATGCCGAAGCCCTGGCCGAGCCTGCAGCCGAGGCTGAGCAGGGCCGCGGCGTGGGCGGGCGTCTCCACGCCCTCGGCGATCACCTCGCGGCCGAAGGTGCGCGCGAGCTGCACGACGGCCCCGACGATCGCGCGCGCCTCGCCGTCCTCCAGCATGTCGAGCACGAAGCTGCGGTCGATCTTGAGGCGATCGAAGGGCAGCTGGCGGAAATGGCGCAGCGAGGCGTAGCCGGTACCGAAGTCGTCGAGCGCGATGCGCACGCCGAGGCGGTGGCAGGATTCGAGCACGTCCATCGCCAGCACCATGTCGTCGAGCGCGGTGGATTCCAGGATCTCGAGCTCCAGGCGCTCGGGCGGGATGTCGGGGTGGCGCTCGAGCGCGCTGCGCACGCTGGCGACGAAGCCTGCCTGCATCAGCGGGCGGGGGCCGATATTGACGCTGACGCCGATGTCCAGCCCGGCGGTGCGGCAGCGCTCGAGCGCGCCGAGCGCGTGGTCGATCACCCACTGGCCGAGCCGGGTCTCGAGCTCGGTGCCTTCGAGGTCGGGCAGGAAGTCGCCCGGCGGCATCAGGCCGTGCTCCGGATGCTGCCAGCGCAGCAAGGCCTCCATGCCGAGCGGGCGGCCGTCGGCCATGTCGACCTGGGGCTGGAAGTGCAGCACGAACTCGTGCCGGCGCAAGGCCAGGTCGAGGCGCTCGAGGCGTTCCTTGCGCACGCGCTGCTGCTCTTCGACGCTGGCGTCGAAGAACTGGATGCAGTTGCGTCCGCGCTGCTTGGCGCGGTACATCGCCTGGTCGGCGTGGCGCAGCAGGGTGTCGGGGTCGGCGTCGTCCTCGGGGAAGAGGGTGACGCCGATGCTCGCCGACACCGACACCTGGCGGGTGGCGAGCGCGATCGGCATGCGGATGGCGTCGAGCACGCGCTCGAGCACACGCTCGCCGTCGATGTCCTCGAGCAGCAGCACGAACTCGTCGCCGCCGACGCGGGCCACGGTGTCGCTCGCGCGCAGGATCGTGGCGAGCCGGTCGACGATGCCGACCAGCACCTGGTCGCCGGCCTCGTGGCCGAGCTGGTCGTTCACCGGCTTGAAGCCGTCGAGGTCGATCACGCAGACCGCGAGCGGCCGCCCGGTGCGGCGCGAGTGCGCGATCGCCTGGCGCAGGCGGTCGTCGAGCAGGCGGCGGTTGGGTGCGCCGGTGAGCGGGTCGAAGTAGGCGATGCGGTTGAGCTCTTCCTCGTGCTTCTTGAGCCGGCTGATGTCGGAGAACATCGCCAGATGGTGGATCACCCGCCCGCGCGCGTCGCGCACGCGGCTGATCGACAGCACCTCGGCGAACTCGCCGCCGTCCTTGCGCCGGTTCCACAGCTCGCCCTGCCAGTGGTCGTGCTCCTCGAGCGCCTGCCACATCGCGCGGTAGAACTCGCGCCCCTGGCGGCCGGAGGCGAGCATGCCGGGATCACGGCCCAGGCTCTCCTCGCGGCTGTAGCCGGTGATGCGGCAGAACGCGGGGTTGACGTCGACGATGCGGTTGTCGGCGTCGGTGATCAGGATGGCCTCGTAGCTCGACGAGAACACGCTCGCGGCCAGGCGCAGGCGCTCCTCGTTCTCCTTGCGGCGGTCGATGTCGACCTGTGCGCCGGTGAGCAGCAAGGCGCGCCCGTCGGCGTCGCGGCGCACGGCGAGGGCGCGGTCGTAGATCCAGATCCAGCGTCCGTCGCGGTGGCGAAGGCGCAGGTCGTGCTCGTAGAACGCGGTCTCGCCGCGGATGTGGCGCTCGAGCTCGAGTTCAGCTTCGGCGAGGTCCGCAGGGCGCACGCGCTCGCGCCAGCACGCGCGCCCGAGCCCGGTGCAGGCCTCGGGCGGGAGCCCCAGCATCGCCGCCCAGCGCACGTCCACCTTCCATTCGCCGGTCTCCAGGTTCCACTCCCAGCTGCCGGCCTGCGTGGCCTCGACCACGTTGCGCAGGTGGTGGCGGTCGAGCTCGATCTCCGCCGCCAGCCGGCGCGCTGCGGCGCTGGCCTGCGACAGGGCGAGGTTGCGATGCGCGAGGCGGGCCAGCAACAGGACGATCGCGATCGTCGCGAGGCCGAGCACGAAGAGCGTCTCGCGGTAGCGCACCCACACGTCGCTCCAGGTGAAGGCCGGGCTGGCGTCGAAGGGCGGCAGGCGCAGCTCGCGCAGCATTTCCTCGACACGGGCGTAGTCGGCCGGGATGGTGAAGCCGTGGATGCCGGCGGCCCGCGCGGCCGGGTCGCCGGCCTCAAGGCCGAGCGCGAGCGCCGCCACCTTGCGCATCAGCGCCGGGTCGGCCTGGCGCAGGGCGACCAGCGGCCACTCGGGGTACAGCCGGGTGGAACTGTGCAGGGGAAATCCGGGGTGCTGCACCCCGGAGAGGTCGCGGCCCTCGGCGGAGAGGGCCTCGAGCAGGCCGGTGCGAATGAAACCGGCGTCGACCCGCCCGTCGATCACCGCGTCGACCACGCTGTCCTGGGTGTGCTGAAGCGTGAACATGTGCAGCGAGCCGGGGTCGATGCCGGCGGCCTTGATCTCGAGCACCTGCGCCGGGTAGGTGGCGAGGAAGTTGGCGTGGGTGGTACCGACGCGTCTGCCGCGCAGGTCGGCGAGAGTGCTCAGGCGGGTGTCGTCGGCGCGCACCAGGATGACGCCGCCGAATTCGTTCAGGGCCTGGCCGCCGGCATCGGCGACCACGGTGGCGATGGCACCCGAGAGCGGATTGGATGCGCGCAGCTCGATGAAATGCACCGGGTTGGTCAGCAGCAGGTCGAGCGCCCCCGCGGCGAGGGCGCGCTGCAGCCCGGCATCGTCGAGCGCGTGCAGGCGTACCTCGACGCTGCCCAGGCGCGCGTTCAGGTAGTCGACGAAGGGCTTCCACGAGGCCTCGACGAGCGCCTTGGGGCGCGCCGAATAGACGCCGAAAACCAACTCCGTGCTGGCGTGCAGAGCTGCGCTGCCCAGGCTCAGGCCGATGAGCAGGACAGCGGTGCGGAGGAGTCGTCGCATCAGCACAGGCTGGCCATCGAGGCCGTTGGGCGATGCCCCCGCCGGGTCACCGGGCGCACGAGCGGGCGTGCGGGCGAGTCTGCGGGCGGGCGGAGAGCGTTACGACGCATCGACGGAAAAATGTGGGATAACTCCCCATTTTAGGGCTTCCGGGATGCCTGCGGCAGGCGATTCCGCGGTGTCGTGACGCAGTTCGCGCAGCCGCCGGGCTGCTGCGTACCCCGAGAGGCTGGGGCGGGCAGTCCGGCGGCCGGGCGTTCAGTCCTCGCGGCGGCGGAAGGGCTTGCCGCCACGCTCGCCCTGGCGCTTCACCGGCGCGGAGTGGCCGCCGGCCTTGCGATCGCTTGCCGGCGGGCGGCGCTCGTCGTGCGGGCGACGCTCGTCGTGGCCGCGGAAGCCGCCGCCCGGCTTGCCGTAGCC
>NZ_AMXF01000115.1 GCF_000310225.1 Thauera phenylacetica B4P
GCTGCTCGCCGCCAGCGCGCTCGCCGGCGGCGGCCTGCTCGCCTGGGTGTTGGCGAGCCGCGACGCGCGCCGCCCCGAGGTACTGCTCGGCGGCGCCATCGTCGGCCTCGCGGCGGTGGCGGGCTGGTACGTCACCGGTCACCTCGGCCACATCGCCGAGCACCCCGACACCCTCGAGGAGGTCTTCCTCGCCACCAACAGCGGCCGCGCCGAATCGCTCAGCTTCGTCGCCCCGCAGGCCTTCACGCTGGAACTGCTGCTGCTGTGGAGTGACGCCAACCGCCAGATGAGCTTCGGCATCGCCAGCGCGCTCGGCGTGATCGCCGGCGCCGCGGCGATGGCGCTGGCCACGCGCAGCTTCCGCATCGAGAGCTTCCGCGACCCCGCCGACCTCATGCGCCACATCGCCGGCGGCCTGCTGATGGGCTGCGGCGGCGTCACGGCGCTCGGCTGCACGCTCGGCCAGGGGGTCTCGGGGCTGTCGACGCTGGCGCTCGGCGCGCTCATCACGACCACCGCGATCATCGCGGGCGCCGCCGCGACGATGAAGCTCCAGTACTGGCTGCTGACGCGCGCGCCCTGAGCGGGCCGGGGCCGTCGCCCACCGCGATGCGCGCCCCCGGTCGGGAGCGGGAACACGAGCACGACACCGCCTGCGCTGTCGCAGGCGCGCTCCCGCAAGACCTCATCCCTCCGGCTTGCGCTGCGCGGGCGGGCGCGCGAACACACGACCTGGATCGGCGGTTTCGGGGAAGCAGTAAGCCTGCGCGCGGAACAGCTCCACGCAGGCATCGACCACCGCGGGATCGTAGCGCGCCCCCCGGCTGCGCTCGATCTCCGCCAGCGCGGTGTCGACCCCGAGGCCGGGTCGGTAGGGCCGGTAGAGGGCGATCGCCTCGACGACGTCGGCGACCGTGATGATGCGCGCCCCGAGCAGGATCTCGTCGCCCCGCAACCCGCGCGGATAGCCGGAGCCATCCAGGTGCTCGTGGTGCTGGAGCACCATCTCCGCGACCGGCCACGGGAAGTCCACGTTCTCGAGGATCTCGTAGCCGACCTGGGGGTGGGTGCGGATCAGGGCGAACTCGATCTCCGGCAAGGGTCCGGGGTAGCTCAGGATCTCGGCCGGCACGTGGATCTTGCCGATGTCGTGGATGGCCGCGGTCAGGCGGATCCCGTGGATCTGCTCTTCCGGCATGCCGAGGGCGGCGGCGAGGCGGGCGGCGAGATCGGCCACGCGGCGCTGGTGGCCCGCGGTATACGGGTCGCGCTTCTCGATCGTCGTCGCGATCGCCTGGATGGCGTCCTCCATGCTCTTGTTCAGGCGCAGCAGGTTGCGCCGGCTCTCTTCCTCGAGCCGGACCTGCTCGCTGATGTCGCGCAGCGCGCCATCCCAGACCGGTCGCCCCTGCTCGCCGGTGGCAGCGACGGCGTCGAGCAGCAGGTGGCGCAGGCCGCCGTCGGGAGCGCGCCAGCACAGCGGCAGGTGCACGCGGCACCCCGCGGCACTGGCGTGCAGGGCCTCGCGCAGGCGCGCTCCCCCGGCTTCATCGAGCCCCGCGAACAGCAATTCCGGATCCGCGATCAGGGCCTGGGCCTCGACCCCCAGCGCGGCGCGTGCGCCGCCACTCGCGTAACTGAACACCCAGCGGCCATCGTGCTCGACGAACTGGAAGAGCAGCTCGGGCACGTTGTCCGCCATGCTGAGGAAACGATGCTGGGAGGCGATGCGATCGAGCGTGGTCTCGATCAGGCCCGCCAGCGCGAGATACAGGTCCAGCGTGTCGCGCGACAGCGCCGTGCTGCCCCGATGCGCCGCGATGAGCACGTAGGCGGTGCGCTGCCGCTCCCGGCCGATGGGCAGCAGGATCACCTCGTGCGGCGCGGGGATCCGCACCGCCTCGGTGGCGAGGAAGCCGCTCTCGAACACCATGGCGGTGGCCTCGGCGCACGCCGCCGCGAGCATGGGGCAGTCCGGCTCGCAATGCAGGAAGCGCTCGCCGCCCTCCCCCTCGCGCGCGACGAACGCGGCCACATCGGCGCCGAAGAAGTTGCGCACGAGGCGCCCAAGCTGGGGCCACAGCCCTTCATACGAGACGATGCCGGCGAGGTATTGGGCGGTACGGACCACGGCATCCACCGGGGTGCGCGGGCCGGGTGGCACTGCAGTCATGACGCGGAGCTCATCGGTTCGAGGTACAGGTGATCCACAAAGGCCTCGTCGAACGCCGCCATGCGACCGAGATTGACGAAGCGTACGCACGCCCGCGCGCGCTCGAGCATGCGCCTCGCGTCCGCGCACAGCAGCAACGCACACGCGCCGGCCAACGCGCTGTTGCCGACCAGCGCCAGGCGGCCCTCGGGGAGCCTCGGCAGCAGACCGATCGTCGCCGCGTTGTCGAGGTCGAGATGGCTCCCGAACAGGCCCGCGACCAGGACCCGCTGCAGCGCGTGCGGCTCCACGCCGGCGCAGCCGCACAGCACCTTCATGCCCGCGCCGATCGCGGCCTTCGCGCGCTGCAAGGCATCGACCTCGCGCCAGCCCAGGCCGAGCACACGCCCGTTCACCGCGAACTCGAGACGCTCGCTGCCGTCGCTGAAGCGGCCGCGCGGGCCGAGGCGCCCCTGTCGCAGCAGGCAGGCCAGCAGGTCGACCAGGCCGGAGCCGCACAGGCCCCTGGGCTCATCACCGGCGACGATGTCGTATTCGAACGCGCCCGCATCGCCTTCGCGCACGCGAACCACGGCGCCGGCCTCGGCAGGGATGCAGTCGTGCCCCGCGCTGGCCTCGAACGCCGGCCCCCCGGCGGTGGCGGTTACCCAGAGCGTGTCGCCTGTCCATAAGGCGATCTCGGAGTTGGTGCCGAAATCGATCAGCAGGGCGGGCGGGCGCAGGTCCGGCATGCGCTCGGCGACGACGCCCGCGAGCAGGTCGGATCCGACGAAACCCGCCAGCGGCGCCACCACCTCGATCGAGGCCTCCGGCGCGAGCCCCCACTCGCGTCCCCATGAAGCGGTCTCGAGCGGTGCGCAATCGAGCGGCAGCGACCAGCTGGCGGGCTCGAGCAGGCGCTGATGGTTCCTGTCCGCGAGCAGGCTCAGCATCGCCGTGTTGCCGACCACGAGCACCTGGCGCACGCGCCGCAGGTCGATGCCCTCGCTGCGGGCGATCTCGCCGAGCGCCTCGCCCACGGCCGCGCGCGCCAGGCTGGCGAGCGCATGTGCCTGATCCGGATCGCCGGCCACCACGAGGCGCGTCATCACATCCGCACCGTGGGCGCGCTGCGGGTTCGCGCCCACGCGCAGGGCGAGCGGCCGCGCGCCGGCGAGATCGATCACGGCCACGCTGATGTGACTGGTGCCCAGATCGACCGCGACCCCCAGCGGTCGCGGCTGCGCATGCGGGGGCGCGGGGTCCGCCTTCCAGCGCAGGGGCCCGATCGCACCCGGGCCGCCGGGCGGAATACGCCAGCTCGTCGGTGGCGCGAGACTGAGCACCTCGATCTCCACCTCGCCCACCGGCCTGCACTGGCACGCCAGCCTGACACCGCCGGCGAGGAGGGGATCCTCGAGCTGGGCGCGCTCGACCGCGGTGGGCACCCCCACCTCGCCGGCGAGCACCCGGACCCGGCACAGGCCGCAGGCCCCCAGCCCGAGGCAGGCCGTGCGCACGCGGAAGTCCGTGGGCTCCAGGATCGCGCGCAGCGAGAGCCCGGCGGCAGGATCGTAGGCGAGCCGATGCAGCGCTCCACCTGCGCGAACCGCCAGCGTGGTCATGGCGCTCAGTCCCCGCTCAGCGCCGCCGCCATGGCAGCGATGTTGCCCGCGGCGGCCTCGGGCGGAATCTCGCATCCGCTCGACAGCAGGAAGCCACCGCGGCCCTCGAAGGCGGCGACCAGGGCGCGCGCCTGGCGCTCGATCCTGTCCGGTGCGGCATCGAGAAAATCGAGCGACTTCAGGTTTCCGGCGAGGCAGGTTCGCGGCAGCAGGCGGCAGGCCTCGGCCGCACTCAGGTAATAATCGAAGGTCGCCACATCGGCGCCGATGCGCGCATAGCAGTCGAGGATGCCGGCGGTGGGGCCGGCGATGTTGAGCCAGGTGAAGGCCGCGCCGCCGTCGCGCAGGGCCGCCAGGACCCGCTCGAGCCGCGGCGCGAGGAACTCGCGGAAGAAGCCGGGCGGAACGACCGCCGGCGACGCGGCCGGATCGAACACGATCACGGCGTGCGCGCCCGCGTCGAGCTGGGCGAGCCCGTAGCGGATGGCCAGCCGGGTGGAGAAATCGAGCGCGGCGGCGAGGCGGGGAGGATCGTCGATCGCGAGATACAGCGCGTTCTCGATGCCGTAGAGCTGCGCGCACGCGGTCATCGGGCCGGCGACGGCCCCCGCCACGAGGGCGGAGTCTCCGAGGCGCCCCCGCATCGTCCGCAGCGCCCGCAGGCAGACCGGCATGCGGCCGGCGCTCGCCGGCTCGGGTAGCCGGAGGCGGGCGGGATCGTCGTCGGCGCCCAGCACGCTGCCGACGACGTCGGGATAGCGGTCGTCGCGGAAGCTCAGCGGCGCGCCCAGCGCCTCGGCCTCGACACCGAAATCCAGGAAGGCGAAGACCGCGTCGGTGCGATAGCGCTCGCGCGCGCAGATCTGGGCATGCGCGAGCGCCTCGCCGTCGTGCAGGTAATCGCGCAACGACAGGCCTGCGCTGACGGCCGCGTGCCCGAACAGCTGCGGGACGAGCGGCGTGCGGTCCACGGGCTCCAGCCGGGTCGCCCGCAGGATGCGCTCCAGGCTGTTCAGGCTGCGGGCGCGCCGCTCACATGGCGCTCGAGATAGTGCGCTCCGTCGAAGGCGTTCTCGGCGACGTAATCGACGTCGAGCGCCTCGGGGCGCAGCTGCTTCAGCGCGGCGCCGCCGGCCACGACCGGGACGTGCGCGAGCCCGCACGCGCGCAGCGCAGGCCTTAGCTTGCGCACCTGGCTCACCACCGGACTGATCAGCCCGCTGACGAGCACGGCCACCGCGCCCTCGCGTTGCGCCGCACCGACCAGGTCGTCGACCGGACAATCGCGGCCGAGATCGACCACCCGGAACCCCTTTCCGGCGAGCACCATGCGCACGATGTTCTTGCCGAGGTCGTGAACGTCGCCCTCGAGGGTGGCGATGACGAAGGTGGCGCGGCCCTGGGTCGGGGCGTAGCCGTCCGGATAGAGGACACGCACCACCGAGGAAACCGCGCGGCCGACGAGCATGATCTCGAGCAGGTTGAAGCTCTCGACCGTGCACTTGTCGTCGAGAAGCCCCATCGCATGCTCCAGCCCATCGGTGACGACCTGTTCGCGCGAGCACCCTTGTTCGATGAGGCGCTGCGCCACCGCGGCCAACAGCTTGTGGTCGCCGACCAGAAGCGCATCGACGAGCGGCTGGAATGCCGCCCCGGTCGATGGACCGGAAGTGTGCGGGCCGTCCATGGCCGTCCTTCGGCTTGAGGGGGGGGTAGTCCGAATATAGGCCCGGGCAGGGTTTGGCGCAACCTGGCGCAAGGTCCATGCGCTTGCGAGGGCACGCACTTACAGCACGCACCGCTGCGCTTGACGCCCGCCCGCCGGGCCAGTATCATTCGGCCTCGCTTTTGGGTCGTTAGCTCAGCTGGTAGAGCAGCGGACTTTTAATCCGTTGGTCGCAGGTTCGAATCCCGCACGGCCTACCAAGTTTCAAGGAAAATGCCCGGACTTCGGTCCGGGCATTTTCTTTTGCGCCAGCTCTCGCAGGAGTCCCCGCATGCATATCTGGGTCGATGCCGACGCCTGTCCGGTGCTCGTCAAGGACATCCTGTTCCGCGCCGCCGCACGTACGCAGCACCCCCTCACCCTGGTCGCCAACCAGTTCCTGCGCACGCCCGCGTCGCCGCGGATCCGCATGATCCAGGTGCCGGGCGGATTCGACGAGGCCGACCGCTACATCGCCGAGCATGCCGGCGCCGGGGACCTCGTCATCACCGCCGACATCCCGCTCGCCGCCGCGGTGGTGGAAAAGGACGCCCACGCCCTGTCGCCACGCGGCGAGCTCTATGGTCGCGAAAACATCCGCGAGCTGCTCGACCTGCGCAACTTCATGGACACGCTGCGCGCCACCGGCGTCGACACGGGTGGGCCGAGCACCTTCTCGGCGGCCGATGCGCGCAGCTTCGCGAACCGGCTGGACGTCTTGCTGCGGCGCAACACGCAGCCATCGACCGGCAAGGCCTGATCTGGTATAGTTTGGCTTGAATTCATGGTCGGTTTGGAATGTACGCATCCAATCCGCCATGACTGTGCGTGACGCAGCGCGTCATCATCATTTCGCAGCGATCCCGAGCGCCCCGCGTACGCTCTTCGATCTCGCCTTCGCTGCACGCCTCCGGCTTCTGGCCGGCGAGCGCAATTGCAACATTTCCAGCCGGCCCGCCGATCTGGTGCCGTCTTTTTATGGTCGATGCCCCACAAGAACGTGGCGCCCGACCCCTTCGAGGCCCGTGTACGGCGGAACGCGCCTCTCCGGTCCCGCGCACGAGCGGGCATCGGAACCCCTACAGGAGCCCCGACATGGCCAAGGAAGAACTCATCGAAATGCACGGTTCCGTCACCGAGGTGCTGCCCGACGGCCGCTACCGCGTGACGCTGGACAACGGTCACAACCTCATCGCCTACTCGGGCGGCAAGATGCGCAAGCACCACATCCGCATCATCGCCGGCGACAACGTGTCGCTGGAGATGTCGCCCTACGACCTCAGCAAGGGCCGGATCACCTTCCGCCACCTGCCCGGTCGCCCGGCCGGTGCCGCCGCCGCGCCGCCGCCGCGCCGGCGCTGAGTCGTCCGTAGCACACCGCGAGGCGGCATCGCGTCGCCCTCGCAGCTCACGCGGCCCCTCGAGGGCCGCGCGTCGTTTACGCGACCACTTTCCCGCTCCACGCGCGGAACGACCGGGCACAAGGCGCTGTCTCTCCGGGGCATGTCCACCACACCCCAGAGGAGACCGCCACGATGCAAGCCACCCCCCGCCGTGCGCAACACGCCGCCGAAGACGAGCGCGGCCAGTTCGACAGCCTGCTCCCCGCAGCCCGCCTCGACCGCCGCGGCTTTCTCGCGGGCGTCGCCGCCGCCGGCTTCGCGCTGGCCGTGCAGCCTGTCCATGCCAGCACAGTGATCAGCACCGCCAGCACCGGCCTCGCCACCGGCACGGCCGCCATCGCAGTGCAGGGCGGCGAGCTGCCGGTCTACTACGCCCGGCCCGCCGCGGGCGACCGCTCGCCCGTCATCCTCGTCGTACAGGAGATCTTCGGCGTCCACGAACACATCCGCGACGTCTGCCGCCGCCTCGCGCACGCGGGTTACCTCGCGATCGCGCCCGAGCTGTTCTTCCGCCAGGGCGACCCGACCACCCAGCCCGACATCCCGGCGATCCTGCAGAACATCGTCGCCAAGGTGCCCGACGCCCAGGTCATGGCCGACCTCGACGCCTGCGCCGCATGGTCGGCGAGCCAGGGCGGCGACCCCGCCCAGCTCGCGATCACCGGCTTCTGCTGGGGCGGGCGAATCACCTGGCTGTACGCCGCGCACAAGCCGTCGGTGAAGGCGGGGGTGGCGTGGTACGGACGCCTCGTCGGCGCCGTCTCGGAGCTCACCCCGCAGCACCCGCTCGATGTCGCCGGCAAGCTGCATGCGCCGGTGCTCGGGCTCTACGGCGGCCAGGACCAGGGCATCCCGCTCGCCGACGTCGAGAAGATGCAGGCGGCGCTCTCCGCCGCGGGCGGCCGCAGCACCATTCACGTCTATCCCGACGCGCCCCACGCCTTCCACGCCGACTACCGGCCGAGCTACCGCAAGGCCGAGGCCGAGGACGGCTGGAAGCGCGCGCTGGAGCACCTTGCCAAGGCGCTCGCCTGATCGCTCGGCGCACTCGCCGCCGGCCGCTGGACCGGCGATCGCACCACGGCATCCGTCGCCACGAGGGGTGCCGCGTGCACCAGGCCCGAGCCCGCGATCCAGCCGAACAACAGGCCGCTGACGACCGCGAGCACCGTGCCGAGCCACCTCCACCACCGTCCGTGCATGCCACCTCCCTACGCTGCGCCGGCGTTGCCTTGCCAGCATCGGCTGTTTGGACGGCTCTACGGGATCAGCGTTCCATCGGATCTCCGGGCGGCGGCGATACCCGCTGCAGCTCGCGCAGCAGGCGCGCGGCGACCAGGCCGTTGAGCAGGCCGAATACGACCGCCGCGAGCGCGAACACCGGGGTGAGGTAGAAGACCCCGTCGTGCGGCACCAGCCACAGGCGCGCGACCACCAACTGCGCGCCGATGTGGGCGAAGGCGGCGAGGATGCTGTGGCTCACCGGGCCGAACCAGCGCGCCGGCAGATGCATCGCCAGGCCGAGCACCACCAGGCTGGCGAGCGCGCCCGACAGGCTCAGGAAGAAGCCGGGGGCGAGGAACTGGCCGAGCAGCAGGCTGCCGGCGAGCACGCGCAGCAGCGACACCCACACCGCCTCGCGCCAGCCCCAGCGCGCCAGCACCACCAGGGTCACGATGTTGGCCAGCCCGGGCTTGACGCCGGGCAGCGGCAGCGGGATCGCCGCCTCGGCCACGGTCAGCACGATCGCCGCCGCCGCGTGGCGCGCGATGCGGCGGTCCTCTGCGGTGGGGGTCAGCTCAATAGTTGAGGGAGTCATAGTCGGCAGCCCGCCCGGTCAGGCTCAGGCTCACCTCGTTGGGAGCGCAGATCGCCACCGCGCCGGCCTGGGTGAGCCAGCCCTGGCGAACGCAGTACTGGCGCGGCCCCGGATCGGCGGCGACGCGCGCGCGCCCGGGACGGATCTCGATCAGCGTGACGCCCAGCGGGCCGGGCACCTCGATCGTGCGCTCGCGCGCCAGGTCCACCTGCGCCACCACCTTGCCGCCGGCGCGGATCACCGCACCGTCCGGCACCCCGCCCTGCCATAGCGCGAGCAGCGCATAGCCGCACACCAGCAGCCCGCCGAGCGCCACCAGCACGTCGCCGGGACGCAGCAACCCGCGCCAGTCGGCAAGCTCCAGCCTCACTGCCCGTTCCCGTCTCCGTTCGCGTCCACCTTGCCGGCAGCGCGGTCCGCGGCGCGGCGCGCGGTCGAGCGGTGGCGCACGATCACCTCGACCTGTCCGCGGAAGCGCTCGGCCAGCCACTCGGCGATATACACCGAGCGGTGCTGGCCGCCGGTACAGCCGATCGCCACGGTAAGGTAGCTGCGGTTGTCGCGCACGTAGGCGGGCAGCCAGTTGGCGACGAAGTCGTGGATGTCCTGCGACATGCGCCCGACCTCGGGCACGCCCTGGAGGAAGTCGATCACCGGCTGGTCGCGCCCGGTGAGCGGACGCAGGCGCGGGTCGTAGTGCGGGTTGGGCAGGCAGCGCACGTCGAAGACGAGGTCGGCGTCGAGCGGGATGCCGTACTTGAAGCCGAAGGACTCGAACATCAGCGTCATGCCCTCGGCCGGGGCCATCTGGATGAAGTCCTTCACCCAGGCGCGCAGCGTGTTCGGGTGCAAGTCGCTGGTGTCGACGCGGTGCCCGAGCTCGGCCACGCTGGCGAGCGCGTCGCGCTCGCGCTGGATGGCCTCTTCGAGCGTGTAGCCGTCGACCGCCATCGGATGGCGCCGGCGGGTCTCGGAGAAGCGTGCGATCAACGCGTCGTCGCGCGCCTCGAGGAAGATGAAGCGCAGGTCGCGCACCGTGGAACGCAGCGCCTCGACCTGCTGCGGCAAGGCCGCGATGCTCGCGCCCGAGCGCATGTCCACCGCCACCGCCACCCGCCGCCAGCCCGCGCCGTGCAGGTGCGCCACCAGCTGCGGCAGCAGCACCGCCGGGAGGTTGTCCACCACGTAGTACGCGGCGTCCTCGAGCACGTTGAGCGCGATGCTCTTGCCCGAGCCCGACAAGCCGCTGATTAGAACGATCTGCATTGCCCCTTCCGGATGAAAAACGCCCACCGACACTATAGCCCAGTGTCGGCGGGCGGGTCCTGCGCGGGGGGCGCGCGAAGCGCCCGGCGCCCGATCAGCCTTCGCGCTTCCTGCGGTCGGCGATCTTCACCCACAGCTCGGCGTTCTCGATCCCCAGCGGACGCGGGTCGAACTGCGGCTCGAGGCGCCCCTGGGCCTGCTGCGCCTCGTAGTCCTTCAGCGCCAGCAGGGCCGGCTTCTGCAGCACCAGGATGGCGACGATGTTGAGCCAGGCCATCAGGCCGACGCCGATGTCGCCCAGGCCCCAGGCCAGGTCGCTGGTGCGCACGCAGCCATACAGCGCCGAGGCGATCAGCGCCACGCGCAGCACGAAGATGAGCGCCTCGGAGCGCAGGTTGCGCGTCAGGTAGGCGACGTTGGTCTCGGCAATGTAGTAGTAGGCCAGCACCGTGGTGAAGGCGAAGAAGAACAGCGCCACCGCGACGAACATCGAGCCGAAGCCGGGCAGCACCTGCTCCATCGCCGCCTGGGTGAAGCCGGTGCCGGCCGAGATGTTGGCCAGGCCGGTGAACACCTGCGCGCCGTCCGGGCCGGTGACGTTGTAGGTGCCGGTGATCAGGACCATGAACGCGGTCGCCGAGCACACGAACAGGGTGTCGATGTACACCGAGAAGGCCTGTACCAGGCCTTGCGCGGCCGGGTGCGGCACTTCCGCGGCCGCAGCCGCGTGCGGGCCGGTGCCCTGGCCGGCTTCGTTGGAATACACGCCACGCTTGACGCCCCACTGGATGGCCAGGCCGATCATCGCGCCGAAGCCCGCATCGAGACCGAAGGCGGAGGACAGGATCAGGCCCACGACCTCGGGCACCTTGTCGATGTTGAGCGCCACCACCACGGCCGCCGCCAGCACGTAGCCGAGCGCCATGAAGGGCACCACCACCTGGGTGACCTGGGCGATGCGGCGCACGCCGCCGAAGATGATCAGGCCGAGCAGGATCACGATGATCGTGCCGGTGACCGCCGGCGCCACGCCGAAGGCGTTCTCCATGCTGGCCGCGATGCTGTTGGTCTGCACGCCGGGCAGCAGCACGCCGCACGCGAACACGGTGGCGACCGCGAACACGATCGCATAGACGCGCCAGCCGAGACCCTTCTCGATGTAGTACGCCGGACCGCCACGGTAGAGGCCGTGGTGTTCGGTCTTGTAGATCTGGCCGAGCGCCGACTCGATGTAGGCGGTCGCGGCGCCGAGGAAGGCCACCATCCACATCCAGAAGATCGCGCCCGGGCCGCCGAAGCCGATCGCGGTGGCGACGCCGGCGATGTTGCCGGTGCCGACCCGCCCGGAGAGCGCGATGGTGAGGGCCTGGAAGGACGACACGCCCGCCGCGGAGCTCTTGCCGCGGAACATCGCGCGCACCATCTCACCGATATGGCGCACCTGCATGAAGCGGGTCCGGATGGAGAAGTACAGGCCTACGATCAGGCACAGGTAGATGAGGGCAGGGCTCCACACCCAGCCGTTGATCCAGTCGACGGTTGCTTGCATTTTTGTTTTCCCGGGAAACGAGCCGCGATTGTATCTGCTTGTTGCGGCTCGATGACGAACTGGCGCCCCCGGGAAAACCCGATCAGAGGACCACCAGCGCCCCGTCCTCGCTGCGCGCCACGCCCGCGCGCTCGAGCTCCTTCACCAGCCAGGCCGCGAGCGCGTCGGCGTCGAGGCCGAGGTAGCGCGCGTTGGCGGTGCGATACAGCGGGGTCTCGTCGAGGTGGCGCGGCAGCTCGACGAGCGCCATGCTGCGCACCTCGAGCAGCTTGAAGGTGATGCAGGCGCGGATCGCGTTGCGCGCCATGCGCGCGCCGTCGTCCTCGAAGGCGCGGATGCGCGCGAAGGCGCGCTCGAGCGCGTCGTCGAACTCGGCGAAGGGCGCGCCGTGGCCGGGGATCACCGCATCGACCGCGAGCCGGCCGATGGCCTCCAGGGTGCGGCGCGCCTCGCCGAGCGCGTCGCCCTGGCCCATCACCTCGGCGAACAGGATGCCGAAGCCGTCGCGCCAGAGCGCGTCGCCCGAGATCAGGATGCGACGCTCGGGGTTGTAGTAGGCGAGCGCGTCCATGTCGTGGCCAGGGACGGCCACCGCCTGCCATTCGAGCTCGCCGGCGACGAAGCGCGCCCCGGCCGAGAGCGTTTCGTCATGGCGGAAGCGCTCGCCGGCCTGCGCGCCGACGCTCAGCAGCAGCGCCTCCTCGTCCCACTCCTCGACCGCGCGCGCCATGCCCTCGGGCACCGTGATGCTGCAGCCGAAGGCGCGCTGCACGCTGGCGTTGCCGCCGATGTGATCGGAGTGCGAGTGGGTGTTGATGAGCCGCCTCAGCGGGCGCCCCTCGAGCGCGGCGCGCAGCAGCCCCACCGTCTGATCGGCATGGCTCAGGTAGCCGGAGTCGATCAGCGTCGCCTCGTCGCCGTCGAACAGCAGCACGTTGTTGGCCGACAACCAGCCGCGCTCGAAGACCTGCAGGCTGGCGGGCAGTTGCGGACGGGCGCTCAATCGCTGCCCTCCCCGACGCGGGCGGCGACGTTGGACGGCAGGGGCACGCCGGCCGGCCGCGCCGCGGCGACATCCGGCTGCGCGGCGGCGCTCGTGTCCGGCGCGGGCGCG
>NZ_AMXF01000116.1 GCF_000310225.1 Thauera phenylacetica B4P
GGCGGCGGGGGGGCCGGGGCGGGGCGTGGTCATGGCGGCGGCTTCAGGCGTCTTCGCCGTGGGGAACCGCGGCGCCGGGATCGAAGGCGGCGAAGACCCGCGTCTGCGCGGGCGCAAGCGGCGCGTCGGCGCGGGTCTCGAGGAAAAAGCGCCGCAGCAGGCCGGCGGCGGCGCGGCGGCGGTAGCTTGCGCTGGCGCGCAGGTCGGTGAGCGGGTCGAAGTCCAGCGCCAGGGCCTGCACGGCGAGCGCGAGCGTGACCTCGTCCCACGGCCGGCCGTCGAGCGCGGCCTCGGTACGCGCGGCGCGGCGCGGGGTGGCGGCCATGCCGCCGAAGGCGATGCGTGGCGCGCGCACCACGCCGTCCTGCAGGCGCAGCGCGAAGGCGCCGCACACCGCCGAGATGTCCGAGTCGAAGCGCTTCGACAGCTTCCAGGTACGGAAGCGCAGCCCGGCGGCGGACCGTGGCAGCTCGATCGCGGCGACGAGCTCGTCGGCGGCGAGGTCCTTCTTCATGTAGTCGAGGTAGAAGTCCTCCAGCGCCAGGCTGCGCCGGCCGCGCACGCTGGCGAGCACGACGCGGGCGCCGAGCGCGATCAGCGCCGGCATCGCGTCGCCGATCGGCGAGCCGTTGGCCACGTTGCCGCCGAGCGTGCCGGCGTTGCGCACCGGCGGCGAGGCGAAGCGCTCCCACAGTTCGCCGAGTTCGGGCCAATGGCGGGCGAGCGCGGCGAAGGCGGTGGTGAGGCTGGCGCCGGCGCCGACGTGCAGCACGCCGTCGTCCTCCTCCACCCCGTGCAACTCCGCGACCTCGCCGAGGTAGAGGAGGGGGCTGAGCGTGCGCAGCTGCTTGTTGACCCACACGCCGACGTCGGTGCCGCCGGCGAGCAGCGTGGCCTCGGGATGGCGGGCGCGCAGTTCGAGCAGCGCGGCGAGCGTGCGCGGGGCGACGAAGCGTGCCCCCGCGTGCGTGTAGTCCAGGGGCGTGGTGCGTTGCTGGGCGAGCAACTGCCGGCGCAGTGCCTCGCGGTCGAGCACCCGCGCGGGGCGGTCGAACATGCGCTCGCCGGCCTCTACGATCGGCCGGTAGCCGGTGCAGCGGCACAGGTTGCCGGTGAGCGTGCTGCGGATGCGCGCCGCGTCCGGCCGGCTGCCGTCGGCCACGCAGGCGTTGTAGAGCGCCCACAGCGACATCGCGAAGCCCGGCGTGCAGAAACCGCATTGCGAGCCGTGGCAGTTCACCAGCGCCTGCTGCACCGGATGCAGCTCGCCGCCGGCCTGGGCGCGCAGGTATTCGACGGTGAACACCGCCTTGCCGTCGAGCGTGGGCAGGAAGCACAGGCAGGCGTTGATGCTGGCGAGCTCGAGCGCGGTGCCGTCGCCGGCCAGCGTCGCGACCACCACGGTGCAGGCGCCGCAGTCGCCTTCGTTGCAGCCTTCCTTGGTGCCGGTCAGGCCGCGCGCGGCGCGCAGCCAGGCGAGCAGGCTGGTGGTGGGGGCGACACCGGCGACTTCGACCGGCTCGCCGTCGAGCAGGATGCGTATCGTCTGGCTGTCCATCTTCGGGTCCCGGAGCGCAGGCCCGACGATGTTAGCGCGTTCGGCGGCGCCGTGCTGCGCCAGGACAATCGCACCAAGGCACTGCAGAGCGGGCTTGCCCCCCAATGAGCGCCCCGAAGTCTCCGTGGGAGCGGGCTTGCCCGCGAATGAGCGCCGACAGGCACCCTTTTCGCGGCCAAGCCCCACAAGCGCTGCTCGACCCCGCCCGTTCCTCCGATCCCCCTGCCCGCTGCGCTGGCAACGGCTTGCCGGCGCGCCTCAGTGCGCCAGCGCCGGCTCGATCACGTCGGCGCTGGCGCTGCGCCGTCCGCCGTTGAGGAACAGGTTGAGCGTCACCGCGGTGATCGCCGACAGCAGGATGCCGCTGTGCAGCAGCGGTTCGAGCGCATGCGGCATCTGCTGGAAGAACTTCGGCGCCACCATCGGGATCATCCCCGCGCCCACCGACAGCGCGACGATGTAGAGGTTGAAGCGGTTGTTGCGCAGGTCGGCCGCGAGCAGGATCTTGATGCCGGTGGCTGCGACCATGCCGAACATCACCAGGCCGGCGCCGCCGAGCACGTACTGCGGCACCGAGGCGATGATCAGCGCCATCTTGGGGAACAGGCCGAAGGCCATCAGGATCGCGCCGCCGGCGACGCACACCCAGCGGCTCTTGACGCCGGTGACGCCGACCAGGCCGACGTTCTGCGAGAAGCTGGTGTGCGGGAAGGTATTGAGGAAGCCGCCGATCAGCGTGCCCAGGCCGTCGGTGCGCAGTCCGCGGGTGAGGTCGTCGCGCGACAGGCGGCGGCCGGTGAGCTCGCCGAGCGCGAGGAACATGCCGAGCGACTCGACCATCACCACCACCATCACCAGGCACATGGTGGCGATCGAGATCGGGTCGAAGATCGGCATGCCGAAGTGCAGCGGCGTGACCACCGACATCCAGGGCACGTCGGCCAGGCCGTCGAAGCTGACCTTGCCGAGCGCCATCGCGATCGCGAAGCCCGCGCCCATGCCGACCAGCACCGCGACGTTGGACAGGAAGCCGCGGCCGAAGCGGGTGACCGCCAGCACCACGACCAGCACGATGGCGGCGATGGCGAGGTATTCGGGCGCGCCGTAGGCGGGGTTGTCCACCATCAGCCCGGTCGCCGCGTCGCGGATCCTGGGCTGGCCGCCGGCCGACCAGTTGATCGCCACCGGCATCAGCGAGATGCCGATCACCGCGATGATCGAGCCGGTGACCACCGGCGGGAACAGCGGCAGCGCGCGCGACACCAGCGGCGCGAACAGCATGCCGAACAGGCCGGCGGCGATGCCCGAGCCGAGGATGGCGTTGATGCCGAGCTCGGGGTTGCCCGCCATCGCACCATCGGCCCGACCGCGGCGAAGGTGACGCCCATCATGATCGGCAGGCGGATGCCGAAGCGGCCGACGCCGAGCGCCTGGATGATGGTGACCAGGCCGCAGCACAGCAGGTCGGCGTTGATCAGGAAGGCGATCTGGTCCTTGGGCAGCTTGAGCGCGCCGCCGACGATCAGCGGCACCGCGATCGCGCCGGCGTACATCACCAGCACATGCTGCAGGGCGAGGGTGAACAGGCGCCCGCCGGGCGGGCACTGGTCTACCGGGTCGAGCTCGATCGGGCGGCTGGTGCGGGTTTGATCGGACATCGTGGCGTCTCCTTGTCGTTATGGACCGATGAATCCAGTCTAGGATCACGCCGTGATATGGAAGCCCTGATGGGCTTATAAGACGGATCATCGGATCCGTATGGAGGGGGCAAGCCGGCGGAGGCGGCGGGGATGGCGCAGCCGACAGCGTGGCCTCAGGGCGCCAGGAGATGCCCCGCCGCCGCATCCGCGAGCCCCACCCGAAGCCGCACCGGTTCATGTAGGAGCGCCGGCAGGCGCGAATGCAGCGTGTCGAACCGCGACAACGCCCCTCGCCACCCCACCGGCCCCTTCGCGGCTGCCGCCGCTCCTACAGGGAGCGGAGTCGCGATGGTTCATGTAGGAGCGCCGGCAGGCGCGAATGCAGCGTGTCGAACCGCGACAACGCCCCTCGCCACCCCACCGGCCCCTTCGCGGCTGCCGCCGCTCCTACAGGGGACGGAGTCGCGATGGTTCATGTAGGAGCGCCGGCAGGCGCGAATGCAGCGTGTCGAACCGCGACAACGCCCCTCGCCACCCCACCGGCCCCTTCGCGGCTGCCGCCGCTCCTACAGGGGGCGGAGTCGCGATGGTTCATGTAGGAGCGGCGGCAGCCGCGAATGCGGCGCTTGCGTGACGATCACCGCCCTTCGATCACCCCGTGGCGGTCGAGCTGCACCTCGTCGCAGTTGTGCCCCGGGCCGCTGCGGTCGACCACGAGGAAGTCGCACACGCCCTCGAGCGCGAGCAGCGGGTGATGCCACACGCCGGTGGCGTAATTGACGCCCTGGTCGCCGCGGGCGAGGAAGACCTTCAGGTCCTCCACCCCGGGCGGCGCACCGGCGGGCGCCACCACCACCAGGTAGGGCCTGCCCGACATCGGCACGAAGGCCTGTGAGGCGAGCGGGTGGCGCTCCATCATCTGCACGGTGAAGGGCAGGCTGCGCGGCTGGCCGCGGAAGATGGAGACGATCACGCGCCCGTCGGGGCCGGGCTCGATGTTGGCGAGGTCGTGGTAGCGCTCGGTGTTGCCGGCGTTGATGGTGAAGTGGCGGACCGCGTCGCTGGCCTCGACGACCTCGCCGAAAGGGGCGAAAGCCTCGCGGGTGAGCGGCTCGACGGTCAGGGGGAGAGGAGCGTGTGCGGACATGGCCGGTCTCAGCGGGTCTCGACCTTGCCCCACAGGCGCAGGCGCGAGACGCCGCCGTCGGGGAAGAGGTTGAAGCGCACGTGGGTGATCGGCCCCAGTTTCGCGACCTGCTCGGAGAAGGTATGGATCGCGTCCATCTCCAGCTTCTGCTCGGGCAGCAGGGTCTGCCAGAACATCGACTGGGTGGTGATCGAGCGGTCGGTGCCGCCGGTGACGTAGGCTGCCTGCAGCGAGCAGCGGTCGGGGTAGTTGCCCTTGAAGAAGGCGGTGTCGACCTCGATGCGCTCGATGGTGCCGGGCGCGCCGAGCTCGAGCACGCACCAGTCGTTGCCGGGCTCGCGGCGGCGGCGGGTCTCCCAGCCGTCGCCCATGTTCATGCCGCGCCCGGGCAGCAGCAGCGCGGACGCCGACGAGCCGAAGCTGGCGTCGTTCCACGACACTGCGCGGCCGCCGTTCTCCATCGCCACCAGGTCCACGAGCTCGCCGCCGCCGGCCTGGGCGAGCGTGCTCACCGGGCGCCCATACACGCGCAGGCGGGCGATGCCGCCGTCCGGGTACATGTTCACGCGCAGGTGGGTCCATGCCGTGGTGCTCGCGCATTCGAGGAGGTGGTGGCTGTTGGGCCCCATCGGCGTGGCGGGGAGGATCTCGGTCCAGGTCGCCGCCTTGAGCGCCTCGACGTCGTCGGAATCCGACACGCAGGCCTCGATGGAGACCGCCGGCGGGTAGTTGCCGGTGAAGTGGCTGGTGTCGACGTCGAAGCCGCGGATCACGCCCTTCACGCCGAGCCTGACCAGCGCCCAGTCGTGGCCGGCGACGCGCTTCCTGCGCGACTCCCAGCCGTCCATCCACTTGCCGTTGGTGTCGAACTTGCCGGGCACGAACTGGGCCGGCTCGGGGTTGAGCATGCGCGCGACCTCGGCGAAGAAGTCGTCCGAGGCGGCGAGCGCCTTCGCGCCCAGGCGCGGGTTGGCGAGGTCGACCGAGCGCAGCGCCCAGTCGGGCAGCTCGGCAGCGGGGGCGAAGACGGGGGCGCCGGGAGTATGGCTGGCCATGAGGGTTCTCCTTTTGGGGGGTTATTTCGGGCTGTAGGGGTGGCGCTCGATCCAGTGGCGGGCGACGTCGACGCGGCGACACACCCACACGCGGTCGTGCTTCTCGATGTGGTCGAGGAAGCGCTGCAACGCGCGGAAGCGCCCCGGGCGGCCGAGCAGGCGGCAGTGCATGCCGATCGACATCATCGCCGGGCGCTCCTCGCCCTCGGCGTACATCACGTCGAAGGCGTCGCGCAGGTATTCGAAGAACTCGTCGCCGTGCGAGAAGCCCTGCGGCAGCGCGAAGCGCATGTCGTTGGTGTCGAGGGTGTAGGGCACGACCAGGTGCGGCACGGTGCTGCCGTCGGTCTTCTGCACCTCGGTCCACAACGGCAGGTCGTCGCCGTAGTAGTCCGAGTCGTACAGGAAGCCGCCATGGTCCGCCACCAGGCGGCGGGTGTTCACCGAGTCGCGGCCGGTGTACCAGCCCAGCGCGCGCTCGCCGGTGAGGCGCTCGATGATCTCCATGCCGATCCGCATGTGCTCGCGCTCGATCTCCTCGGGCACGTTCTGGTAGTGGATCCAGCGCCAGCCGTGGCAGGCGATCTCGTGGCCGAGCTCCTTGAACGCGGCGGTGAGCTCGGGGTGGCGCTCGAGCGCCATCGACACGCCGAAGATGGTCATCGGCAGGCCGCGGCGCTCGAACTCGCGCAGGAAGCGCCACACGCCCACGCGCGAGCCGTACTCGTAGATGCCCTCCATCGACAGGTGGCGGTCGGGGTAGCTGGCGGCGTTGAAGAGCTCGGAGAGGAACTGCTCGCTGCCGGCATCGCCGTGCAGAACGCAGTTCTCGCCGCCTTCCTCGTAGTTGAGCACGAACTGCACCGCGACGCGGGCGCGCCCGGGCCAGTCCGCGTGCGGCGGGTTGCGGCCGTAGCCGACGAGGTCGCGGGGGTAGGTCGAGTGCGAGGTCATGGTCGGGCTCCTCTCGATCAGGCGCTGGCGCCGAACAGCGCATCCAGCCGGAAGCGCGCGATCTTGCCGATCTCTGCGAGGCAGGTGCGGAACTCGGTGTCGCGCGCGTTGGCGAGCCGTGCCTCGACGCGGTCCATGATCTGGTGCCGCGTCAGGCCCTTGACCGCGACCACGAACGGAAAGCCGAAGCGTGCGCGGTAGTCCTGGTTGAGCCGGCGCAGGCGCTGGAGCTCTTCCTTGCTGCACTGGTCGAGCCCGGCGCCGCGCTGCTCGCCGGTGGAGGCGGTGGTCAGCGTGCCGGCCTCGGCCTCCTTGCCGGCGAGCTCCGGGTGGGCGCAGATGAGGGCGAGCTGCTCGGTGGGGTCGGCGGTGTCGACCACCAGGCACATCGCGGCGTGCAGCGCGTCGATGCTGTCGAAGGGGCCGGCGCTCCAGGCGCGCTCGGCGATCCAGGGCGAGTGCTCGAAGATGCCCTCGAGGCGGGCGACGAAGGCGCCCTGCGGCAGCCTCGAGAGTGCGGCGAGCGCGGGGCCCGTCGGCTCGGCGGTGGCGGCGGTGGTGGCGGTCGTGGGGGTGCTCATGGTGTCTCTTCCTGTCGTGTTCTTGTCGTTTCAGTCCGCGGTGCGCGCGCCCTGGGCGAACCAGATCGCGATCTGCTCGCGCTCGGCGTCGGTGATCTCGGTCAGGTTGCCGAGCGGCATGTAGCCGCTGGCCACGGTCTGCGCGCTCATCACGGCGTGGGCGGCGATCTGCTCGGGCGTCTCCAGCATCACGCCCTTGGGCGCCTGGGCGAAGCCCTCGAAGGTCGGCTTCTCGGCGTGGCAGGCGATGCAGCGCTGCTGCAGGATCGAGCGCACGGTGGAGAAGCTCACCTTCTCGCCGCCGGCATCGACCTGCTTCGGTGCCATCAGCACCATCAGCAGCGCGATCAGCGCGACGCCGGCCGCCGGCAGCCACCACTTGACCTGGCCGCGGTGGCGCAGCACGAAGAACTGGCGGATCAGCACGCCGGCCACCATCAGCACCCCGAGTACCAGCCAGCCGTTGGCGTTGGCGTAGGTCATCGGGTAGTGGTTGCTGATCATGATGAACAGCACCGGCAGCGTGAAGTAGGTGTTGTGCACCGAGCGCTGTTTGCCGATGATGCCCGGCCTCGGATCGACCTTCTCGCCGGCGTGGATCTGCGCCACCATCCGGCGCTGTCCCGGCATGATGTGGAAGAACACGTTTGCCGCCATCATGGTGCCGAGCATGGCGCCGACGTGGATGTAGGCGCCGCGGGCCGAGAACACCTGGTGCAGCGCATAGTTGGCGACCATCACGAACACGAAGACGATCGCCGCGAGCAGGCCGTCCTTGCCGACCATGTTGCGGCACAGGACGTCGTAGACCACCCAGCCGGCGATCAGGAAGGCGATCGAGATGCCCACGGCCGCGGCCGGCGACAGCGCCATCACCTGGTTGTCGATCAGGTAGCTCGAGGCGCCGATCCAGTAGATGAGGGCCATCATCCCCATGCCCGACAGCCAGGTGGTGTAGGCCTCCCACTTCGACCAGTGCAGGTCCTGGGTGAGCGGCTCGCCCTTGGGGCCGGTGAGGTATTTCTGGCTGTGGTAGAAGCCGCCGCCATGCACCGCCCACAGCTCGCCGAACACGCCGCGCTTGAGGTCCTCGGGCTTCTTCGGGGGCTTGAGCGACGTATCCAGCATCACGAAGTAGAAGGACGCGCCGATCCAGGCGATGCCGGTGATCAGGTGCAGCCAGCGCATCAGCAGGTTGGCCCAGTCGAGCAGGTAGGCTTCCATGGTCTGTTCTCTTTATCGGTGTGGTTTGGCGTGGAGGTGGAAGCGCCGGGCTCAGCTGCCGCGGTAGGTGGAGTAGCTCCACGGCGACACCAGCAGCGGCACGTGGTAGTGCTGGTCCACATTGGCGATGCCGAAGCGCAGCGCCACCTCGTCGACGAAGAGCGGCTCGGGCAGTTGCAGCCCCAGCGCGCGGAAGTAGTCGCCGGCGCCGAAGACGATCTCGTACTTGCCGGTCTCCAGCGCGGTGCCTTCGAGCAGCGGCCGGTCGCAGCGGCCATCGTGGTTGGTGACGGTGCGCGCGACTTCGCGGCGCCCGCCGTCGAGCCGATACACGGTGACGGCGATGCCGACGCCGGGCTTGCCGTTGGCGGTGTCGAGGACGTGAGTGGTCAGGCGGCCCATGCGCTTGTCTCCTGGTCTTGTGCGGGGATAAGGGGATCGTGTGAGGCGCAGTGTAAGCCCGGTCCGTGTTAACGGAACGCATATGTCCTTATATGTGATATATGCTCTCGCGTATCTTTCCGGTGGCGGCTGGCCGGTGCCGCCCCGGAGCCACATGACGACAAGGACGAGGAGACCCACCATGAGCCTGCGGCGCAGCGACGACCCGCTCGACACCTACCTGTTGCGCGTGTTCGTGCTCCTGATCACCGAGCGCAGCGTGTCGCGCACCGCGCTGCGCCTGAACCAGTCGCAGCCCGCGGTGAGCGCGGCCCTGAAGCGCCTGCGCGAGATCCTCGGCGATCCGCTGCTGGTGCGGGAGAAGGGCGGCATGGTGCCGACCGAGCGTGCGCTCGCCTTGATGTCGCACGCCAAGGGGGCGCTTGCCGAGATCGACCGCATGACCGACGCGCCGGAGTCCTTCGAGCCGCATAGCACCCGGCACGAGTTCCGCGTCGGCTCGCCCGACTACCTGGCGCCGGTGTTCGTCGCCAGCGTGGCCGAGCGCTTCCGCCGCGAGGCGCCGCAGGCGCGCCTGAGCCTGCACGCGCTCGGGCCCAGCTTCGACTTCGAGCGCTCGCTCGCGGAAGGGGACCTGGACGTGGTGATCGGCAACTGGCCCGAGCCGCCACACCGCATGCACCTGTCGATGCTGCTCGAGGACGAGATCGTGTGCCTGGTGGCCGCCAGCCACCCGTGCGCGACGAAGGGGATGAGCGTCGAGGACTACATGCGCGCCGCGCATGTGGTGCCGATGCCGTATTCGATCAGCCAGCGCGGGGTCATCGACAGCGTGCTCGCGTCGATGCGCATCAACCGCGACGAGCGCGTGGCGGTGCAGTCCTTCACCGCCGCGCCCTACCTGCTGCAGGGCACCGACCTGGTGTTCACCACCACCCGGCACTTTGCACAGTTCTATGCCCAGCTGTTGCCGCTGGCGATCATCCCGTCGCCGATCGCCTTTCCGCCGATGCGCTTCTATCAGCTCTGGCACGAGCGCAACCATCACTCCGCCGGCCACCGCTGGCTGCGGCGGCTGCTGTCGGATTGCGGGCGGCGGATCGTGCCGCCGGCGGCGTAGGGGTGGGGTGCGGGAGCAGGTAAGCCCGCTCCCGCGGGGATGGCGGGTCCGTTCCCGCACGCTCCCGGGCAGTGTGAAGACTCAGCGGTCGATCGGCACCAGCATCACCGGGATGTCGGCCTTCATCGTGACCTTGTGCGCCACCGAGCCGAGCAGCAGCTCGCCGATGGTGCTGTGGCCGCGGGAGCCCATGACGATCACGTCGGCGAGCACGTGCTTGGCGACGTCCAGGATGCGGCGCGAGGGGTCGCCCTCGAGCGCGCGTACGCTGGCGAGCACGCTCTTCACGTCGAGCTCGGGGTTGGCCTCGGCGAAGACGTCGATGCGATGGCGGAGCAGGGCCTCGGCCTTCTTGTGGCCGGCGAGCTTGATCTCGTCCATCTTTTCTTCGCTGAGGAACTCCTCGTAGGGCAGGCTGCTCGATGGCAGGGTCACGGTGACGGCGTGCAGCCTGGCGTTGAACTTCATCGCCAGGCCAACGGCGTGGCGGAACACCGCGGGCGAGCGCGGGGTCAGGTCGGAGGCGTAGAGGATCGAGCGGATTTCGTAGCTCATCGGGGAAACTCCCGGTTACGGTGATGTGTTCGGCGCCGGAGCGGTGTTCCGGCGGGCGTCCTGCATTCTCGTGGCCGGTGGATCCGGCGATGCCTGCGCAGGCGTCCTGGTCGAAGTGTAGGGGCATGCGTCGGGCCGTCGCAGCCATGCCGCCCGATAGCGCATATACGGAATGCCTGATGAGCCTCACACGCCTGGCGTGCTTGCGGCCGGACCGGCGCGGGCGGGATGATGAGCGAACGACGGGCCGCGGCCCGCAGCCAAGGAGAATCGCATGATCGATCTGTACACCGCCGCCACCCCCAACGGCCACAAGGTCTCGATCGCGCTCGAGGAGCTCGGCCTGCCGTACTCGCTGCGCGTGCTCGACCTCTCGGCCAACGAGCAGAAGGAGGCCTGGTTCCTCGCCATCAACCCCAACGGCCGCATCCCGGCCATCGTCGACCACGACGAGGGCGACTTCGCGGTGTTCGAGTCGGGCGCGATCCTGATCTACCTCGCCGAGAAGACCGGTCGGCTGATGCCGCAGGATGCCAAGGGGCGCTCGCGCGTGCTGCAGTGGCTGATGTTCCAGATGGGCGGCGTGGGGCCGATGATGGGGCAGGCCAACGTCTTCTTCCGCTACTTCCCCGAGAAGCTCCAGCCCGCGATCGATCGTTATCAGGGCGAGGTGAGGCGGCTCTTCCGCGTGCTCGACGGCCACCTGGCTCGGAACGAGCACCTCGCCGGCGACTACTCGATCGCCGACATCGCCAACTGGGCCTGGGTGCGCACGCACAACTGGTCGGGCGTCGCCATCGACGACCTGCCCAACCTCGCGCGCTGGCGCGACCGCATCCGCGCGCGCCCGGCGGTGCAGCGCGGCATCGAGATGCCGCCCTCCAGCCTCGACCTCGAAGGCGATGGCGAGGATCGCGCGAAGGCGTTCTCGGACAAGGTGCGCAACATGGTCGAGACCGGCCAGTCGCGCAGCGGCGGGGTCTGATCGCCCCCGCGGCCCGGCCGGATCATGACACTCCAGGAGATTTCATGAAGCTCTACGTTTCACCCCGCGCGCCCAACCCGCGCCGCGTGCAGATGTTCATCGCCGAGAAGGGCATCGGCGGCATCGAGGAGGTCGCGGTCGACCTCGTCAAGGGCGAGCACCGCAGCTCCGACCACCGCGCGCGCAGCCCGCTCGCCAAGGTGCCGGTGCTCGAGCTAGACGACGGCCGCTACCTCGGCGAGACGCGCGCGATCTGCAGCTACCTCGAAGGCCTCTACCCCGAGCCCAACCTGATGGGCGAGACCTTCGAGGAGCGTGCCTTCGTCGAGATGACCGACCGCCGCGTCGAGCTCTACCTCTTCGGCGGCATCATGAACTGCGTCCGCCACACCCACCCCGGCCTGGCACCGCTCGAGCAGCCGCAGTTCGAGGACTTCGGCCGCTCGCAGGGCGAGAAGGTGCGCGAGGTGGCGCGCTGGCTCGACGAGGCGCTCGGCCGCCAGCCCTTCGTCGCCGGCGAGCGCTTCACCATCGCCGACATCACCGCCTTCTGCGCGATCGAGTTCGCGCGCGGGCTGATGAAGTTCAAGCCCGGCGCCGAGGGCATGGCCAACCTGCAGGACTGGCGCGACCGCATCGTGGAACGCCCGAGCGCGCGCGCAGGAGGCTGAGCGCCGGCGGGCCGCGTCGGAGCGGGCCGGGCGCCACGCGTCGCGCACGCGCGCGGAAAGGCGAAGACGCGAAGAGGCTCAGGCGTCGCTCAACCTCGGCCGCGGCCGTGGAGGAATTTCGCCAGCTTGGCGTGCATGCGTTCGCGCTCGAAGGGCTTGACCACGAAGTCGACCGCGCCGGCGGCCAGGCTGGCCTGGAGGATGTTGCGCTCGCTGTGGCCGGTGATCATGATCACCGGGATGCCCGCGAGCGCCGGGTTGGCCTTGAGCTGGCGGGTGATCGCCACGCCGTCGGCGTCGGGTAGCTGCACGTCCATCAGGATCAGCTCCGGACGTTCGCGCGCGAGCGCGGCGAAGGCCTCGGCGCCGGAGTGGGCGAACTGCAGCCGGCAGTCGAAATCGGCGAGCAGGCGCTCGAGCAGCTTGCACTGGAAGCGGTCGTCGTCGACCACGAGCACGCATGCCGGGCGCTGCGCGGCCAGGCCCTGCAGCTTGCGTGCGGCGTCGAGCTGCGGCGAGACCTCGCGGCGCAGGCCGTCCACCCACTCGGAAAGCGGGATCGCCCGCTCCGAGGCTTCGCCGACGTGCGCGCGCAACTTGGCGAAGAGGGCGGCGGGCAGCAAGGCCGCTGCCGCCGCGCCGGCGGAGGGGGGCAGGGGCGGCGCAGGCTCGACCGGCGCAGGGGGCGCAGCGGGGGGCGATGGCGCGAGGCTGT
>NZ_AMXF01000117.1 GCF_000310225.1 Thauera phenylacetica B4P
CCAGATGGCTGGCGAGGCGCGCCCGGAAGGCGCGGCTGACCGCCGCCGCGCCGGGCTGGGGCACCGGGCGGCCGCTCGCGCGCGCCTTCTCCACCTCGGCGGCGTCGAGATAGCTCTCCTCGACGTAATGCCGTGCCATCTCGGCGAGCGCCGCGGCGGCATCGGGAAGGCAGGCGCTGGCCATGCGCCAGGCGCCGATCGACGCGCCGAGCAGGTGCACCGGCGCGCCCTCTCCCGCCAGCCAATGGCCGAAGAGGAAGCGATCGAGCGGATTGAGGATGAGGCCCTTCGGCCCGCCGGCCGCGCCGGGCACGGCGAGCACGTCCGCTGGAGCCAGGCCGCGCTCACGCAAGCGCGCACGCGCGACCGGGCCCGCGAGGATACGCAGCGCGGGCTTCATCGCCGCGGCGGCGCCGGGGCGGCGATCACGGCTTGATCGGCTCCCAGCCCGGGTGGTCGTACTCGCGACCGTAGAAGTTCAGCGTCTCGGCCACCCGCAGCAGTCCGAGCCGCTTGGCCTGCTGGCGCGGGGCGTCGCGCATCAGCCCGGCACCATCGCTGATGTCCCCGAGCAGCCACTGCAGGTGGCGGCCGGCGCGGCCGCGGAAGTCGCGTCCCGCGCTGATCGCACCGACCTGGAGCAGGATCTCGGCGGACAGCGCGACGTGCGCGGCCTCGTCCAGGGCCGGGTCGGACACACGCGCGGCGACGGTCTCGCGCAGCTGCAGCATGCCGGCGCGCAGCTTCTCGTCGGCCGGGCGCGGCAACTCGTCGGCGGGCGCCTGCAGCTTGGGTTGCGGGCGCGCGTCGTCGGCGGCGAGGATGGGCGCAGGGGTGGCACACAGCGCCGCGACGGCGGCACACAGGAAGGCGAAGCGCATGCACGATCTCCGGTTGGATGCGAACGGTCGCCATCCTACCCGGGCGGGCTGCGAAAGCGCTTGAACTGAATCAAGCCGCCACCGCGCCCTCGACCACCACCACCCGCTGCCCGGGCGCATCCGCATACAACGTGGGCGCCCGCGCGGGGTCGGCCACGTGCACCACCGCGCTCCAGTTGGCGTCGTCCGGCAGCAACTCGCCGAGCCGGTTCGGCCAGCGCAGGATCGCCGCCTCGTCGAGCGCGTTGCCCGCCATCCTGGGGAACAGCGCGAAGTACAGCAGGTCGGCCTCGATCAGCTCGTTGAGGAAGTGGGTGCCGAGCGAGACGTCGGGCACCAGGTGCTCATGCATGGCCACGATCTCGCACAGCGCGGCGACATGGTTGATCTCGGAGAACAGCACCGGGATGCCGAGGAAGGGGTCCTTCGAGCCCCAGCGCCCGGGGCCGAGCATCAGCACGCAGCGCTCGCCGGCGAGCGCGTTGAGGCGGCCGAGCACGCGCGTCACCGCCAGCCGCCCGGACTGGTCGAGCGCGGCGAAGGCGGCCGGACGCACCAGCACGATGCGCTCGGGGCGGATCACCCGGCTCGGCCCGATCACCGCGCCGCGCGCCTCCACCAGGCGCGGCGCGTCGACCGGCGGCTCCACGCCCTGCACGCCCTCCACGCTGCGCACCTGCATCGGCCGGCACTGCAGCAGGTTGATGCGATAGCCGCCGTCGGGCACGAAGTTGAGCGCGAACTCGATCTCCACCGGATGCGCGTAGGCGGCGTGCAGCACGCCCAGCAGCGTGCGCAGGTCGGCGACGAAGCCGGTGCGCGCGATCAGCCCGTCGAAGGTCAGGAAGGCCGGGCGGTCCTCGGCCTCGCGCGTCGTGAACAACGCGAGCGGAAAATCCGCGTGGCCGCGCACCAGCTCGGCGAACGGCCCCGAGATCACCTCGCCGCGCTCCAGGTCCAGGCTGTCCATGCGGCGCTGGGCGTGGCGCGCGATCGCGCCGAAGCTGGTCTCCGGGCGCAGCTCGGGCGCGTCGAGCGCGATCAGCCGGGTGTAGTCGTCGTCGGCGCGATCGACCGCGCGCGTGCCCAGGCCGGCCACCAGGCGCACCACGCCCGCCTTCATGTCGATGCGCGGGTTCCACGGATAGGGATTCACCGACAGCCCGACGCCGGCCGCGTGCGGGTTGAACCAGCGCCCGCCGGCGGTGCCCGAGACGCGCATGATCAGCAGCGCCATCTGCTCGTGCTCGTCGAGCAGGCCGCGGCGCTGGCGGTAGCGCAGCGCCGACTCCGACAGCGTGCTCGCGTAAACCTGGCGCACAGCGTCGAGCAGCGCGGCCAGGCGCTCCTCGCGCGTGCCGCGGTTGGCGCAGAACACGCTGTCGTACTGGCCGGCGAAGGCGTTGCCGTAGCGGTCCTCCAGGCGCGAGCTCGAGCGCACGATGAAGGGCCACTCGCCGAAGTAGTCCAGCATGCCCTCGAACTGGCGCAGGGTGGACTCGGGGAAGCGGCCGCGCAGGATGTGCGCGCGCGCACCGTCCTCGCCGTCGAGCCCGTGCAGGAAGCCCTCGGCCTCGCGCTGGCGGCGGCGCATCCACCACAGCCCGTTGATCACGAAGAAGGTGTCGAAGACCTCGCTGCCGACGTGGAAGGAGTCGTGCGCCTCGAGGCGGGCGTGCAGCGCGGGCGCGTCACGGCGCACGACCGCGCGCGCGATCAGCATGCCCGCGGCCTTGCCGCCGATGGTGCCGATGCCGATCATGCGCGCGCGCACCGCGAGCAGGTCGTCCAGGTTCAGGTAGCGCGCGATGAGGTCCTGCAGGCCCGCCTCATCGGGAAACAGCAGGCGCGCCAGGCGCGCGAAGGCGACCGCCTCGCCGGCCAGCTCGGGCACCTCGGCCGCGCGCAGGGCGGCAAAGGTGCGCGCCTGGTCGAAGAGCTGCTGCCAGTGGCTGCGGATCTGCTCGTCCTCCAGCCCCGGCCAGCCCGAGCCGGCGAGGATCTCCGCCACCGTCCCGCTGTCGGCCACGGCGCGGAAGCGCTCGCCCGGCTCCCAGGCGTGGATCAGGTTCATCGCCGCCGCCGAGCGGTGCTGCACCTTGATCGGCCGGATGTAGAGCCGGCCGCGGCAGCGGAACACGTCGAGCAGGTACTGCGTCGTCTCGGTGATCATGTCCATGCCGGCGCGCGCGTGGCGATGGCGCAGCACGCCGAAGTAGGTCACCGTGTCGAGGTCGAAGAGCCGTGGGCAGGTCAGGCGGAAGAAGTTGCCGAGCATGCGGTCGGACAGCCAGGCCTCGGCGAGCTCCGACAGGCAGTCGAAGACGTACATGGTCTCGCGCCCCGCAGCCTCGATCACCGAATGCACCTGGTCGACGAAGGCGTCGAAGCCGTCCTCGGGGCGCGGGGCGAACACCTCGGCGCCGCTGTCGTCCCCGAGCAGGGGCGGATGCGCCGCGAAGCGGAAATAGATCAGGCGTCGCCCCTGCGCGCGGGCCGCCCGCGCGTAGGGCAGCACCAGCGCGCGGTAGTCGTCCAGCGCCTGCACCTGCCAGACGATGTTGTCGCCGCGCGCCACGCCGCGCAACATGGCGTCCAGGCCGGGCAGGCCGGTGGTCGGGGCGAAGGCGGATGATGTGGGCGCCGTGGCTGTGGGCGCCGTGGCTGTGGGCGCCGTGGCTGTGGGCGCCGTGGCTGTGGGCGCCGTGGCTGTGGGCGCCGTGGCGGTGGGCGCCGTGGCGGTGGGCGGAACGGTGGGCGGAACGGTGGGAATCATGGACGCTACCTCGCACAAGGCCTGCGAGCGCGATTATGCGCGCAAGGCGGGCGGGAACTTTTCCGCAGCGCGGCATTCTGTCCGCACGACGCGCCCATCAAGCCACCCGGTCCGGCACAATCGGCCGCTCGCCTCGCCCGCCCGATTGGGTCGGCCGCGGCTCGACCGTCGTCGCGCCGCCCGGCCCCATCCCGTCCTCTCCCATCCCGTCCTGTCCCATCCCGTCCTGTCCCATCCCGTCCTGTCCCATCCCGTCCTGTCCCATCCCGTCCTGTCCCATCCCGTCCTGTCCCATCCCCGCGCCCTGACGCCTCACTCCCCACGCCCCACGCCCCAATGCCCCGACCGACCGCCCTGCGCCCCCTCCTTCTCGCCCTCCCCGCCGCACTCCTGCTCGCCTGTTCCTCGGAGCCGCCCGACACGCACCCGGACAAGCCGGTGACCCAGCGCCGCGACGCCTTCAAGGCGATGCTGCGCAGCACCGAGCCGATGAGCACCATGCTCAAGGACAGGCGCTTCGACGCCGACCGGTTCGCCAGCCTCGCCGACCAGCTCGCCGCGGTGCGCGAGACGCCGTGGAAGCACTTCGGCGCGGATACGAACTACCCGCCCACCAAGGCCCGCCCGGCGGTGTGGGAGAAACCCGACGAGTTCGAGCGCAGGCGCAGCGAATTCATCAGCGCCACCGACCGCCTCCTCGCCGCCGCCTCCGCGCGCTCCGAGGCCCAGGCCCGCAGCGCGCTGGCGGCCGTGCAGGACAGCTGCAAGGCCTGCCACAACGACTTCCGGCGCTGACCTCGCGCCACCAGGACGGGCGCAGAAGCTGCCGGGAAGGCGCGCCCCTCCGCAAGCACCTGTCCTCGAACGCTGTCTTCGCGCCTGCCGGCGCTCCTACAGGAACCGTCGCGGGCGGGTGGCACGGCGCCATGTAGGAGCGGCGGCAGCCGCGAACGGGCGGTGCGGCGGGTGACGGGGTCGCGGGGAATCGACGCAACGTTCGCGCCTGCCGGCGCTCCTACAGGAACCGTCGCGGGCGGGTGGCTCGGCGCCATGTAGGAGCGGCGGCAGCCGCGAATGGGCGGTGCGGCAGGTGACGGGGTCGCGGGGAATCGACGCAGCGTTCGCGCCTGCCGGCGCTCCTACAGGAACCGTCGCGGGCGGGTGGCACGGCGCCATGTAGGAGCGGCGGCAGCCGCGAAGGGGCGGTGCGGTGGGTGAAGGGGGCGCGGGGGATCGACGCAGCATTCGCGCCTACAGGCCAGCCTCCAGGCCTTCTTTGGTGGGCGCGTGCCGACGCCCCTGCCAGCTGTCGCGACGAGCGAGCTCGGCGCTGAGCCGGGGGGCGAGCTCGGAGAGGCGGAGGTTCCAATTCGGGGCGAGCTTGAGCGCGGGGGGCACTTCGCTGCCGAGACGCTGGAGCAGGATCTCGGGCGACAGCCGTTCGACGAAGTCGGCGAGCAGCACGATGTACTCGTCCTCGGCGAGCAAGGGGACGCTTTGCGGATCACGCGCCCAGTCGCGCGCCATCGCGGTGCCGCGCACCAGCTGCAGCTGATGCAGCTTGAGCGCCGCGATCGGCAACGCGGACAGGCGGCGTGCAGCCTCGAGCATGCCGGCGCGCGTCTCCCCGGGCAGGCCGAGGATCAGGTGGGCGGTCACCCCGAGGCCGCGCGCGGCGGCGCGTCGGATGGCGTGCTCGCTGCAGGCGAAGTCGTGGCCGCGGTTGATCCGGCGCAGCACCTCGTCGTCGCAGGACTCCACGCCGATCTCGAGCTCCACGATGTGCTCGCGGGCGAGCTCGGCGAGGTAGTCGAGCACCGCGTCGGGCAGGCAGTCCGGCCGCGTGCCGATCGCCAGCCCGCAGATGCGCGGGTGGGCGAGCGCGGCCTCGTAGGCCTCGCGCAGGCGCGCGAACTCGCCGTAGGTGTTGCTATAGGCCTGGAAGTAGGCGATGAAGCGCTCGGTGCCCGGATAGCGCCGGTCGAGAAAACGCAGGCCGGCTTCGATCTGGTCGCCGATCGGGTCGCGGCGGTCGAGATAGCCGGGGGTGAAGCCGGCGTTGTTGCAGAAGGTGCAGCCTCCGCTGCCCAGGGTGCCGTCGCGGTTCGGGCAGGTGAAACCGGCGGCCACCGAGACCTTCTGCACCCGCCCGCCCCAGCGCCGCTTCACGTGGTCGTTCCAGGCGTTGTAGCGGCGCTCTCCGAAGGGTGAGGCTGCGGTTCTTGCGCTGCCATCAGAGTAGGGCATGGGGTCGGAATGCAGCAGGGAAACGAGTGTGGGCGCGGAGCTCATGCAGAAGGCCGGGGAGATGGACGAAGCAGGCGGCGGTGGCGGGCGTGGTCGGAAACCACACCGGGGCGCGAGTGTGCCGCCGACTAGCGATTCAGCCCTTGACGGTACGCAAGCGAAGCCGCATTCGCGCCTGCCGGCGCTCCTACAGGGGCCGTCGCGGTGGCGATGGGCGTGTAGGAGCGGCGGCGGCCGCGAAGACGGCGGTGTCACGAGCGAGGCGCGGTCGCCTAGCCTGCACCGTCCATTCGCGCCTGCCGGCGCTCCTACAGGGGCCGCCGCGGCGGTGATGGGCGTGTAGGGGGGAATGGAGCGGGCGTGCTCAGGCGGCGCCGTGGTCGTCCTCGCCGATCAGCACCAGACCGTCGGACAGCCATTTGTGCGGCGGGATCTCGAGGTTGGTGGGGGCGGGTTGGCTCAGATACACGCGGCCGGCGAGGTCGAAGATCGAGCCGTGGCAGGGGCACAGGAAGCCACCCGGCCAGTCGGCGGTCATGCCCTCGGTGGTGCCGGAGGCGAATTTTTCGGATGGCGAGCAGCCCAGGTGCGTGCAGATGCCGATCACGATCAGGTATTCGGGCTTGATCGAGCGGTGGCGGTTGGTGGCGTACTCGGGCTGTTGCGGCTCTCCCGAGACGGGGTCGGCCAGGCGGGCTTCGTTCTGCTCGAGCGTGGCGAGCATCTCGGGTGTGCGGCGCAGGATCCACACCGGCTTGCCGCGCCACTCGACGGTCATCATGTCGCCGATGGCGAGCTTGGAGACGTCGGCCTCGACCGGGGCGCCGGCGGCGCGGGCGCGCTCGGAGGGGGTCAGGCTGGCGACGAAGGGGATGGCGGTGGCGCCGGCGGCGACCGCGCCGGCGGCGCTGGTGGCGATCAGCAGCTTGCGGCGCTGGGCCGCAAGCTCGGATGGCGTATCGGACATGGCGGGCCTCTCCCAGGGATGTATCGAGGTTTCCGGCCCGGGCGGGCGGCGGAAAAAAGGGCGAAGCGGCCGGGGGGCACTCAATCGAAACTACGCTGCCAGGGGCAAGACCGTTGAGGGGGGACGATCATGCAGCGATCACGACGCGGCCTGCTTCGCTCGGGGTTCTATAAAGCAACCGCCGTGCCAGGTTTCTAAAAAGCCGCCTCGACGCTGGATTCACGCGCATCTCGGCACATTCACCCTGCCATTTTCTGCCGACAGCGCAATTTCGCTGCCACAAGTGACAGTGCCGCACGCAGCAGATCCTCCTGTAGTCCCCTTCCGCGCTCCTTCCCCTTCCGCGCCCCTTCCGCGCCCCTTCAGCACCCCTTCAGCACCCCTTCAGCACCCCTTCAGCACCCGCGCTCAGCTTCCCTCGACGCTCCAAGCTCCACTCTCGCCGCCGCCCTCGCCGTCCAGCAGCCCGAGCGCCTTGAGCCTTCGATACAGCGTGCGCTCGCTGATCCCCAGCCGGTGCGCCAGCTCGCGCCGGCTGCCGCGATGCGCACGCACCGCGCGCAGCATGGCCTGGCGCTGCACCTCCTCGAGGTCGAGCGGATCGCGCACCGGCGCGTCGGCGGCCGACGGACTCCCACTGGCAAATCGTGACTCGGCGCTCTCACGCTCCGGATGCAGCACTTCCTCGGGCAGGTGCTCGGGGCCGATCAGCTCGCCATCGCACATCAGGCTGGCGCGCTCGAGCACGTTACGCAGCTCGCGCACGTTGCCCGGGAAGGGGTAGTTGCACAGCACGCGCAGCGCGGCAGGGCTGAGCGACAGCGTGCGCTTGGGGGCGACGCGCTCGAGCAGGGAGTCGATCAGCAGCGGCAGGTCGCCCTCGCGCTCGCGCAGCGGCGGCACGGTGATCGGGAAGGTGTTGATGCGGAAGTACAGGTCCTGGCGGAAGCCGCCCTCGGCGATCATGCGCTTGAGCGGACGATGGGTGGCCGAGACCAGGCGGATGTCGGCGCGGCGCAGCTCGGTGGAGCCGACGCGGCGGTAGGTGCCGGTCTCGAGCAGGCGCAGCAGCTTGACCTGCATGCCGAGCGGGATGTCGCCGACCTCGTCGAGGAACAGCGTGCCGCCGCTGGCCGCCTCGACCAGGCCAGGCTTGCGCGCGGTGGCGCCGGTGAAGGCGCCGCGCTCGTGGCCGAAGACCTCGCTCTCGAACAGGGTCTCGGGCAGGCCCGAGCAGTCCACCACCACGAAGGGCCCCTCCGCGCGCCGGCTGGCCTCGTGCACCGCGCTCGCGAGCAGTTCCTTGCCGGTACCGGATTCGCCCTGCAGCAGCACGCTCGCGTCCGAGGGCGCCACCCGCGCGATCAGCTCGAGCATGCGCTGGAAGGCGGGCGAGCGGCCGATCAGGCCGCGGTGGTCCGACACCCCGCGGGCGACGTGCATCGGCTCCATCTTCTCGATGAACCAGGCGATCTCGCCGCCGGCGTCGCGCACCGGGGAGAGCTCGATGTTCACGTATTCCTCGCCGCGCGGCGTGTGGTGCAGGTGCAGCACGCG
This sequence comes from Thauera phenylacetica B4P, assembly GCF_000310225.1. GTDB lineage: Bacteria > Pseudomonadota > Gammaproteobacteria > Burkholderiales > Rhodocyclaceae > Thauera > Thauera phenylacetica. The sequence goes on from NZ_AMXF01000117.1 coordinate 8,429, forward strand.
CTCGCGCTGGCCGGACTGCAGGCTGCGCGCGAGCGGGCAGGATTCACCGGCGCGATCGCAGGGCACGCTGTAGTGGTGGGACACGTCGTAGCAGGTGCGCCCGATGACGCTGCGCGCCTCCGGCCATGAGCGCCGGTAGGCGGCGTTGGCGGCGATGATGCGGTAGTCGCGGTCGCACAGGATGTGCGGTTCGGGGAGGGTCTCGAGGAAGGAGACCAGCTCGGGCAGCGGGCGGGTGTCGGGCGGCATGTTCTGTCAGGCGTGACGGTTGATCTGCCACGAGTCTGCCTTGCTGACAGCATGCGCGTCAATCCGCAGGCACGCTGGATGCGCGCGAAACCCTTGATTTACATCAAATCCAGACCATGACGCAGGCTTTGGCACGGGTCTTGATATGGGGACAGGGCCAACCGGAGCCCGTCATGAACCCGACCGACCGCCGCCTCGTCCGCGAGATCACCCTCGTCATCGTGCTCAAGCTGATCCTCATCACCGCGCTGTGGTGGACCTTCATCCGCGACGCGAAGGTGGAGGTCGACCCCGGCGTGATGGCTGCCCAGGTTGTCGCCCCGGCAAGCTCAAAACAACACACGACATCTGGAGAAACCCATGGTCAGTGAGCAACTCGTCGACCTGTCGCGGCTGCAGTTCGCCGCCACGGCGATGTACCACTTCCTGTTCGTGCCGCTCACCATCGGCATGGTGTGGATGCTGGTCATCATGGAAAGCGTCTATGTCATGACCGGCAAGACGATCTACAAGGACATGACCCGCTTCTGGGGCAAGCTGTTCGGCATCAACTTCGCACTCGGCGTCACCACCGGCATCACGCTGGAGTTCCAGTTCGGCACCAACTGGGCCTACTACTCGCACTACGTGGGCGACATCTTCGGCGCACCGCTGGCAATCGAGGGCCTGATGGCCTTCTTCCTCGAGTCGACCTTCATCGGCCTGTTCTTCTTCGGCTGGGACCGCCTGTCGCGCCAGCAGCACCTGCTGGTGACGATCCTGATGGCGGTGGGCACCAACCTGTCGGCGCTGTGGATCCTGATCGCCAACGGCTGGATGCAGAACCCGGTGGGCTCGGAGTTCAGCTACGAGACGATGCGCATGGAGCTCACCGACTTCTGGGCGGTGGTGTTCAACCCGGTGGCGCAGGGCAAGTTCGTGCATACGGTGTCCGCGGGCTATGTGACCGGCGCGATGTTCGTGCTGTCGATCTCGGCCTGGTACCTGCTGCGCGGACGCGACGTGGAGTTCGCAAAGCGCAGCTTCCGCATCGCGGCGGCCTTCGGCTTCGCCTCGATCTGCTCGGTGATCGTGCTCGGCGACGAGTCCGGCTACGCGCTCGGCGAGGCGCAGCAGACCAAGCTCGCGGCGATGGAGGCGATGTGGGAGGCCGAACCGGCCCCGGCCAGCTTCAACGTCATCGCCGTGCCCAACGAAGCCGAGATGAAGAACGACTTCGCCATCCACATCCCCTGGGTGATGGGCCTCATCGGCACGCGCTCGCTCGACAAGGAGCTGCCCGGCCTCAACCAGATCTACGCGCTGAACCGCGAACGCGTGACCGTGGGCGTGGAGGCGGTGAAGCTGCTCGAGGCGCTGCGCAGGAACCCGCAGGACGCGGCGCTGCGCGAGGCCTTCGACAAGGTCAAGGACGACCTCGGCTTCGGCCTGCTGCTGAAGAAGTACGTCGCCTCGATGGACGACGTCACCCCCGAGCTGATCGACCGCGCCGCGCGCGACACGCTGCCCAAGGTCACGCCGCTGTTCTGGACCTTCCGCATCATGGTGGCGCTGGGCTTTGCGATGCTGGCGCTGTTCGGCCTGGCGCTGTGGTACTCGATCAAGGGTGACTTCGCCGAGCGCCGCTGGCTGCTGCGCTGGGCGCTGTGGTCCCTGCCGCTGCCGTGGATCTCGTGCGAGATGGGCTGGTTCGTGGCCGAGTACGGCCGCCAGCCCTGGACCATCTACGGCGTGCTGCCCACCCACCTGTCGGTGTCCACGCTGACGGTGGAGAGCCTGTACGGCTCGCTCGCCGGTTTCGTCGGCTTCTACACCGTGCTGCTGATCGTCGAGATGTACCTGATGGTGAAGTTCGCCCGCCAGGGCCCGGGCAGCCTGGGCACCGGCCGCTACCTCAACGAAACCCATCACGCCCACGCCTGATCCCGGAGCGAACATCATGATTTTCGACTACCCGACCTTCAAGATCATCTGGTGGCTGCTGGTGGGCGTGCTGCTCGTCGGCTTCGCCATCATGGACGGCCACGACATGGGTGTGGGCACGCTGCTGCCCTTCGTCGGCAGGAACGACGAGGAGCGCCGCGTCATCATCAACACCGTCGGCCCGCACTGGGACGGCAACCAGGTGTGGTTCATCACCGGCGGCGGCGCCATCTTCGCCGCCTGGCCGATCGTCTATGCCACGGCCTTCTCGGGCTTTTACTGGGCGATGCTGGCGGTGCTGTGGGCGCTGTTCTTCCGCCCGGTGGGCTTCGACTACCGCAGCAAGATCCACAACGCCACCTGGCGCAGCACCTGGGACTGGGGACTGTTCATCGGCGGGGCCGTGCCGCCGCTGATCTTCGGCGTGGCCTTTGGCAACCTGCTGCAGGGCGTGCCCTTCCACTTCGACGACACCCTGGTGTCCCACTACACCGGCAGTTTCTGGGGCCTGCTCAACCCCTTCGCACTGCTGGCCGGCGTAGTGAGCACGGCGATGATCACCTTCCACGGCGCGATCTACCTCGCCCACCGCACCGAGGGCGACATCCAGCGCCGCGCCACCACCGCCGCGCTGATCTTCGGCGTGCTGATGCTGACGGGTTTTTCCGCGGCCGGGTTGTGGATCGCGAACGGCAGCTTCGGCTACGCCATTACCTCGGTGGTGGACACCGCGGCGCTGCCCAATCCGCTCGCCAAGATGGTCGAACTGCAGCCGGGCGCCTGGCTGGCCAACTACACCACCGCGCCGCTGACCATGCTGGTGCCGGCACTGGCCTACGCCGGCGGCATCGCCGCGCTGCTGCTCGTGTGGAAGGGGCGCACGCTCACTGCCTTCGTCGCCTCGTCCTTCGCCATCGTCGGCGTGATCGGCACCGCCGGCGTGTCGATGTTCCCCTTCGTGATGCCCTCCTCCACCGTGCCGGGCGCCAGCCTCACGGTGTGGGACGCGGTCTCCAGCCACCGCACGCTGGGCATCATGTTCTGGGCCACGGTCATCTTCATGCCGATCATCGTCGCCTACACGAGCTGGGCCTACAGCGTGATGGCCGGGAAGGTCACCGCGGCCTACATCCGTGAAAACGAACACTCTGCGTACTGAACACGCACACGAAACAAGGAGAACGACATGTGGTATTTCGCCTGGGTACTGGGCATCGGCTTCGCGGTGCTGCTGGCCATCATGAATGCGCTGTGGGGCGAGAACGAGGAGGCGCGCGCCGCCGCGCTCGCGGATGCGCGAGCGCAGGCGCACCGCGGCGAGCTGCCGCCGGCGGGCTGAGGGGCACACGATGAAGCCGCTCGTTCCCCCTCTCGGCTCCCCCCTCGCGCCCACGCTCACGCCCGCGCAACCTGCGGACGCGAAGCTGGCCGTCACCGCCCCGGTCCGGGTGGCTGCCGTGTACACCGCCCCTGTCGCGGCCGTCCCCGCACCGACCGAGGAGGAGGCGCGCATCCGCGTGCTGCCGCTGCTGCTGGCCATCGCGGTGATGCTCGGCATCACCGCGTGGCCGGGTGCGCTGGCCGGGCCCGCGGGCGCGGCCGACCACCCCGCGGCGATGGCGCTGTTCTGGGCGATGAGCGCCGGCTTCGTCGCCGGCGTCGGCTTCCGGCCGCAGAACCCGCTGATCCGCCTGCTGTTCTCTCCGCTCGCGTGCTGGCTCGGCGTGATCCTGGCCGGCCTGCGCATGGCCAGCCTGATGGCATGAGGCCTTCGCAAGGCGTGCATTTCCGGCGATTTTCCTTAACCGCCGTTAAGTGTTTGCTTATATAGTTCTCGCTGCACACACGACAGGCCGCACCCGCCCGACGGGCAGTGGCCGACCCAACCTGAAGGAGGAGACCATGAAGGACCTGCCGAAACGATCGCCGGAGCTCGCTCGCCG
>NZ_AMXF01000118.1 GCF_000310225.1 Thauera phenylacetica B4P
AGGGCGACCCCGCCCGCCACCGCGCGCTCACGCGGCAGCTCGAGCGCGGCGGCCGGCGGGGAGGAGAGGACCACGGCGGCCGCCGCGACGGCGACCAGGCGGCGCGCGAGGCGTGTCCGCCACCCGCGTGAAGAGGAAGGGCGCATCATCGGATTCCCGGGTTCGGTTGGCCGCAGCGACGGAGCTTCACGCCGGCGGCATGGCGCTGCGGAGGATGTCGCGCTCGCAGCCGATGCCGCGATGATACCGGCGAAAAACCCGGTGATCGCCGATCGGCGCGCTAGAATCGCGCCCTCGCTTACCCGCCCGCGATCCGGGCTTCATGACGAAACGCTGCCACCCGCGGCTGGAGACCAAACATGGAAGCACTCGCCAACCAGGTCGTCGACCTGCTCAACGGCCTGCTCTGGGGCAAGATCCTGATCTGGCTGCTGGTCGGCACCGGCCTCTATTTCACCCTGCGCCTGGGCTTCATCCAGCTGCGCCACTTCGGCCACACGTTCACGGTGCTGCGCGGCAGCCGCCGCTCCGACGCCTCCGGCATCTCTTCCTTCCAGGCCTTGTGCACCTCGCTCGCCGCGCGCGTGGGCACCGGCAACATCGCCGGCGTGGCGGTGGCGATCACGCTCGGCGGCCCGGGTGCGATCTTCTGGATGTGGGTGATCGCCCTCGTCGGCATGGCCACCGGCTTCGCCGAGGCCACGCTGGCGCAGCTCTTCAAGCAGCGCGACGACAAGGGCCAGTTCCGCGGCGGCCCGGCCTACTACATGGAGAAGGGGCTGGGCCAGCGCTGGGCGGGCACGATGTTCTCGATCTTCCTGATCATCGCCTTCGGCTTCGCCTTCAACTCGGTGCAGTCGAACACGATCGCCAGCGCGATGGTCGGCGCCTTCGGGCTCGACCTGGGCACGATCCAGCTGGGCGGCAACGAGGTCGCCATCGCCGCGCTGGTGATCGGCGTGGCGATCGTGCTGCTGACCGCGGCGATCATCTTCGGCGGCCTGCGCTCGATCGCGCGCTTCTCCGAGCTCGCCGTGCCCTTCATGGCGGTCGGCTACCTGGTGGTGGCGGTCGGCATCCTCCTCGCCAACCTCGGCGAGGTGCCGGGCGTGCTGGCGCTGATCTTCCAGAGCGCCTTCGGCCTGCATGAGGCGGCCGCCGGCGGCATCGGCGCGGCCGTCCTCAACGGCTTCAAGCGCGGCCTGTTCTCCAACGAGGCCGGCATGGGCTCGGCGCCCAACGCCGCCGCCGCGGCCACGCCCTACCCGCCGCACCCGGCCTCGCAGGGCTACGTGCAGATGGCCGGCGTGTTCATCGACACCATGCTGATCTGCACCGCGTCCGCCGCCATCATCCTGCTCGCGGGCCCGGTCGAGGGCACCGGCGTCGGCCTGGTGCAGAACGCGCTGACCAGCGAGGTGGGCGGCTGGGGCAAGTACTTCCTCGCCATCGTGGTGCTGTTCTTCGCCTTCACCTCGATCGTCGCCAACTACTTCTACGCCGAGAACTGCCTGGTCTTCATCGAGCACAACCACCCCGCGGGCCTGCTGATCTTCCGCCTGATCGTGCTGGCGATGGTGATGTTCGGCGCGATCGGCTCGCTGCCCTTCGTGTGGAACTTCGCCGACGTGGCGATGGGCCTGATGGCGATCACCAACCTCGTCGCCATCCTGCTGCTCTCGGGCCTGGTGGTGAAGCTGGCGAAGGACTACAACGCCCAGCGCGCCGCCGGCAAGCTGCCGAGCTTCGACGCCCGCGAATACCCCGAGATCCGCAGCAGGCTCGAGCCGGGCATCTGGGACTGAGGCTGGCGGCGCCCGCAGCGAACCCCCCCGGGCCGGACGCCACGTGCGTTGCGGACCGGGTCCGCCGCACCACCATCGATCCGATGCACAGCCTCCTCGAGCTGCCCAGCCCCTTCCCCGCCGAGCCCGGCCTGGTGCGCCTGCTCGAGCCGCCAGGCAGCGACGCCGCCGCGCTCGCCGCCCGCCTCGTCGCGGGCGACTACGGCAAGCCCTTCGTGCTCGAGAACGGCGGTCTGCGCGCGCTGCACTTCAGCCTCGGCTACGTGCAGAGCGTGATGGACATCGCCAACCCGGCCGCGCTCGTGCTCGCCTACGCGCGCGCGATGATGGCCTTCCTGCTGTTCAATCCGCGCCCGCGCCGGATCGGCATGATCGGCCTAGGCGGCGGCTCGCTGGCGAACTTCTGCCACCGCCACCTGCCGGCGGCCGAGCTGACCGTGGTGGAGATCGACGCCGACGTGATCGCGCTGCGCCGGCATTTCGGCGTTCCCGCCGACGACGCGCGCTTTCGCGTGCTCCACGCCGACGGCGTGCGCTGGCTGGGCGAGACCGAGACGCGCAGCGACGTGCTGCTGATCGACGCCTTCGGCGCCGAGGGCGTCGCCGAGACCCTGCTCCACACCGACTTCCACGCCAATGCCTTCCGCCACCTGGGCGGGCGCGGTGTGCTGGTCATGAACCTCGCTGGAACGCGCGAGTCCTTCGCACCCCACGTCGCACGCCTGCTCGAGGTGTTCGACGAGCGCGTGATCGCGATGCCGGTGCGCGAGGACGGCAACCACATCCTGCTCGCCTTCCGCGACCCAGTCTTCGCGCCGCGCTGGAGCTGGATGCGCAGCCAGGCGCTCGCCCTGCAGGCGCGCACCGGGCTGGACTTTCCGAACCTCGCCGGCGCGCTCGAGGCCGGCGAGCGCCAGGGCCATGCCTGGCGGCTCGCGCGCTGAGCGGGCGGCCAGCGTCTCTTCGGGGCGGCTTCAGCGCCGATTGTTGAAGGGGTAGCCGTACAGGCGCAGCAGCTGGCGGAAGGCCTCGGCGCTGAGCGCGGGATCGTAGCTGGAGAAGAGCTTCTGCTGGCGCTCGTGCAGCGTCGCGGCTTGTGCCGACAGCAGCATCTCGCGCTCGTCGAGGATGTCATCGCGCATGCGCGGGCTCACGAACAGGAATGGGATCGGCCGGTACAGGCCGTCGTCGGACGAAAGGTGATAACGCGGGTGGGCGATCTGGACGTTCTCGGCGAGATGACTCTTCATGGCTCCGTCGTGCGGTCGAAAGGCATGCCTGTCCCGCACCATGCGGGATCGGAAGGCGGTGGGTGCGGGCCGAAGGCGGACACACCCGATTGAACGACCATGGAAGCGTAAAAAAGATCCCGCCACATGCGTTTCGCACGCGGCGCCAGCGGCGCGGTGGCGCTCAATGCGAGCCGGCGAAGGGGTAGCGATAGAGCTCGAGCAGCGCGGTGAAACCGCGCGCGCCCGCCACCGGGTCGTAGCGCTCGAACAGCTTCTGCTGGCGTGCGCGCTGGGCGGGCGGCAAGGTCGAGACCAGCAGCGCGCGCTCGTGGAGGATGTCGTCGCGCATGCGTTCGGTCACGAACAGGAAGGCGATCGGGGCGTAGAGGCCGTCGCGGGTCTGCAGGTGAAAGCGCGGCCTGGCAATGCGGATGTCTTCGGCGAGATGGCTTTTCATGGTCTTGGGCTCGCTGGCTATGGGTCTCCGTCCTTCTGTTAACATCATCCGTCATACAGCCCGCAACGGGTAGCGCGAAAGTCTCGCGGGGCTGCAATCCGTCACGCTCGCGCGCAGACGGCGATGCTTGGCCTCAATCCGGCCTGAGCGCGCGCTCAGCGCGCCCTCAGCGCGCCGGTTTCGCGGCGGCGCCCGCCGGTCCGCAGCTCGCGGCGAGCCAGCGCGCATCGGTCTCGAGGTCGAGGTCGCCGCGCACCGAGGCGAGCTTGACGCGGGTGACGAAGTGCTCCGGGCCTTCGACGCGAGCATGGAAGTCGCCCTCTGCGGCCGGATCGGTGCAGCTCAGGCTGCCGCGGATCGTGTTGCCGCTGCGCTCGACCCGGGTGAGCGTGCAGTTGCCCTCGACCTTGCCGGCGAAGATGTTGTCCTGGCGCGCCTGCTCGGGCGTGATGCAGCTGCGTACGCTGCCGTCCGCGCCCAGGCTCACCCCGCGCTGCTGCATCTGCTGCTCCAGCATGCGCCGGGTGTCGGCCGGCAGGGCCTTCATGTGCTGCTGCAGCATGCCCATCTGCGCGGACATGTCCGGCAGCCCGGCCACGCTCAGGCGCGTGGAGCGGAACTCCCACAGGCCGGGGCGGAGGTTGTCGAGTGCATGGGCGGCCTGCGCGGTGCAGGCCAGGGCGAGTGCGAGCGCGGTGGCGCGGAGCGGGGTCATCGGGACGGTCCTCCTGGTGCGGCGAGCGGGCGGAGAAGCGCGCCCGGCTTCGAAGCGTGCATTATCGCAGGCGAGGCGCCGGAGACGGTCCATCGCAGCCAGGCAAGATCGTGAGCGGATCTTTCGACGCCGCGGCGCGTGAGCGTGAGCGTGAGCGTGCAGCCCGCTACCGCGGCGAAACCCGGCCCGCCAGCGCGAGCAGCGCGGCGTGATCCGCCAGCCCATCGACGAAGCGGCGCGGGATCCCCTTCAGCCCCACCTGCGCCCCCACCAGCGCCCCAGTGAGCATCGCCCGCGCCAGGTTCTGCCCGCCGCCATTGACCGCATGCAGCACCGCCGACTCGAAGTCGTCCGCGAAGTGTGCCGCCAGGTAGTAGGCGGCCGGGAACTGGTGATACACCGCGCACGGCATGCCGTACACCAGCGACGCCTTCCACGCCGGCTCGATACGCACGTCCGGGTCGCGCGCCGCGCGCGCGATCGAGGATTGCGTCAGCAGCGCGTCCGGCGATGGGAAGCGGCCGGCGGTCGGGGCCTCGGCGCTGCCGGCCTTGGGCGCCTGCAGGTTGCCGGAGGTGACGGTGTGGAAGGGCAGCGCGCCGGTCTTGACCCGCGCCATCAGCTTCGCCGAGATCGACGCGTCGAGCGTGTGGCCCTCGACCAGCATGCCGAGCACCGCACCGAAGGCGACCGTCATCGCCACCACGGTGCCGTCGGTCTGGGTGAGCACGGTGTTGCGGGTGACGGCATCCGCCAGCGCAGCCGGGTCGAGCGCGTAGCGCACCGCGATCGCAAGCGTGCGCTCGGCGGCTTCGGTGGTGTCGGCGTTGCCGCCGACCTGGCCCCAGGGCAGGCCCTGCTGCACGCGCTTCCTCCAGGCTTCGCGGATCGACTGGCTGGTGTAGCCGCCCGGGCCCTGCATCGGGCTGCCGTCCAGTTGCGGGAAGAAATCCTCGTCCAGCCGGCGGCAGAAGTCGGCCTCGTCATACCCGCCGCGCTCGGCGAGCGATTCCAGCGTCAGGCGCAGCAGCACCCCGGCCTGCGAGGATTCGCCCGCCTTCATCCCGGCGTGGTAGTGGTCGGGCATGGGCGTGGTGTAGCCATCGATCCACTCGCTGTAGCGCGCGCGCAGCTCATCGAGGTCGTAATACCAGTGCGGGCCGAGCGCGAGCGCGTCGCCGATGAAGGCGCCCATCAGGGCGCCGGCAGCGCGGTCGATCACGGCTTCGCGGTCAATGGCAGTCATGCGCGCTTCCTCCAGATGGTCAGCTCCGACAGCGTGTGCTGGTGCTTGCGCCGCGTCTCGCGGATCACGAAGGGCACCGCCTGCGGCCCCTGCACCAGCTCGAAGTCGGCGGCGAGCAGGTCCTTCAACCCGTCGAGCGTGGTGTACGACTCGCCGTCCTTTTTGAAGCCGCCGATCCATTCCTCGCGCTTGGTGTGCTCTTCCAGCCAGGTGTAGGGCGAGGCGAGCAGCAGCAGGCCGCCGGGGTTGATGCGGCGGGTGACGTCGGCGAGGAAGCGGCGCGGGCTGTACAGGCGGTCGATCAGGTTGGCGGCGAGGATGAGGTCGAAGCCGGTGAACACGTCCTTGAGGTTGCAGGCGTCGCCCTGCCAGAACTCGACGCGGCCGGCGATCTCGGCCAGGCCGAGCGCGTCGAGCCGGCGCTCGTGGTAGCTCACCAGCTCGCCCTCGTCGGGCAGGGTGTAGCGCAGCGCGCCGGTCTCGGCGAGCTTGGCGCCGGCCTGGATGAAGCGCGCCGAGAAGTCGATGCCGACCACGCGCGCGAAGGCGCGCGCCAGCTCGAAGCTCGCCCGCCCGGTGGCGCAGCCGAGGTCTAGCGCGCGGCCGAACTGGCCGTTGCCGAAGCGGCGCTGGGCGCTGATCGCGATGTCGGCGAGCGCCTTCGGGAAGTTGGGCACGCCGAAGGCCTCGTCGCCGTAGTGGAACTCGGCGTACTGCGACAGCAGCGCGTCGGTCTCGTAGGTCGAGGCCGGGTTGAGCACCGGCGCCTCGCTGACGATGTAGCGGAAGCCCGCGTGCTGGAAGAAGTGGCGGCGGAAGGCGTAGCGCGCGGCGTGGCGCGACTCGTTTCCGGTGGCGATCCAGCTGCCGCCCTTGATGATGCCGTGGCGGTCGTCGAAGGTCGGCGTGGTGAAGTCGTCGTAGATCGGGTGCACATCGAAGCCGTCGAACGGATAGGTCGGCGTCTCGCACCATTGCCACACGTTGCCGACCACGTCGAAGAGTTCGCCATGCGCGAAGCGCGTCACCGGACAGCTCGACGCCCAGTGGTCCAGATGCAGGTTGGCGTTTGCCGGCGCATCGTGCGGCACGTCAGCCAGGCCGACGTGGTCGTGAATGCGGTTCCACTCGTCCTCGGTCGGCAGGCGCACCGGCTGGCCGGTCTCGCGCGCCTTCCAGCGGCAGAAGGCGCGCGCCTCCAGGCAATTGACCTCCACCGGCCAGTCCCAGCGCATCGGCACTTCTTCCGCCATCAGGCGCAGCTTCCAGCCGGCGGCATCCGGCACCCAGAAGGTGGGATGCTCGGCGCGCGCGTAACGCTTCCAGCCCAGGCCCTCCTCGTCCCACAGTGCATCGTCGGCGTAGCCGCCGGCCTCGACGAAGCCGAGGTATTCGCGGTTGCTCACCAGGTAGCGCGCCGCCTGGAACGCCGGCACCTCGGCGCGGTGCGTGCCGTACTCGTTGTCCCAGCCGTAGATCGGTTCGTCGAAGCTGCGGCCCAGCTGCACGACGCCGGCGGGGATGTCGACCAGCGCGTTGGCAGGCGGCTCGCCGTGCTCGGCACAGGGCGGCCAGGCGGGATGCGGCTTGACGTACTGCAGCGCGTGCTGGCGCATCAGCACGGACGAGGTCTCGAGGTGGATACGCTCGTGCTCGATGCCCATCACCACCGCCCAGAACGGATCCTTCCAGCCGATCGGCAACGTGAACGGCGTGTCGCGGATCACGCGGTCGACCACCGCGCGCACCTTGTCGCGGTAGGCGGCGACCTCGGCCACCGTGGGCCAGTCGTAGCGCGCGTCGTCGAGGTCGTCCCAGCTCATCTCGTCCACGCCGACCGCGAACATCGACTCCAGGCGCGGATCGATGCGCTGCTCGATCAGGCCGGCGAGCAGGAACTTGTTGATGAAGAAGGTCGCGGTGTGGCCGAAGTAGAAGATCAGCGGGTGGCGCAGGCTGATCGGTTTCTTGTAGTAGGCCTCGTCACAGGCGAGCACCTCGAACAGCGACTCGTAGCGGTCGAAGGTGGCGTGGAAGTAGGCGAGCAGCTCGGCCCGCTTGGCCTCGACGTCGGTGCCGGCGAGCAGCGGGGTGCGCGGGAAGAGGGGAGCGGAGCTGCCGGCGGGAGAGGAGGCTTGGGCAGGACGAGCGCTCGGGGTCGCTTGCGATGCTGGATTCATGGCGGGGATCCTGGTCTTGGGGGACGGATGGAATGCATTTTCCACCTTTCGGGGCGGGAAGGTAGCGCGAGTGCGGGACCAGAGAGCACGAATGGGGCGGGGACGCTCCGCACGCGCGCCGATTACCCGCCGCCGTGTTCGCGCCTGCCGGCGCTCCTACAGAAACCACCGCGGCCCCGGGTGGGATGTAGGAGCGGCGGCAGCCGCGAATGCAGCCATCCCCGATCGACATGGCCGCCACCGCCCGCCGCCGTGTTCGCGCCTGCCGGCGCTCCTACAGAAACCGCCGCGGCCCCGGGGTGGGATGTAGGAGCGGCGGCAGCCGCGAATGCAGCCGCCCCCGAACGACGTGGCCGCCGCCACCCGCCGCCGTGTTCGCGCCTGCCGGCGCTCCTACAGAAACCGCCGCGGCCCCGGGCGGGATGTAGGAGCGGCGCTGCGCCGGCGGAAGGCGGGCTCGCAGGCGAACAGCGCGGCGGCGACGACCGCGTTGAGCACGGCGGTGACGAGGAAGAGCTGCGGCACCGCGAAGCCCGCGGCGAGCAGGCCCGCGCCCATCGCCGCGGCGGCGACCATGAAGAGCGCGTTGAGGATGTTGTTGCCGGCGATCACGCGCGCGCGGTGCGCTGGCGACGAGCGCTGCTGCACGAGCGCATACAGCGGCACGATGAAGAACCCCCCGCACACCCCGATCATCACCAGGTCGAAGACCACCCGCCACACCTCGGCGCGGGCGAACAGCGCGTCCAGCCCCTGGCCGGGCGCGAAGGCGCCCGCCGCCGGGCTCGCCCACCACAGGTCGAGCGCGAACAGGCTAAGGCCGATCGCCCCCGGCAGCACCCTGCGCGGCTCCACCCGCCCGCGCGACAGGCGGCCGCACAGCAGCGAGCCCGTGCCGATGCCGACCGAGAACAGCGCCAGCAGCAGGGTCACCGCGCGCTCGTCGCCGCCGAGATGATCCGCGGCGAAGCCGGGAAACTGCGACAGGAACAAGGCACCGTAGAACCAGAACCACGAGATGCCGACGATGGCGGCGAAGACCGTGCGCGCCTCGAGCATGAAGCGCAGCATCTCGCGCGTCTGCGTCAAAGGGTTCCAGTTCACCCGCAGCCCGGGATCGGCCGCCGCCGCGGGCGGGATGGCGCGGCTGGACCACCAGCCGAGCACGGCGACCCCGAGCACCGCCACCGCCACGCGGCCGGGCCCGGCATCCCCCATCACCAGCAGCCCCCCGACGATGGTGCCGGCGAGGATGGCGACGAAGGTCGCCGCCTCCACCAGCGCGTTGCCGCCCACCAGCTCGTCGTCGGCGAGCTGCTGCGGGATGATCGCGTACTTGACCGGCCCGAACAGCGCCGACTGCGTCCCCATCAGGAACAGCACGACGAGCAGCAGCGGCAGCGACATCCGCGCGAACCCGACGACGGCGAGCGCCATCACCGCGATCTCGAGCAGCTTGGTGGCGCGGATCAGGCGGCTCTTCTCGTACTTGTCGGCGAGCTGGCCGGCAGTGGCCGAGAACAGGAAGAAGGGCAGGATGAAGATGCCGGCGGCGAGGTTCACCAGCACCGCGGGCGAATCCGCCCCCAGGCGCGCGGCCTGGAAGGTGATCAGCACCACCAGCGCGTTCTTGTAGACGTTGTCGTTGAAGGCGCCGAGGAACTGGGTCAGGAAGAAGGGCAGGAAGCGGCGCTCCCGCAGCAGGCGGAACTGGCTGCTCATGGCGCTTTCCTCATCGCAGCCGGGGAACGGTCGAGCCGTGGGATGTGTGCATGCATGCGTTGTTCGCCGATTGCGTCCGGAGGTGAGCACCGGGGCCTCGCGCGCCCCGCCACGACCTTACCCGGTTCCCGCCACGGGAAAAAGACGCCGCAGCCTTCACGTAAGCCGCCTTGCGGTCTACAAACAATACAGAGAGGTGCCCGCGAGCCACAGGACGAGCCGCCCCGGCGAGCGCGCGACCGCTGCTTCCAACGATCCACCATTCGGGAGTCCAACATGCCAACCAAAGTCATGGAGGGCCAGGTCGGGAGTGCGACCTGGAACGACGAGTTGATCTATCCGAGCGTCACCAGCTGCCTGACGATCACCTGCATCACGGCCGATGGCGCCAAATGGGGAGCCCACCTCAGCATGTTTCCCCTGCAGCGGCAGACTCATGGCCGAGGAGTGGAGGATTACAACCCCTCTTACAAGGTCATGCTGAGCGAGCTGAGGTCCCTGATGTCCACGGGAAAGGCCCTCTCCGACGTGCGCAGGGTGTGGGTCGTGGGCATGCTCGACGGGTGGACGGACACCCTGCGACCCGCCTCCAGCGATCAGGACAGGATGCTCTACAAGAGTGACAACCAGCCGCACGCCGCCCAGCTCATCGCCGAGCGCCTCGTTCTGCACTACCTCGCGGTGAACGACACCCACTTCCAGTTCCGAGACTGGAGCCGCGGCGACGTCAAGTTCGGCACCGGCGCGAGCGCCGACGCGATCCGGCCGTGGACAAGCGGAGGCTTTCTCTGACGCCCACCCAGGATGGCGGAACGATCGGCGTCGCGGTCCGCCGCTTGCGCTGCCAGCATGATTCCGACCCGCCGACACAATCGACGCCTTGCCGCACCGGAGCCCAGCCCATGAAGCCGCCCCTCGCCCTCCTGCTCGCGCTCACCTCCTTCGCCGCCTGCGCCCAGTCCCTGCCCAGGGGCGACTGCGCCGCCCCGGCGGCGGCGCACGACCTCAACGGCTGCGACTTCTCCGGGCGCGACCTCGCGGGCATCGACCTGCGCGGCGCCTTCCTCGACAACGCCAGCTTCGCCGGCGCAAGGCTCGACGGCGCGCGCTTCGACAAGGCCTCGGCGCGTTGGGTCAACTTCCGTGGCGCACAGCTCAAGGCGGCGCAGTTTCCCGACGCCGATCTCTTCCACGCCAAGTTCGACGGCGCCGACCTCAGCGACGCCAACCTGCGGCGCAGCTACCTCTTCGGCTCCAACCTGATCGGCACGCGCGCGCCGCGCGCGGACTTCAGCGGCGCCCACCTCAAGGACCTGCTGATGCCCGACGCCGACCTCGAGGGCGCGCGGCTGCGCGACTGCTTCGCGCTGCGTGCGGTGCTCGGCGGCTCGCGCATGGCGGGCGCGGACCTCTCGGGCAGCGACTTCACCGGCGCCGAAGCGGAGGGCGTCGATTTCAGCGGCGCGACCCTGCGCGGCACGCGGCTCGCCGGCGCCTCGCTGGCGGGTGCGGTGTTCCGCGAGGCCGAGCTCGAGCGCGCCGACTTCACCCACGCCGACGTCGCCCGCAGCGACTTCTCGCGTGCGCGCAACCTGCCCGCGCAGGTCACCGAGCTCTTCATCGCGCCGCAGATGGGGATGGCCAAGTGAGCGCGCCAGGGAGCCGGCCCGGGACAATCGCCCGCTTCCTGGCCTACAATACGGCCTCTTTCCACCGATCGAGCGCCGCATGAACCTGCCCGCCCGCCTCCGCCTCGCCCATCGTCGCGCCTCGCTGCGCGCGGGCGTGCGTGTGCGCGCGCGCGGCATCGTGTCGCCGCTGCGCGATCTCGCGACCCAGCTCGCGTTCAAGGTCACAGGATCTCCCGCCGTGCTTTCCCAAGCCGTGCGGGGCCACCACAGGGGCTGAGCCCCACCCCCCGCACGGCACCTTGCCCGGGACGCGCACGCCGCGCCTCCCGTTCAACGTGCAGCCGCCGCGGGTCTCTCATTCCAGCTTCCCGCCCATCGACCGCTCATCGACAAGCCTGGCGGTCCGGCCACGGTCCATCCGGACCCTCCCGGCCATCGGCATTGCCCCGCGGGGCTGCACCCGGAACGCCACGCCGCCGCGTGGCGATGCGATGCACGAGGGGGATGCGATGGTTCTCACAAGAAGTTTCGTCAGGGCGAAGCGGCCCTGCACCGATGGATTCCGCTGGTTCGTCCGCCAGTTCGGCGAAGGCGGCAACTACCAGGCCATGCTCGACGGGATGGTCGCCGCCGGCCGCGTCGGCGACGCGTGCTGGCTGCTCGAGCAGTTCGGCCCCACCGACGAGCTGCGCGTGGTCGACGCGATCGAGGCCGACGCCATCGTGTTTGCCGGCACCCTGGAGGTGCGCGGCGGCGTGGACGTCGAGGGCGTGCTCCGTGTCGGTCGCTCGCTGCAGGCGGGCGCCGGAGTGCGCGCAGGCGGCGACGTCCAGGTCGGCACCGACCTGCGCGTGGAAGGCAGCGTGCGCGTCGAGGGCGACCTGCAGGTCGGTGGCGACCTGCGCGTGGGCTGGGGCGTGGACTGCGCCGGCGAGTTGCGCTGCGACGGCGAGCTGCGCACCGGCTGGGACCTGCGCTGCGGCGGCCGCCTGCGCGTCGCCGGCAACGCGTACGTCGGCCTCGACCTGCAGGCCGACGAGGGCGTGCGCTGCGCCAAGGGCCTGCAGGCGGGCGGCGACATCCAGGTCGAGACCACGCTGCGCGCCGCACAGGGCATCACCGCGGGCGGCTCGATCCGCGCCGGCATGCACCTCGAGGCCGGCTGGGGCATCAAGGCCGGCGGGGTGATCGCCGCCGCGGGCGCGATCCGTGCCGGCGAGAGCCTGGCGGCGGGGGAGGCGATCCGCGCCGGCGCCGGCTACGGCGTGTTCGCGGGGCTCGACGTGCAGATGGAGGCCTGGGAGGCGAGTGCGCGGGTGAGCGCACCGCAGCGCCCCGAAGGCCTGATGAGCGGCTGGTGGGCCGGCCCCGCGGCGTGCTGAGCGGAGGACGCGGAATGAACACCCTCGCCCTGCGCCCGCGCGGCCTGCTCGCCCGCCACACCCCGCTCTCGCACCGCTCCAGCTTCTCGCCGCGCTCGGCGCTGGCCT
>NZ_AMXF01000119.1 GCF_000310225.1 Thauera phenylacetica B4P
CGCTCCGGGAGCCGGCGGCGCACCCTGGCGAGCCGCGGGCGCAGCCTGCGGCGATGCAGCGCATCGGGCGGCCCGCCCCGCGCGGCACCCGCGCCGGTCTGCATCGCGAAGTTCATTCGAAAGGAAACCCCCCATGCTGCTCCCCGAGACCGAGCCGCCCGCCAGCGTCCTGGTCGACATCATCGACGGCGTCGGCGTGCTCACCCTGAATCGTCCCGC
The DNA here is from genome assembly GCF_000310225.1 of Thauera phenylacetica B4P. GTDB lineage: Bacteria > Pseudomonadota > Gammaproteobacteria > Burkholderiales > Rhodocyclaceae > Thauera > Thauera phenylacetica. Next base: position 220 of record NZ_AMXF01000119.1, read on the forward strand.
CGTGCTCAACGCGCTCGATCTCGCCACCGTGCGCGCGCTCACCCGCCAGCTCGACGCCTGGGCGGACGACCCGGCGATTCGCGCGGTGCTGCTGCGCGGCAGCGGCGAGCGCGCGTTCTGCGCCGGCGGCGACGTCTGCTCGCTGTACCACCTGCAGAGCCAGGGCTCGCCCGAGCTGGAGCGCTACTTCGACGAGGAGTACGCGCTCGACTGCCGCATCCACCGCTATCCCAAGCCCACGATCGCCCTCATGGACGGCGTGGTGATGGGCGGCGGCATGGGGATCTCGCAGGGCTGCACCCACCGCCTGGTCACCGAGCGTACCCGCATGGCGATGCCGGAGACGGCGATCGGCGTCTTTCCGGATGTGGGCGGCAGCTACTTCCTGTCCCGCCTGCGGTCGGCGGCGCTGGGCGTCTACATCGGCGTGGTGGGCGACACCCTGAGTGGCGCCGACGCGGTGGTGAGCGGCCTCGCCGACCGCCTGGTGCCGAGCGCCTTCCTCGCCGACCTGCCGGCGCTGATCGCCGCGATCGACGCCGGCGCCTGGCCGGCGGCACCGACGCACACGAGCATCCCCTCGCTGCTCACCGCGCCGGTGCTCGCGGCGGTGGAGCGCCACTTCTGCCAGCCCGGGGTGGAGGAGATCCTCGCCTCGCTCGCCGGCGAGACCGACCCCGCGCTGCGGACGTGGGTGGAGCGCACCCTGGGGCTGCTGGCGCAGCGCTCGCCGCTGATGTTGCGCGTGACCTTCGAGCAGCTGCGGCGCGGACGACAGCTCGACCTGGAGGCGTGCTTCCGCATGGAGCGGACGATGGTGGCGCACAGCTTCGCGCACGGCGACACCATGGAAGGCATCCGCGCGCTGCTGATCGACAAGGACCGCAGCCCGCGCTGGCGGCACCGCGCGGTGGCGGAGGTGCCGCGCGAGGAGGTGGAGGCCTTCTTCGCCGGGCACCCCCCGTAGGAGCGCCGGCAGGCGCGAACCCGCGCACGCTCCGACGCGGCCCGCACGGTCCGCCCCGCCGCCTTCGCGCCTTCCGCCGCTCCTGCATTGAACGGCGCGCGGTGATGGTGAGCGACACCGGCAACCCCGTGTAGGAGCGCCGGCAGGCGCGAACCCGCGCTCGAACTCCGCGCCTCTTGGCGGCGATCCGCTTACTCTCCTGCGCCGATCAGCAGGTAATTCGGCCCGCTGCGCACGAAGCCGGCGTCGTCGACCAGCATGTCCAGCGCCACCGAGGCGAGGTCGTCGGCGATCGGGTCGACGCGCACGTTCTTCGGCTGGACGATGAGCTTGGTGTAGCTCTCGCACGACCCGCAGGACTCCGCGCGGGCGATGCCGTCGTCGCCGTCGATCTCGTGCAGGGTGATCTTGTCGCGGTCGCCGCAGCTCACGCAGGTGGCGTGCGGGACGTGCCACTCGGTGTTGCACAGGGTGCAATGGACGTAACGCAGGCCGGCGGTCGGACCGTCGCTGCGGATCACGCTGACCACCGGATGGCTGCCGCACACCGGGCAGGTGCTGTGCGCTTCCATCAGCGGCAGCGCGTCGGCGTCGAGCTTGCTGGCGAGCGCGGTGAACACCACCTGCATCGCCGCGGCGACGTAGGGCAGGCGGGCCATGTCGGCGGCTTCGGGCTCGCCGTTGAGCAGCTTCTCGCCGAGCTTGTCGAGATCCTCGGCGCTGGTGACGAGCAGCCCGTCGAGGGTCTCGCGCGCGCCGACCGGGGCGTTCTCCAGCAGGTCGCCGACGAGGTTGCGCAGGATCTCGCGCCACACCGCGGGGCGCTGGTACGAGGCCACGCTGATCGGCGGCATGCGGTGCTTGTGCGCGCGTTCGAGGACGTCTTCCGCAGGCGGCGCGATGTCCTGCGCCGCGGCCTCCAGCGCCGCATGCTGGGCACGCGACAGGCGGCCGAGGAAGGCGAGCCACTCGCCCAGGCCGTGGTGCAGCGCGAGGGCGTCGAAACGCTCGGCACGCGCGAGGAAGACCTTGTCCGGATCGGGAAGGAGGATGGCGGCAGCTTCGCCCGAGGGCGGCAGTTCGATGGCTTGGGTGTTCATGGTGTCTCTGGATGGAATGGCGCCCGCGATGATCGGCGCAGTGGCGGGGCGAATGCAAGCCGGAGATGCGTGGACCGCCCCTGCAGGAGATCATCGCTGCGCTGCAGGCGTGAGGCCGGGGCTCCTCAGGGTTTGCCTGTAGGCCTGTCCCGAATCCGCGCCGCACCGGGGAAAACAATCGTATTCTCTCTGGCGCGGCGAGCCAGCGGCCCCACCGGGCGCCGGCCCGGTCCGGCCGCCCGGGAACATGCCCGCCGGCGCCGCGAAAAAAGAATCGGCGATCGCCGCTAAGCGTGCCGCAGTGTCGAGGCCTTTACGCCCCGCAGCGCACCGATTGCGAGCGGACGATCGCCCGGACAACCTGGAGGAAGACCCCCATGAACGAGCCCCGAAGCGTCTCGCGCCCCGTCTCGCCGCGCGTCGCGCTGTTCGCCACCTGCCTCGTCGACGCGATGCGCCCCAGCGTGGGCTTCGCCGCCTTGAAGCTGCTGCGTGACGCCGGCTGCCGGGTCGAGGTGCCGCAGGCGCAGACCTGCTGCGGCCAGCCCGCCTTCAACAGCGGCGACACCGCGCACGCGGCCACGCTGGCGCGCCACTTCATACAGACCTTCGAGGGCTACGACTACGTGGTCGCGCCCTCGGGCTCCTGTATCGGCATGACCCGGGTGCACTACGCTGAGGCGCTCGCCGACGACCCCGCCTGGGCCGAGCGCGCGCGCCGGCTGGGCGAGCGCAGCTTCGAGCTGATGAGCTTCCTGACCGACGTGATGGGCTACGCGCCCACCGACGTGCGGCTCGACACCAGCTTCACCTACCACGACAGCTGCTCCGGCCTGCGCGAGCTCGGCGTGCACGACCAGCCGCGCGCGCTGCTCGGCAAGGTCGCGGGGCTCACCTTGAAGCCGCTCGAGGGCAACGACGTGTGCTGTGGCTTCGGCGGCACCTTCTGCGTCAAATATGCGGCGATCTCCAACGCGGTCGTCGGCGAAAAGGCCGAGGCCATCGAGCGCAGCGGCGCGAGGCTGCTGCTCGGCGGCGACCTCGGCTGCCTGATGAACATGGCGGGCAAGCTCAAGCGCAAGGGCTCGAGCGTGCGCGCCTTCCACGCCGCCGAGGTGCTCGCCGGCATGGGCGGCGGCGCGGCCATCGGCGAGGAGGGCTGAGCCATGGAAGAAGCCACGCTCTCCTTCAAGGCACGCGCCGAGCGCGCGCTAGCCGACCCCACGCTCAAGATCGCGATCGACCGCACCACCGGCACCGCCGAGCGCAAGCGCGCGGTGGCGATGAACCAGTTCCCGCAGTTCGAGGCGGCGCGCGAGCGCGGCAAGCGCATCAAGGACCACGTGATCGCCAACCTCGATCACTACCTGCTCGAGTTCGAGCGCAACGCCATCGCCTCGGGCGCCAAGGTGTACTGGGCCGCGACCGCCGAGGAGGCCTCGCAGATCGTCGTGCGCCTGTGCAAGGAAGCCGGCGCCAGGCGCGTCACCCGCGTCAAGTCCATGCTGGGCGAGGAGATCGGCCTGCCGCATGCGCTCGACGAGGCCGGCATCGAGCGCGTCGAGACCGACCTCGCCGAGCACATCGTGCAGCTCGGCGGCGACCGCCCCTCGCACATCGTGTGGCCGTCGATGCACCGCACGCGCGAGCAGGTGTCCGAGATGTTCAAGCGCCTGCACCGCGCCCCGCACCAGGAAGAGACCATCGAGGCCATGGTCGACAGCGCGCGCCGCGAGCTGCGCGACAAGTTCCTCAGCGCGGACGTCGCCATCTCGGGCGCCAACTTCCTGCTCGCCGACACCGGCGCCACCTGCACGGTGACCAACGAGGGCAACGCCGAGCTCACCACCACGCCGCCGCGGGTGCACATCGTCACCGCCGGCATCGAGAAGCTCGTCCCCAGCATGGGCCACGCCATCGCCATGCTGCGCCTGCTGGTGCGCTCGGCCACCGGCGCGGACGTCACCCAGTACACCACCTTCCACTGCGGGCCGAAGCAGGCGGGCGATCGCGACGGCCCGGAAGAATTCCACATCGTGCTGGTCGACAACGGCCGCAGCCGCATGCTGCGCGAGGGCATGCAGGAGATGCTGCGCTGCATCCGCTGCGGCGCCTGCATGAACCACTGCGTGGTCTTCCGCCAGCTCGGCGGCCACGTCTATGGCGGCACCTACCCGGGGCCGATGGGCGCGGTGCTCACGCCGGTGTTCGACGGCCTGGAAAAATCCCGCGACCTGCCGCACGCGTGCACGATGAACGGCAAGTGCCAGGAGGTGTGCCCGGTGGCGATCCCGCTGCCCACCCTGCTGCGCGGCTGGCGCGACCGCTCGTGGCGCGAGGGGCTGGAGCCCACGGTGGTGCGCTTCGGGCTGGGGATCCACACCTTCGTCGCCTCGCACCCGCGGCTCTACCGCCTGGGCACGGCGATCGCGGTGCGGGTGATGCGGCTCTTCAGCCGCGGCGGCCTCGTCAAGGGGATGCCCGGGCTGGGCGCATGGACCGCATACCGCGAGTTCCCCGCACCGGCCAAGCGCACCTTCATGGAAATGGTCAAGGATCAGGAGAACGCACGATGAGCGCGCGCGAAGCCATCCTCAACGCCGTGCGCGGCGGCCTCGGCCACCGCACGGTCGACCCGGCGGCGCTGCGCCGCGAGGCCGACGCCCTGCTCGAAGACCTGCCCGCGATCCGCCCCGGCCTGCTCGCCGACGACCTGGTCGAGGCCTTCATCGCGCGCCTCGTCACCCCCAAGGTCGCCGCCACCGCCGAGCGCATCGCCGACGCAAGCGCGCTGCCCGCCGCGGTGGCGCGCTACCTCGAGGCGCGCGGCCTGCCCGCGGCGATCGCCGTGCAGCCTGCCGCGGTGCTGCAGGCGCTCGACTGGGCGGGCTTCGAGCTGCACGATCGCGTGGCACCGGACGAGACCCTGGCCGTGGGCTTCGCGCGCTGGGGCATCGCCGAGACCGGCTCGCTGGTCTTCCATTCCGACGCCGAGACCCCGATCCTCGCCAACTTCCTGCCCCTGCACCATCTGGTGATGGTGCGCGCAAGCACGGTGCTGGCCTACCTCGACGACTACGCGACGGCCACCGCCGGCCAGCGCCCGCCGCGCAACGTCAACATCATCACCGGCGCCAGCGGCACCACCGACATCGAGGGCAGCCTGGTGCTCGGCGCACACGGGCCGCGGTATCTGCATGTGGTGATCGTGGAGGACGTCCCCCCCGCCTGAGCGCGCCGCGCCAGGAGTTCGTGCGGCGCATATTCGCACGTCCGCTTCGCGCCTGCCGGCGCTCCTACATGGCGCCGCGACGGGTTTATGCAGGAGCGCCGGCAGGCGCGAACACGGCGCCGCCGCTCGCGACGCGCGTCGCTTTCGGAAACGCCCGCTTCGCGGCTGCCGCCGCTCTTACAGGGCGCCGCGACGGGTTTATGTAGGAGCGCCGGCAGGCGCGAACACGGCGCCGCCGCTCGCGACGCGCGCCGGCTTCTCCAACGCCCGCTTCGCGGCTGCCGGCGCTCCTGCACGGCGCCGAGACGGGTTTATGTAGGAGCGCCGGCAGGCGCGAACACGGCGCCGCCGCTCGCGACGCGCGCCGGCTTCTCCAACGCCCGCCCCTCGGCGGCCCCCGCTATGGCGCCAGGCGTTGTCGCGCCCAGCTGCCGTCGGGCTGCAGGCGGTAGGCGATGCGGTCGTGCAGGCGGGACGTGCGCCCCTGCCAGAACTCCCAGTAGTCCGGGACCAGGCGGTAGCCGCCCCAGTGCGGCGGGCGCGGCGGGTTGAGACCGAACTTGAGCCCGTATTCCGCTGCGCGCGAGACGATCGTGGTGCGCCCGTCGATGGCCTCGCTCTGCGGCGAGGCCCAGGCGCCGATGCGGTGGGCGAGCGGGCGGCTGGCGAAGTAGGCGTCGGACTCCTGTGCAGACACTTTCTCGACGCGGCCCTCGATGCGTACCACGCGCTCCATCTCGACCCAGTGGAACTGCAGCGCGGCGAAGGGGCGCGCCTCCAGCTCCCGGCCCTTGCGGCTGTGGTAGTTCGAGTACCACACGATGCCGCGCGCGTCGCAGCCCTTGATCAGCACCGGCCGGGTCGACGGTCGGCCATCCTCGCCGACCGTGGCGACCGTCATCGCGTTGGGTTCGGGGAGTCCGCGCTCGAGCGCCTGCGACAGCCAGGCCTCGAACTGCTGCAGTGGCTCGTTCGCCGAGTCGTGCTCTTCCAGGGTGCCTTGCTCGTAGCTCTTGCGCAGATCCGACAGGGGGGCGTTCTTGCTCATCGTTCTTTCCAGGGGATGTTGCGGGAAGTCACCGCTTCCATTGTCGCCAAATCGTCCCGCCGCGCGTCACGTTTTTCCGATGCAGGAGCGCCGGCAGGCGCGAATGGGCGTTCGAAGGGGGGAGGTGCAGGCTCGACCGCCGCATTCGCGCCTGCCGGCGCTCCACATGAGGCGTCGCGGCTCCGATGTCGTGGGTGCGCGTCTACACGGCCGCTTCGCGCACGTGGCGGCGGGAGACCACGCGCAGCAGCGCGCCGAAGAGCAGGGTGGCGGCGAGGGTGGCGAGGACGCAGGCTTCCCAGAAGCCGGCCACCGTCGGGGCCTCGGCGCGCCAGGGCGCGTGGAAGCTGAGCCAGTAGCCGCCGGCCAGCCCGATGCCCCAGAAGCACAGGCTGTGCACCAGCATCGGCAGCAGCGTGACCTTGTAGCCGCGCAGGGCGTGGGCGGCGACGGTCTGCAGGGCGTCGAAGCACTGGTAGAGCAGCAGCCACACGACCAGCCCGAGCGCGACCGCCTGCACCGCCGGGTCGGTGGACGAGAAGGCCACCAGCGGCTCGCGCAGCACCCACAGCAGCGCGCCCACGAGCAGCGAGAAGCCGAGCGCGAGACGCATCCCCAGCCGCGCAGTGCGCTGCGCGCGCCGCCAGTCCTGCGCGCCCGCCGCCTGCCCGACCAGCACCATGGTGGCGATCGACAGCGACAGCGGCAGCATGTAGATCATGCCGGTGAAGTTGGCGATGACGCGGTGTCCGGCCACCGTCTCGGTGCCGAGGCGGGCGGCGAGGATGGCGATCAGGGTGAAGGAGCTGATGTCGATGAAGGTCGACACCCCCATCGGCAGGCCGAGCCGCAGCAACTGGCCGAGCGCCTGTGCGCGCGGCGCCTGCCAGGCGTGGAAGAGGCGGTAGGGCTTGTAAGCGGGGTTGAAGACCAGGTAGGCGAGGCCGCAGCCGAGCGCGATCCAGTGCACCGTCGCGGTCGACACGCCGCAGCCGGTGCCGCCCATCGGCGCGAAGCCGAGCGCGCCGTTGGTGAGCGCCCAGGCGAGCGGGATGTGGGTCGACATGGTGATCGCGCTGATCGTCATCAGCACGCGCGGCCGCCCCACCGCGTTGTTGAAGGCGTAGAAGCTGCGATAGAGCAGCAGCGCGGGCAGGCCGAAGGCGGTCGCGGCGAGGTAGTCGGCGGCCTTGGCGGCGACCGCGGGCGGCACGCTCGCCGCCTCGAGCAGGAAGCCGGGGTTCAGCAGCAGCGCGATCCCGGGGCCTGCGAGCAGCAGCGCGAGCCAGAAGCCCTGCTGCAGCGCGGGGGCGATCGCCTCCTCGCGGCCGGCGCCGACGTGGTGCGCGATGGTCGGCGAGATCGCCTGCAGCGTGCCGGTGAGCAGCATCACCACCGAGATGTAGTAGCTGCTGCCGATCGCCACCCCGGCGAGGTCCTCGGTGCCGTAGCGCCCGGCGATCACGGTGTCGGCCACCATCATGGTCATCGACAGCAGCTGGGCGATCAGGATCGGCCATGCCAGGTGGAGCAGTTGGCCGACGATGGCGCGGGTGCCGGAAGGAGCGAGGGAGGAGGGGCTCATGAAGGGGGGGCGGCCGGGCCCCGGGAAGGGGCCGGCGCAGCGGAGGGCGGAAACGGGGCAGGCCTGCCCCGGAGGCTCAGGCGCGGTTGGCGAGCGCGGTGAAGTCTTGCTTTTCCATCAGCCAGCTCACGCCGAAGCCGGCGACCAGGCCCCAGAAGGCGGCGCCGATGTTGAACATGCCGATGTCGGCCACGGTGACGAGCAGGCTCACCAGCGCGCCCAGGGTGAAGCGGCCGCCGCCGAAGGAGGCGACGAATGCGCCCTGCAGCACGCGCAGCATGGCGAGCCCGCCGAGGACCATGATGTACTCCTTGGGGGCGGCGAGCATCAGCCCGGTGAAGGTCGGCGCCATCAGCCCGAACAGCACGCCGAAGAGGCCGAAGGTCAGCGCTGCGGTGTACTGGCGGCCGTGCTCGCCGGACGAGGTCAGCAGCGCGTTGGTCGGTCCGGTGAGGCAGGAGCTCACCGCGCCCACCATGGCGCTGAAGAAGGCGCCGATCCCGGACACGAAGGCCACCGTATTCACCGGTGCCTCGTGCCTGGCGTTCTTGAGGACGGCCACGCCCTGGCCGTTCTGCACCACCAGCACGGTGATCGCCAGCGGCACGACCAGCTCGACCAGCGCCGCCACCGACCACACCGGCGCCTGCACCAGGGGCTGTGCGAAGGCGAGGCCGCCGAGCGCGCTGCCGTCGATGCGGCCGAGCAGCGCGATCGCCAGCGCGCCCACCAGCAGCGCGCCGATCACCGGCGGCATGCGGCGGCCCCAGGCCGGGCTGGCCGACAGCAGCAGGAAGGCGGCGACCATCGGCGCGGCGATCGCCACGTCGCTCTCAAGCGCGCGCACGATGTCGAGCCCGAAGCGCAGGAAGACGCCCGCCACCATGCCCATCACGATCGGCATCGGCAGCGCCGACATCACCCGCCGCACCCAGCCGCTGGCGCCGAGCACCACCACCAGCAGGCTGGTGGCGTAGAAGGCGCCGATGACCTCGGCGAAGCTCAGGTGCTGCAGCGCGGGGCCGACCAGCACGGTGCCGGGGATGGTCCAGGCGAAGCCGAGCGGCATGTGGTAGCGCCAGCTCATCGCCAGCGTGATCAGCCCGTTGATGAAGAACACGCCGAACACCCAGGAGGCGAGCTCGGCCTCGCTGAGCCCGCCGCGGGTGCCCACCGAGAGGATGATCGCGACCGGTCCGGTGGCGGAAAAGATGAAGCCGATTAGGCCGTTGGCGAAATAGGTCAGGCCGAAATCGTCGAGGATGCGGCGCAGCCCCGGGGCCGGGCCGGCGGGGCGTTCGAGGTGGGCGAGCATGGCGTTCGAGGGGCTCGGGGGCCAGGGTGTCGGGCTGTGGATGATCGCTGTTTGCCGTCGACAGATAAAGACGCGCAAAACAACTACACTATTCGGTTTATACGAATAATCGCCGCGATGGATCGTCTCCAGGCCATGCGCCTCTTCACCCGCATCGTCGAGCTCGGCAGCTTCAGCCGCGCCGCCGAGCAGCTCGGCCTGCCGCGCGCCTCGGCGACGCAGATCATCCAGCAGCTCGAGGCCCACCTCGGCGTTCGCCTGCTCGCGCGCACCACGCGCCAGGTCACCCCCACCGTGGACGGCACGGGCTACTATCGGCGCTGCCTGCGCATCCTCGCCGACCTCGACGACGCCGAGGCCGAGTTCTCGCAGGCCGCGCACCATCCGCAGGGGCGCATCCGCATCGATCTGCCGGACTCCTTCTGCCGGCTGCTGCTGATCCCGGCCCTGCCCGACTTCTACGCGCGCTATCCGCAGGTCCGCATCGACATCAGCGTCGGTGACCGCCAGATCGACCTGATCCGCGAGGGTGTGGATTGCGTGCTGCGCATCGGCGAGCTGGGCGACCTGCCGCTGCACGCGCGCCGGCTCGGACGCCTGCGCCAGGTGACGTGCGCGAGCGCCGCCTACCTCGCCGAGCACCCGCCGCCGGCGAACCTCGACGAGCTGGAGGGGCACTGGATGGTGGATTACGTCTCCGCCTCCACGGCAAGGTCAGCGCCGCTGGAGTTCGCGCTGGAGGGCCGCATCGAGCTGCGCAGCCTGCGCTCGCGGCTGGCGGTGAACAACGGTGGTGCCTACGTGGCCGCCTGCGCGGCCGGCTTCGGCATCGTCCAGGTGCCCGACTACCACGTGCGCGAGCCGCTGGAGCAGGGGCGCTTCGTCGAGATCCTGCCGGCGTTCCCGCCGCCGGGGCTGCCGGTGCACGCGCTCTATCCGGCAGACCGGCCCTTGTCGGCGCGCGTGCGGGTGTTCATCGACTGGCTGGCGGAGCGCTTCGGCGGGGCGGCGGCGGGGGGTTGAGCCGGCGGGCGCTCCGGCGAGCCGATTCAGCGCTTGTTCTTGCCAGCCTTGTCGAGCTGCGCCTGCAGCGCCGCGGAGATGTTGCGCGCACCGCGGAAGTCGCTCTCCTCGACGTCCACATGGGTGAAGTCGGCGCCGGAGAGGTCGGCGTCGGCGAACTTCGCCTCGGGCAGCACCGCACCCGACAGGCGGGTGCCGGCGAGCCGGGCCGAGGTGAAGTCCACCGCCTCGAGGTTGGCGCCGGTGAGGTCGGCCTCGGACAGGTCTGCGCCGGCGAGCTTCGAGCCATCGAGGATGAAGCGCAGGCCGTACACCTTGCGCAGGCGTGCGCCGCTGAGGTCGGCGCCGGGCATGTGGGTGTCCTTCATGAACGCGCCGTCGAGGTTGGCGCGCGGCGCGCGGGTGCCGATCAGGAAGGCGCCGAAGAGGTTGGCGCCCTGCAGGTCGGCGTCGCTCAGGTCGGCGTCGTCGAAGCGGGCGTGGAACAGGTTGGCGCCGGCAAAGCGCGCGCCCTCGAGGCGGGCGCCGGTGAAGTTGGTCCACTTCGCCATCGCCTTCTCGAAGCGCGCACCCTCGAGCCGCGCGCCGTTGAAGCGCGCGTTCTCCAGCACCGTGCCGGAGAAGTCGCGGCCGGCAAGATCGCGTCCGGAGAAGTCGCAGCCGCTGAGGTCCTGGCGCGGCGCGGGCGCGGCGCAGTCGCCCTTGGGCAGCCCCTGCGCGAGCGCGGCGGAGGCGGTCAATGCGGCCGAGGTGGCCAGGATCAGCGCGGCGGCGGTGGGCAGTTTCATGTCGGCGTTCCGGAAAAGACGGCGCAGGCGGGCGCTTCGGTCCGAAAACCCGCATTCTAGCGCCGCCGCACCCCCAGGCGCTCCCGCAATCCATTCGCGCCTGCCGGCGCGAAAGCGGCGTCCGGGCTCCTTCCGGCGCCGCGGTCGCCGAACCGCCTCATTCGCAGCTGCCGCAGCTCCTACAAGAGGTCCGGGACGCGAGGCGGTTTCTGTAGCGCGAACGCCGCTCCGCCCCCGCCGTTTCCTGTAGGAGCGCCGGCAGGCGCGAAAGCGGCGTCCGGGCTCCTACCGGCGCCGCGGTCGCCGAAGCGCTCCATTCGCAGCTGCCGCAGCTCCTACACGAGGTCCGGGACGCGTGGCGGTTTCTGTAGCGCGAACGCCGCTCCGCCCCCGCCGTTTCCTGTAGGAGCGCCGGCAGGCGCGAACACGGCCGAGCGTGCGCCGCGGCTCAGGCCCGCCGCCGCATCTTCTCGTTGGCTGCCTCGGCGGCCGGATGCAGCAGGCCGAGGCTGCGCAGGCGGACGGCGCTCCAGCCTTGGCCGAGCAGGATCATGCGGGTGTCGAGCTCGGCCGCCTGGGCGGACGGGACGCTGGCGCCGAGGTCGTGCATGCGCTTGGCGCGCAGCGCGACCCAGCGCAGGGGGTGGCGGCGGGCGAGGGCGTGCCAGAGCGCGTGCGCACCGGCCGACTGGCGGGCGCCGCTGACCAGGCAGAGGCCGCGTCCGAGCGCCCAGGCATACACCGCGCTGGCGATGCCGCGGCCCTGGTAGGCAGGGGCGTATTTTGAGTGCGGTGAGCGCACATGACGGTCGGTGCGCCGGTCGACCTCGATCAGGCGGTTGAACACCGTGTAGCCGGCGAGGCGCCCGTGCGCGACGTCTTCCACATAGACGTAGTGCTCGCCGTCGGCCTCGCGATGGTGGAAGACCAGGCCGGGCAGCAAGTCGGGCAGGCGGGTGCAGGCGTGCAGGGCGTCGCCGGGGCGGTGGAGCCGACCGTGGAGGGTGTCGAGCTCGGCCTCGATGCTGTCGTCGGGCTGGTTCACGTCGATGCGCAGTTCCATGCGCGGCGGCTGCAGCACGCGGCGCAGGACGGCGGCGAACGCAGTGCCGAGCGCGGCGCGCACGGCCGCGGCCCGCGCGGCGGCGAGCGGCGG
>NZ_AMXF01000120.1 GCF_000310225.1 Thauera phenylacetica B4P
GGCGGGGGCCTCGGCCGCCGCGGGCGCTTCGGCGGCGCCGGCCTCGGCCAGCTTGGCGCGCGTCTCGGCGGCCTTGGCGGCGAGCTTGGCGGCTTTCTCGGCCTTCTCGCGCTCCTGGCGGTAGTTGCGGAACTCGAAGCGCTCGCGCGCCTGGTCGGCGGCCGTCTTCTCGCGCTCGCGCGCCCAGATCTCGCTCTTGGAGAAGCGGAAGTAGTCCACCAGCGGGATGTGCGCCGGGCACACGTAGCTGCAGCAGCCGCACTCGATGCAGTCGAAGAGGTGGTACTCCTGCGCCTTGCCGAAATTCTTCGAGCGGCTGAACCAGTACAGCTCGAAAGGCTGCAGCTCGACCGGGCAGGCCTTGGCGCACTCGGTGCAGCGGATGCAGGGCAGCTCGGGCGGCGCCGGCGGGAACAGGCGCGGCGAGGCCGAGATGATGCAGTTGGTGCCCTTGACCACCGGGACGTCCAGGCGCGGCATCGCGAAGCCCATCATCGGGCCGCCCATGAGGTAGCGGTCGGTGTCGGCCTTCGGGCGGGCGAGCGCGAGCAGGTCCTCGACCGGGGTGCCGATCGCCACCTCCCAGTTGCCTGGGGTCTCGCAGTTGCCGGTGAGCGTGACGATGCGGCTGATCAGCGGCTCGCCGTGGATGAAGGCGCGGTACACCGCGTGCGCGGTGCCGACGTTGAAGCACTGCACGCCGTAGTCGGCGCCGAGCTTGCCGTAGGGGATCTCGACGCCGGTGAGCACGCGGATGAGCTGCTTCTCGCCGCCGGCGGGGTAGAGCGCCGGCACCGCGACGACGCGGGCGGCGGTCCCGGCCGCGGCGGCCTGCATCGCGGCGACCGCCTCGGGCTTGTTGTCCTCGACGCCGACGATGAGCTCGCGTGCGCCGATGAGCTCGCGCAGGATGTTGGCGCCGGCGAGGATGTCGGCGGCGCGCTCGCGCATCAGGCGGTCGTCGCAGGTGATCCAGGGCTCGCACTCGGCGCCGTTGAGGATCAGCGTCTCGATGCCGCTGCCGCGGCCGAGCTTGACGTGGCTCGGGAAGGTCGCGCCGCCCAGGCCGACGATGCCGCAGTCGCGCAGCCAGGCCAGGGCCTGCTCGCGGGTGGCGTTGTGGTAATCGAAGGGCGTGGCGTGCTCGATCCAGCGCTCCTCGCCGTCGGGCTCGATGACGACGCAGGGCGTGTCCAGGCCGGAGGGGTGGGCCATCGGACAGGAGTCGATCGCGGTGACGGTGCCCGAGGTGGGCGCGTGCACCGCGGTGCCGAGGAAGCCCTCGGGCTCGCCGATGCGCTCGCCCTTGAGCACCTTCTGGCCGACCGCGACGATGCAGCTCGCGCCTGCGCGCGCGCTCTGGCGCAGGGGCACGACCAGCCGCGGCGGCAAGGGCGCCTTGCGGATCGCGACGCCGGCGGATTCGTTCTTGTGTGCGTCGGGCTTGATGCCGCCGTGGAACTTGAACAGACGCCCGATCATGCTGCCTTCCTGATTTCGACCACGGGGTACTTCCATTTCCAGGTCTGCACGGTCTCGGCCACCGGCACCATGGCGATACAGTCGACCGGGCAGGGCGCCACGCAAAGCTCGCAGCCGGTGCACAGCGGCTCGACCACGGTGTGCATCTGCTTGGCCGCGCCCACGATCGCATCCACCGGACAGGCCTGGATGCACAGCGTGCAGCCGATGCACACCTGCTCGTCGATCACCGCGACCGACTTCGGCTTCTCGACGCCGTGCTCTTCCGAGAGCGGCTTGAACTCGCGCCCGAGCAGGTCGGCGAGCTTGCGCACGCCCTCCTCGCCGCCGGGCGGGCACTGGTTGATGTCGGCCTCGCCGTTGGCGATCGCCTCGGCGTAGGGCTTGCAGCCGGGGAAGCCGCACTGGCCGCACTGGGTCTGCGGCAGGATGGCGTCGATCTTCTCGACCAGCGGGTCGCCCTCGACCTTGAAGCGGATCGCGGCGTAACCCAGGGTGAGGCCGAGCACGATGGCGATGCCGGCCATCACGAGAATCGCGGTGAACATGGTGGCGCGGGCCTCAGTGGAAGCGGTCGAGGCCGGCGAAGCCCATGAACGCGAGGCTCATGAAACCGGCGGTGATCATCGCGATCGCGGTGCCCCGGAAGGCGATCGGCACGTCGGCGCCGTCCAGGCGCTCGCGGATGCCGGCGAACAGCACCAGCGCGAGCGTGAAGCCGAGCGAGGAGCCGAAGCCGAACAGCAGGGACTCGAGCAGATCGTGCTTCATGCCGACGTTGAGCAGGGGCACGCCGAGCACCGCGCAGTTGGTGGTGATGAGCGGCAGGTAGATGCCTAGCACCTGGTGCAGCAGCGGGCTGGTCTTCTGGATGATGAGTTCGGTGAGCTGGACGATCGCCGCGATCACGACGATGAAGGCCAGCGTGCGCAGGTAGCCGAGATCGAAGGGCTGCAGCAGGTAGTGATCGATCAGGTAACTGGTGCCGGCGCCGACGGTGAGCACGAAGGTCGTGGCCGCGCCCATGCCGATGGCGGTCTCGAGCTTTTTCGACACGCCCATGAACGGGCACAGCCCGAGGATGCGGACGAGGACGACGTTGTTCACCAGGACGGCGCCGATGACGACGAAGATGTAGCTGGTCATGATCCGCGCGCGGAAGGGAATTGCGGGATTATCCTCCTCGCCCGAGCCCCGCATCAACCCTGATGCGCGCGCATGTATCGGTCAGGCCTGCCCGGCTCAGCGCCACTCGGGTGGCGGCGGGGCGAGGCTGGCGGTGTGGAGCTGGAAGCGGCCGCTGCGGCGGTCCTCGAAGAAGTGGCGCAGGCTGATCGCGATCGAGCGGAAGGCGATGCGGTCCCAGGGGATCTCGTCCTCGCGCAGCAGCGCCACCTCCAGCGACTCCTCGCCGGGGCGGAAGTCGAGGTCGAGCAGGCGGGCGCGATAGATGATGTGCACCTGGCTGATGTGCGGGACGTCGATCACGGTATACAGCTCGCCGACCTCGATGCGCGCGCAGGCCTCCTCCAGCGTCTCGCGCGCGGCGGCCTGGGCGGTGGTCTCCTCATTCTCCATGAAGCCGGCGGGCAGGGTCCACATGCCGTGGCGCGGCTCGATCGCGCGCCGGCACAGCAGGATGCGGTCCTCCCACTCGGCCAGCGCGCCCACCACCAGCTTGGGGTTCTGGTAGTGGATGGTGCCGCACTGCTCGCAGACATGGCGGGGAAGGCTGTCTCCGGGCGGGATGCGGAAGGCGACGGTGGCGCCGCAGTTCGAGCAGTATTTCATGGTCGCGGACAGGAGTTTTCGGCGATTCTAGCGCGCTTTGACCCGTCCTCCGGCCGCAAGGGCTAAAGAACGAGGCCAAACTGCCGTTCATGATGCCTCTGTGCCAAAATGTTTCGGCAGGTGCGAGAGCGAACGCGACGAGTGAGGAAGGAATGCCGCAACCGATCGACATGAAGCGATATGCGCAGCTCAAGGCCGCGGGGGATCTGCCTTCGCCGCGCGGCGTGGCGCTCGCGATCATCCGGCTGACGCAGTCGCCGGACGTCTCGCTCGCCGAGCTCGGTCGCGTGATCAAGGGCGACCCTGCCTTCGTCGGACGCCTGATCAAGGCGGCCAATGGCCTGATCGCCGAGAACCGGCGCGCGATCGTGTCGGTGCAGGAGGCGCTGATGGTGCTCGGCCTGCCCGCCGTGCGCACGCTGGCGCTGGGCTTCTCGCTGCTGTCGACCTACCGCAAGGGCACCTGCCAGGGCTTCGATTACCCGCGCTTCTGGTCCTCCGCGCTGCTGATGGCGATCTCGATGCAGGCGCTCACCCAGCGCGTGCGTGTGGTCGCGCCGGACGAGGCCTTCAGCCTCGGCCTGCTCGCGCGGGTGGGCGAGCTCTCGCTGGCGACCCTCTATCCCGAGGCCTTCTCCCGCCTGCTCGCCGAGCTCAAGCGCGACCACGGCCTGCAGCAGGTGGTGCTCGAGGACCAGGCCTTCGCGATGAACCACCGCGAGCTCGGCGCCGCCATGCTCGCCGACTGGGGCGTGCCCGATGCGCTGGTGCAGCCGGTGCGCTTCCACGAGCAGCCCGAGCTGGCGGGCTACGGCGAGGAGTCGCGCGAGGCCGGCATCGTGCAGTGCCTCGTGCTGGCACGCGCGGTGGCCCAGCTCTGCCTCGCGCCCGAGCCCGAGCACGTGCGCCTGATGGCGCCGATGCTGCGCCTGGCCGGCCGCCTCGGCCTCGGGCGCGGCGAGTTCGTCTCGCTGTGCGAGCGCGTCGGGCGCGACTGGGCGGAGTGGGGCAAGCTGCTGCAGATCCGCACCGAGGATGCGCCCCGCTTCGTCGAGGTGGGCAACGCGGCGGCCGAGGCCGCCGGCGAGCCCGCGCGGGTGGTCGCCGAGGGCGACGGTCCGCAGCCGATGCGGGCGCTGGTCGTGGCGGGCGCACGGGACGATCGCGAACTGCTGCGCAAGGAGTTCGAGGCTGCCGGGGTGGCCGCCTTCGTCACCGCGGGGGCGGACGCCGCGCTCGAGGCTGCGCTCGACATTCAGCCGCAGCTGGTGGTGGCGGACTGGTCGGACGAGGGCGAGCGCGTGGTGCGCGGCCTGCGCGACATGCGCCTCGGCCGGGGCGTCTACGTCATCTGCATGCTGGATGACGAGGACGAGGCGCCCGTGCTGGCCGCCTCCAGCGCCGGTGCCGACGACTTCCTCGTCCGCCCGCTGCAGCGCGCGGCGCTGACGGTGCGCCTGCGTGCCTGCCTGCGCATGCTGGTGCTGCAGCAGGAGCTCGAGCACGAGCGCGAGGAGCTGCGCAACTTTGCCGCCGAGCTGTCGATCTCGAACCGCCGCCTGCAGGAGGCCGCCCTGACCGATCCGCTCACCGGCCTGCCCAACCGCCGCCAGGCGATCGAGGCGATGCAGGCCGAGTGGGCCACGGCGACGCGGCACAGCCGTGCCTTCTCGGTCATGATCGTCGACCTGGACGGCTTCAAGGCGATCAACGACACCCACGGCCACGACGTCGGCGACATGGCGCTGCGCCAGGCCGCGGAGACCCTGCGCGGGGCGCTGCGCACCCAGGACCTGATCTGCCGCACCGGCGGCGACGAGTTCCTCGTGCTGTGTCCCGACACCGACCTGAGGGCGGCGATGCTGGTCGCCGAGCGCCTGCGCGTGGCCGTGGAGGCCCGCCCGGTGGAGACCGGCGGCCCGCGGATCTTTCTCACCGCCAGCCTCGGGGTGGCGATGCGCGTGCCAGACATGGACAACGTCGATGCGCTGATCAAGTGCGCGGACGACGGCGTCTACCGTGCCAAGCAGCGCGGCCGCAACTGCCTCTCCGCGCTCCAGCTCGAATCCGGCGCGGGCTGAATGCCGGCGGGGCGCGGCCGCCGCCCTCCCGGCATGTGTTGCTCGGGGACGACACCTTGTGCGTGAAATGCTGCACGGAGCCGGCACCTGCAGCTTGCCGCTCTTGAGAAACTACTTTAAGTTGCAGTCGTTGATCCCCGTGCGGGATGGAAAACCATGGATCGCCCCGACTTCCAGGAAGAAATCCGCGAACTCAACCTCGCCTACCTGATGCTGGCGCAGCAGATGCTGCGCAACGACCGCGCGACCGCGCTGTTCCGGCTCGGCATCGACGAGGCGTTCGCGCACCTGATCGAGTCGATGTCGGCGGCCAAGCTGGTCCGGATGGCGTCCAGTCCGACGCTGCTGCCCTGCTTCCGCTTCGATGACGCCCAGCTGGCGCGGCTGATGGCGGGCGAGGGGCGGGATGCCGCCAGCGCGGGCCTGCATGCGGCGATCCTCGCCGCCGGCAAGGCGGCGGCCGATGCGCGCTGAGGAGTCGCGAATGAAGAACAAGAGTGTGATCGAAGAAGCCGATGACGTGCGCCGTGCGGTCGAGATGGTGCAGCTCGGCGCGCGCATGCAGATGCTCGAGGTCGAGACCCGGCTGAGCCGCGAGAAGCTGCTCAAGATCTACAAGGAGGTGCGCGGCGCCTCGCCCCCGAAGGGCATGCTGCCGTTCTCCACCGACTGGTTCATGACCTGGCAGCCGAACGTGCATTCCTCGCTGTTCATGAACCTCTACCGCTACTTCACCGGCCCGGCCGGCGTGCAGGGGCTGGACGCGATCCTCAAGTCCTACCACCTCTACCTCGACCACATCGAGGCCGGCGTGATCGAGCCGGCGCTGAGCCTCACCCGCGCGTGGACGCTGGTGCGCTTCTTCGACGCCGACCTGCTGCAGATGGCCGCGTGCACCCGCTGCGGCGGCGAGTTCGTCGTCCACGCCCACGACCCGGTGCACGACTACGTGTGCGGCCTGTGCAACATGCCCTCGCGTGCCGGCTCCGCGCGCCGCAAGACCACCACCCGCAAGGCGGTCGCGCCCACGCGCAAGGCCGCCAGCGCGTCGAGCCGCAAGGCGGTCGTCGCCTGACACCGGCGGGCCGCCCGGCCCGCATGCACGATCCCGCATGGGCCGCGCTGGAAACAGGCGGCCCATGTCGCATCCGGACGTCCCGCGGCGTTGTTCCGTCGCACGTTCAAGTTCCTCCCCCTGCCGCCGTTATCCCCTGCGAGAGCCGCGCCCGCATGCGCGTGGCGCAGCGAAACGCTCCGGAGTTTCCCCGTGTTCCTGATCATCGGCTACGTCATCATCCTCGCCGCCTCGCTCGGCACCTACGCGGTGCACGGCAGCCTGGCCGCGCTCTGGGTGCCCATGGAGTACCTCGCGATCTTCGGCCTGATGATCGGCGGCTTCGTCGCCGGCAACGGCCCCAAGGCGCTCAAGGGCACGCTCGGCTCGCTGTCGCTGGCGGTGAAGGGCTCGAAGTACAACAAGGCGCTCTACGTCGATCTGCTCGCGCTGCTGTTCGAGATCCTCGCCAAGGTGCGCAAGGAAGGCCTGATGTCGATCGAGAACGACATCGAGAACCCCGACTCCAGCCCGATCTTCTCCAAGTATCCGAGCGTCGCCGCCGACCACCACGCGGTCGAGTTCATGACCGACTACCTGCGCATGATGGTGGGCGGCAACCTCAACGCCTTCGAGATCGAGAACCTGATGGACATGGAGATCGAGACCCACCACCAGGAGGCGCACCAGGCGCCGCACGTGGTCTCCAAGGTCGCCGACGCGGTGCCCGCCTTCGGCATCGTGGTGGCGGTGATGGGGGTGGTGAACGTGATGGGCTCGGTGGGCCAGCCGCCGGCGGTGCTGGGCAAGATGATCGGCGGCGCACTCGTCGGCACCTTCCTCGGCATCCTGGTCTCGTACGGCTTCGTGGCGCCGATCGCCAGCCAGCTCGAGCAGAAGGTCGAGGAGAGCGGCAAGATCTACCAGGTGATCAAGGTCGTGCTGCTGGCGAGCATGAACGGCTACGCGCCGCAGGTCGCGGTGGAGTTCGGCCGCAAGGTGCTGTACTCGACCGACCGCCCGGGCTTCTCCGAGCTCGAGCAGGAAATCAAGAACCGCAAGGGCTGAGCCGCATGTCCGTCTCTTGCCAGACCATTTGCCGCAGCGCGCCTGAGCGCGCCGCCGGCCTGCCGGGGAGCGCGCGATGAGCGACGACACCCAGCAACCGATCGTCGTCAAGCGCATCAAGAAGGGCGGCGGCGGCCACCACGGTGGCGCGTGGAAGATCGCCTACGCGGACTTCGTGACCGCGATGATGGCCTTCTTCCTGCTGATGTGGCTGCTCGGCTCGACTGCGCAGGGCGACCTCGAGGGCATCGCCGATTACTTCCAGAACCCGCTCAAGCTGGCGATGCAGGGCGGCGAGGGCACCGGCGACAGCTCCAGCATCATCAAGGGCGGCGGCGAGGACCTGTCGCGCAAGGTCGGCCAGGTGCGGCGCGGCGATACGCCGAGCACGCGCGCGATCAACCTCGACGCCGCGCCTGCGCGGGTCAAGAGCGAGGCCGAGATCGCCGCGCAGGCGATCGCCGAGCGCCGCGAGCGTGCGCGCCTGATCGACCTCAAGGGCAAGCTCGAGGCGGTCATCGAGGCCAACCCCTCGCTGCGCCAGTTCAAGAACCAGCTCCTCATCGACATCGTCAGCGAGGGGCTGCGAATACAGCTGGTCGACGCGCAGAACCGGCCGATGTTCACCTCGGCGAGCGCCGACCTGCGCCCCTACACCCGCGAGCTGCTGCGCGAGATCGCCGCCGCGCTCAACGACGTCGACAACCGCGTCAGCATGTCCGGCCACACCGACTCCGCGCAGTACGCCGGCGGCGAGCGTGGCTTCTCGAACTGGGAGCTGTCCTCGAACCGCGCCAACGCCGCGCGCCGCGAGCTGGTGGCGGGCGGGCTGGAGGCGGGCAAGATGCTGCGCGTCGTCGGCCTCGCCGACACCGCGCACCTGAACCCGGACGATCCGCTCGACCCGGCGAACCGGCGCATCAGCATCGTGGTGCTCAACCGCGCGGCGGAGGAGGCGATGCGTAGCCAGCAGGCGCCCGGCGCCTCGCCGCCGCCGGGCGGTGCTCAAGTCGGGCGCAATCCGGCCGATATGAGGGGAGGTCCGGGGATTGTCCCGGCGCCCAATTGAACCCAAGGCTGCAGCCATGTCCGAACTGCTGAAGAACATCGACGCCCGTACCCGGCTCGCCGGCACCAACAAGCTCGAGATCCTGCTGTTTACGCTCGGCGTGGACGCGCGCAGCGGCTGCCGCGAGACCTACGGCATCAACGTCTTCAAGGTGCGCGAGGTGATGCGCCGGCCGACCATCACCGCCGCGCCGGACATGCCCGACGCGGTGCAGGGCATGGTGAGCCTGCGCGGCGCGCTCGTCCCGGTGGTCGATCTCGGCCGCTACGTCGGCGTCGGCGACGACGCCGCGCGCGAGATCATGATCGTCACCGAGTACAACGGCCACACCCAGGGCTTCCTGGTCGAGGGCGTCGACACCATCCTGCGCCTGGACTGGTCGCAGATGCGGGTGCCGCCGGAGATGCTCACCGCGCGCCTGGGCGGGCTGGTCACCGCGGTGACCTCGCTCGCCGACGGCCGCCTGGTGATGATGCTCGACGTCGAGCGCGTGCTCTCCGAGACCTCGCGCTACGACGATGCCTTCCTGTTCCGCGACATCTCGCCGCTGCCGGGCGCCGACGCGCACGTGGTGTATTTCGCCGACGACTCCTCGGTGGCGCGCAAGCAGATCTCCCAGACCCTGGACGCCATGGGCGTGCGCCACGTCGGCGCGGTCAACGGCCGCCAGGCCTGGGAAGAGCTCACCCGCGTGGCCGCGCGCGCCGAGGCCTCCGGCCGCAAGGTGGCCGACTTCGTCAGCCTGGTGCTGACCGACGTCGAGATGCCCGAGATGGACGGCTTCATGCTCACCCGCCAGATCAAGGCCGACCGCCGCTTCGCCGGCATCCCGGTGATCATGCACTCGTCGCTGTCGGGCAGCTCGAACCATCAGCTCGGCCTCTCGGTCGGGGTGGATGAATACGTGTCCAAGTTCGAACCGCAGCGCCTGTCCCAGGTGCTGACCCGGCTGCTCGGCATGGCCGAGCCCGCGAGCGGACGCTGAGGAACCGCCATGGAACACAACCGCCACGAAGAATCCGCCCTGTTCGACGCGGTCGACGGCCGCGCCACGCTGGCCGGCTCGAACCGCATGGAGATCCTGCTGTTCTCGCTCGGCACCGGCGAGCACTTCGGCATCAACGTCTTCAAGGTGCGCGAGGTCTCGCGCACGCCCTTCATCACCCGCACGCCCAACATGCCGCCCGGCGTCGAGGGCCTGATCTCGCTGCGTGGCAACGTCATCCCGGTGCTCTCGCTCGGCGTCATCCTCGGCCTGACTCCCGCGGGGGCGTCGCTCGGCGAGGCGATGATGGTCACCGAGTACAGCAAGCGCACGCTCGGCTTCCTGGTTGACTCGGTGGACCGCATCGTCCGTGTCGACTGGGAGCGCGTGCGCGCCCCCGAGAACGTGTCGACCGGCACGCAGGGCTTCATCACCGCGATCACCGAGCTCGACGACGGCCGCCTGGTGTCGATCCTCGACGTCGAGTCCATCCTCGCCGACACCTTCGGCGAGGCCGTGGTCGGCGACATCGCGCCGATCGGCCACGGCCACGAGGTGAACGTGTTCTTCGTCGACGACTCCATGGTGGCGCGGCGCAAGATCACCGAGGTGCTCGACCGCCTGGGCGTGCGCCACAAGCACGCGACCAACGGCATGGAGGCGTGGAACCGGCTCGACAGCCTGGCCGCCCACGCCGAGAACACCGGGCGCCGGCTGATCGACGAGATCGACCTCATCATGCTCGACGCCGAGATGCCCGAGATGGACGGCTACGTGCTGACGCGCCGCATCAAGAGCGACGCGCGCTTCGCCGGCATCCCCGTGGTCATGCACTCCTCGCTGTCGTCCGAGGCCAACCGCGCCATGGGCACCCGGGTCGGGGTGGACGCGTACGTGGCAAAATTCGACGCCGAAGTGCTGGCCGACACCATCCGCCCGATGCTGCAACGGGCGCGTCGGACCTCCTGACCGAACAGGCAAAGAACCCGGAGACCCCCCATGTCCGACCCCAAGACCCGCTTCCTCGTCGTCGACGATTTCTCGACCATGCGCCGCATCGTGCGCAACCTCTTGAAGGAGCTCGGCTTCGCCAACGTCGACGAGGCCGAGGACGGCGCGGTGGCGCTGCAGAAGCTCAAGTCCAGCCCTTACGACTTCGTCGTCACCGACTGGAACATGCCGAACATGGACGGCCTGACGCTGCTGCAGAGCATCCGCCGCACGCCCGAGCTCAAGCACCTGCCGGTGCTCATGATCACCGCCGAGGCCAAGAAGGAAAACATCATCGCCGCCGCACAGGCGGGCGCCAGCGGCTACGTGGTCAAGCCCTTCACCGCGGCGACCCTGGCCGAGAAGCTGGACAAGATTTTCGAGAAGATGGGCCGCGGCCGGGCGTAAGCCGCCGCCGCAGCGCACACGGAGCATGGATATGAGCAAGAAGTCCAAGGTGGACCCGATGGGCGATTCGGACGAACTGCAGGCCCTCTTCGACAGCATCGCCGCCGACCCCTTCGCCGCGGCGGGCGGCGGCGCCGAGCCGGCGGCATCGATCCTGCCGGTCGACGAGTCCGGGGACAACGACGAGCTGCAGGCGCTCTTCGACGCGGTCGCCGAGCAGGCCGCGGAGCCGGCGGGCGGAGGCGGGGAGTCCGTCGCGGCGGCCAGCGAGGGCGTGGTGTACAACCGCCTCGGCCAGCTCGCCCGCCAGGTGCACGACGCCCTGCGCGAGCTCGGCCTCGACACCACCCTGCACCGCGCGGCCGAGGCCGTGCCCGACGCGCGCCAGCGCCTCGCCTACGTCGCCCGCACCACCGAGCAGGCCGCCAGCCGGGTGCTCAACGCCACCGACGTGGCGGCGCCGATCCAGGCCGAGCTCGCGAGCGGCGCCGACGCGCTGTGCGCGCGCTGGGACGAGCTCTACGCCGGCCGCCTGAGCCCGGAGGCCTTCCGCGAACTCTCCGCCGACACGCGCGCCTTCCTCGGCGCGGTGGGCGAGGGCGCGCGCGGCACCGGGGCACAGCTGCACGAGATCATGATGGCGCAGGACTTCCAGGACCTCACCGGGCAGGTGATCAAGCGCCTGGTCGAGCTCACCCGCACGCTCGAGACCCAGCTGCTGCAGGTGCTGATCGAGGCCGCGCCGGCGCAGGCGCTGGAGGCCGAGCAGGCCACCGGGCTGCTCAACGGCCCGGTCATCGACGCCGGCGGGCGCAGCGACGTGGTGCAGGACCAGGCCCAGGTCGACGAGCTGCTCGAGCGCCTCGGATTCTGATCAAGGCGCGGGGCCGGGCCCCGCGCGAACCGGTGCGTTCCCCGCGTGGGGCGGCACCGCAACCAGGAGCAAGCCGTGAGTGATTTTGCCGGGATGGAGGATCTGCTGCAGGACTTCCTCGTCGAAGCCGGCGACCTGCTGTCCGACGTCGACAACAAGCTCGTCGAGCTCGAGCACAGCCCGGACGACCCCGGCCTGCTCAACGACATCTTCCGTGGCTTCCACACCATCAAGGGCGGCGCGGGCTTCCTCGGCGCCGCCGAGCTGGTCACGCTGTGCCACCTCACCGAGAGCCTCTTCGACCGCCTGCGCAAGCACGAGCTCGAGGTCACGCCCGAGCGCATGGACGTGATCCTGTCGGCGACCGGCGCGGTGCGCGACATGTTCGTCGACCTCGGCCGCGGCAGCCGGCCCGGTCCGGCGGCGCCCGACCTGCTCGATGCCTTGCGCGCCGCGGTCGCGGGACAGCCGGCCGCCCCGTCGCCGGCCG
>NZ_AMXF01000121.1 GCF_000310225.1 Thauera phenylacetica B4P
TGCAACGCTGGGAAGGCGATCATCGCGCGGCCGACGCCGCGGCGGTGGCGGCGCCCGAGATCGCGCCGCCCTCGCCCACGCGCGGCTGGCGCCTGTGCGCGATCTACCCGCACCTCAAGGACAGCTACTGGCTGGCGGTGAACTTCGGCATGACCGAGGAGGCGCGCGCGCTCGGCCTCGGCCTGGGGGTGCGCGAGGCCGGCGGCTACGCGCAGCTCGCCCGCCAGCGCGCGCGCGTGGCGGAGTGCCTGGCGGATGCGGCGGTCGATGCGCTGCTGATCGGCACCGTCAGCCGCGCCGGGCTCAACGAACTGCTCGCGCCGCAGCTCGAGCGCCGGCTCGTGCTCGGGGTGGTGAACGACATCGACCCGCAGGTGGTGCGCGCACGCATCGCCGTGCCCTGGTACCAGCTCGGCTGGACGATCGGGCGCTGGCTCGCCGAGCGCCACCCCGCCGGCGCCCCCGCCGCGCGCATCGCGTGGATCCCCGGCCCGGCGGATGCCGACTGGGTGGGCTTCATCGACCGCGGCTTCCGCGCCGGCATCGCGGGCAGCGCGGTGCGCATCGTCGCCGAGCGCCACGGCGACACCGGCCGCGCCATCCAGCGCCGGCTGGTCGAGGCGGTGCTCGACGAGCAGCCGCAGCTCGACTACCTGGTCGGCAACGCCCCCATGGCCGAGGCCGCGATCGCCGAGCTGCGCCGGCGCGGGTGCGAGGGCTCGACGGCGATCGTGTCCTCCTACCTCACCCCGGCGGTCCATGGCGGCATCCTGCGCGGCCGCATCCTCGCCGCGGTCACCGACTTCCCGGTGCTGCAGGGCCGGCTGGCGGTGCGCCAGGCCTTGCGGGCGCTGGAGGGCCAGCCCATCGAGCCCTACCTCGGCCCGAGCGTCGAGCTGGTGGACAAGCGCTCGCTGGCGCGCTTCCCGGCGCAGTGGATGCTGCCGCCGGCGGGCTTCGTGCCGGTCTACGAGATCGCGCCGGGCAGACGTTGAGTCGGGGACGACCTGCAGGCGCCGGAGCAAGCTGCCTCAATACAGCGCTTCGTTGCCGAGGTGGCCGCAGCCGGTGTATTCGACCGGCGGGCCCGCGCGTGTCACGGCGAGCGCCGCGCCAAAGCCATGCACCGTGCCGGTCGACACATCGCGACAGATCTGACGAAAGAGCCGCAGGCGCAGCGTCGCGGATTCGGTGGCGCCGGCGAGTACGGCCTCCGCGCGATCCGGGCGCCCGACGGGCCAGCGCCAGGACAATGGGAGCGGCGGCATGTTCAGGGACTCGCCGCCTTCGCCGCTGAAGCGCACCGCCTGGCGGTCCGACTCCAGGCGCCAGGACGGCGCATTGCCATGCGCGGCGAGGCCGAGTGCACTCGTCGGGCAGGCCAGGTCGCGCCCCGCACGGTTCAGCCGCTCGAGCTGCAGCTCACCGTCGCGCCGCTCGCCCCAGGCCTCGAGGTAGATCGCGCCGCGCGTATCGAAGCCGGCATCGGTGATGGCCGCGGTGATCACCGACTCCGCCGAGACGTCGCGGGCATCGAAGGGCTTGCCGCCGCCGCAGGGGGCGAACCGAAGCTTGCCGGCGTCGCGCCGCAGCGTGCCGCGGAAGAGCGTGCGCGGCACGGTCAGGCGCGCCGCATCGGCACCCCGATCGCGCACGAGGGCAAGGTCCTGCCGCGTTGCGATGGGCTGCTCGCTGCGGTCGAGCAGCACCAGGCGGTCGGCGCCGGCGCGCCGAAAGCTCGACCGGCGGGCGTCGTCGTGGGGCTCGATGCGCACGGTCTCCCCCGCGCCGGCGTCGATTCGGCTCCAGGGGCCGATGTACTCCTCGCCGCGATCCCCGGAGGGGGTGCCCAGATGGACGCGCGTCATCCGATACACCAGCGGCAAGCCGCCCTGCCCCATCGTGTACAAGGTGAGGCTGGTGCGGATGCCGGCGCAATCGGCGCACGGCAGCGTGCCCACATAGGGTCCGTCCGCCACCGGCCCCTGGGAGGTGGCGTGCGCGGCGGGCCCTGTCAACGCCAGACAGGCGAGCGCAGGCGCCGCCCCGATCCGAAAGCGCCGCCTGCGCATCAGGGTTTGCGCAGCACTTCGGTCGAGCCCATGCGCACGTCGCCGCCCGCGTTCTTGAGCATCAGCACATGCGCGCCCATGAAGCTGGTATCGACCACTTCGGCGCCCTGCGTGAAGAGGTCGCCGAGGCGGGCGCTGATCGTGCGCGCCATGTCGCTGGTGCAGGCACGCCGCGTGCTGGAGACCTTGGCCTTCAGCAGGCCCTGGTCGAAGCTGTACGAGCCCTTGAAATCGTTGCAGCCGTCGAAGCCGGTTACCGCCTTGGCGCGGGTGTCGAAGACCACCACCGCGGGCGGGGTCATGCCCTCGACCTTGGTGTCGCCGGTGTTGATCACGGTCCAGCTGCCGTCCATCTTCCCGAGCGCGCCGGGGTCGCTGCCGTCGATCTTGGTGAACGGCGTCATGCCCTTGCCCGAGCAGGCGGCGAGCAGGGCCGCGACGGCGAGGACGGCGAGGGAACGGGCAGTGTTGGCGGTGTTCATGTTTGCGGTTTCTCCGTTTGGTGATGGATGGGTGACCGTGGCGCGACCGAACAATCCTCCGAGCATCGGTCTGTGCCCGAGGAGCATGTACCCAATATAGGTAATCCAGCGGGATTTTTCCGGGAAAGCTCATCTCGCCACGGGGGATGGACGCGAAAGCAGGCAGAATCTGCACGACGCGTGCCGCCGCAACGGACTGCCGGCCGATCATCCCCCGACGCGCGTGTTGCGGGGGTGCGCTCTCCGCTCTCCACTCCCCGCTTTCCGTTCCCTGCTTTCCGTTCCCCGCCCCGATGAGCCTGCCTGCCGACCCGCCTGCCCGCATCGCCCGCTGGATCCGCGAGGCCGACGGCCTGATCGTCGCCGCCGGGGCGGGCATGGGGGTGGACTCGGGCCTGCCGGACTTTCGGGGCAGCGCGGGCTTCTGGCGTGCCTATCCGGCGCTCGGGCGCGCCCGCCTGCGTTTCGAGGAGATCGCCAATCCGGCCGCGTTCGAACGCGATCCGGCGCTCGCCTGGGGGTTCTACGGACATCGCCTGGCGCTGTACCGGCGCACCGTGCCGCATCGGGGCTTCGCGCTGCTGCGCGAGATCGCGGCGGGGCTGCCTGCCGGCGCCTTCGTCTTCACGTCGAACGTGGATGGGCAGTTCCAGAAGGCGGGCTTTGCGGAGGCGCGGATCATGGAGGTGCACGGCTCCATCCACCATCTGCAGTGCCAGCGCGCCTGCCGTGGCGAGGTGTGGCCTGCTGGGGATTTCGAGCCGCAGGTGGACGAGGAGGCCTGCAGGCTGCTCGGCGAGCCCCCGCGCTGCCCGCATTGCGGCGGCATCGCGCGACCGAACATCCTGATGTTCGGCGACTGGGGGTGGATTGCACGGCGCACCGAGGTGCAGGAGGCGGCGCTCGTCGCGTGGCTGGAGCGCGTCCGCCGGCCGGTGGTGATCGAGCTCGGCGCGGGCGAGAACGTGCCGACCGTACGCCGCTTCGCCGAGTCGATCAGCGGTCGGCTGGCGCGCATCAACCCGCAGTCCGAGCGGACGATCCTCGCTGGCGCCGTCCACCTGCGCTGCGGCGCGCTCGAAGGCATCGCCGCCATCCACAGCGCCTTGGCCGAGCACCGCTGACCCGCCACATTCCCTGCGCCGGTTTCATGTAGGAGCGCCGGCAGGCGCGAATGCGGCGTTGGAGATTTCGACGCGCGTCGATCGCCCGACCGCCCGATTCGCGCCTGCCGGCGCTCCTACAGGTGCGTGCGGAGGCGCCGCGGCCGAGGTCAACGCGCGCCGATCACCGATCGCCCGTTTCCGGACCAAACCTGGGCCTGCTTCCGCGCCGAACCCGCGCCGGTTTCCGCGCTGAACCTGCGCCGGTTTCATGTAGGAGCGCCGGCAGGCGCGAATGCGGCGTTGGAGATCTCGACGCACGTCGAGTGCGCGACCGCCCAATTCGCGCCTGCCGGCGCTCCTACATTTTCCCGACGCGGTATACACGCGCCTCGTAGGGCGCGAGGTCGAGCGCGTGCGTCGCGGGGTGCGGTTCGACCGCGCGGTTGGCGAGCAGCAGGCGCTCGTGGCGAAGCACCACGCCGGGGTGATCGAAGCGCGCCGGCTTCGCGCTCAGGTTGACGATCACCGCGATGCGCTCGCCGTCGAGCCGGCGCTGGTAGGCGAAGATCTGTGCGTCGTCCTTCATCAGCAGGCGGTAGTCGCCGTGCACCAGCACCGGTTCGGCCTTGCGCAGCGCGATCAGGCGGCGGTAGTGGTTGAGCACCGAGGCCGGGTCGTGGCGCTGCTGGGCGACGTTGATGCGGCGGTGGTTGGGATTGACCGCCAGCCACGGCCGCCCGCGGGTGAAGCCAGCCTGCGGGCCGTCGTCCCACTGCATCGGCGTGCGCGCCGGGTCGCGGCCGGTGAGGACGAGGTCGGCGATGATCGGGCGCTCGTCCTCGCCCGCCAGGCGGCGCTGGGCGTAGTCGTTCCTGGCCAGCACGTCGTCGAAGTCCTCGATGCGCTCGAAGACGCCGCTGGTCATGCCGATCTCCTGGCCCTGGTAGATGAAGGGCGTGCCCTCCATCAGGAAGTACATGGTCGCCAGCGCCGTCGCGCTCTCGCGCCACAGCGCGCCGGTGTCGCCCCACTTGGAGACGACGCGCGGGATGTCGTGGTTCTCGAGGAAGAGCGCGTTCCAGCCCTTGCCGTGCAGCGCGTGCTGCCAGCGCGACAGGACCTTCTTGAGCGCGACCACGTCGAGCGGCGCGCCCGGCGCGCGCGACCACAGGGCGAGGTGCTCGAACTGGAAGATCATGTCGAGCCGGCCGCGGTCGGCGCCCACCCACTCCACCGCCTCGCGCGGGCCGACGCCGTTGGCCTCGCCCACCGTCATCACGTCGTAGCGGCGGAAGGTCTCGCGGCAGAGCTCGTCGATGGTGTCGAGCACGCCGTCGACGTTCATGTGCATCGGGAAGGACGGCACCCAGGGCATCCCGTGCGGATTGGGCAGGTCGGGCAGGCCGGGCATCTTGCGGATGTGGCTGACCGCGTCGAGGCGGAAGCCGTCTATGCCCTTGTCCAGCCACCAGCGCACGATGTCGTGGAAGGCCGCGCGCATCTCGGGGTTGGTCCAGTCGAGGTCGGGCTGGCGGCGGGTGAACAGGTGCAGGTAGTACTGTCCGGTGGCCGGGTCCCGCGTCCACGCGGGGCCACGGAAGATGCTCTCCCAGTTGTTGGGCGGACGGCCGTCGCGGCCCTCGCGCCAGATGTACCAGTCGCGCCGGGGGTTGTCGGTCGAGGCGCGCGACTCGAGGAACCAGGGGTGCTCGTCACTGGTGTGGTTGAGCACCAGGTCAAGGATCAGCTTCATGCCGCGGCGGTGGACTTCGGCGAGCAGGCGATCGAAGTCTTCCATGGTGCCGAAGGTCGGCAGGATCTTGCGGTAGTCGCGGATGTCGTAGCCGTTGTCGTCGTTTGGGGAGTCGAAGATCGGGCAGATCCAGATCACGTCGATGCCCAGCCACTGCAGGTAGTCGAGCCGCGTGAGGACGCCGCGCAGGTCGCCGATGCCGTCGCCGTCGCTGTCCATGAAGCTGCGCGGATAGAGCTGATAGGCGACGGCGGATTTCCACCAGGGGGTCGCGTGCGTCGTGGCGGATGGCGCGGGGGCAGTGGCAGCAGTAGAGGACATGATCGAACCGCGCTGGCAGGTTGTCGGGGATGGCGCGTTCGATTGTAGGCCTGCGTGCGCCGGATGACGACGCGGCGCGGACCGACGCGCCGCATTCGCGCCTTGCGGCGCTCCTGCACGATGCGTCACGCCCCGGCGCAATGTAGGAGCGGCGCCAGCCGCGAAAGCGGCCGTGCAGCCGGCGACGTGGTCGCGGGCGATCGACGCCGTGTTCGCGCCTTGCGGCGCTCCTACGGCGCCGCCGGGAGCCGTGCGTGGTTTCATGTAGGAGCGCCGCAAGGCGCGAACACCGCGGTGAAGATCGGTCGGGGCAGAACCGGCGCGCCCGCCGACCGATCCGATTCGGCAGCCTTCAAGGTGTGGCGGCGCGTGGCAGAATTGGCACGACATGAACCTCCTCTCCGCCCCCTACCCTCGCCTGGTCGCCGACATCGGCGGCACCAACGCCCGCTTCGCCATCATCGCGGCACCGGGTGCCGCACCGACGCAGCTGCGCTCACTCCGCTGCGCCGAGCACGCCGGTCCCGAGGCGGCGGTGCGGGCGTGGCTCGAGGATACCGGCGCCCAGTTGCCCGACTTCGCCGCCTTCGGCATCGCCACCCCGATCGAGTGCGATGCGGTGGCGATGACCAATCATCCCTGGCGCTTCTCCATCGGTGCGCTTCGCGCCGCGCTCGGCCTGCGCCGGCTGACCGTGGTGAACGACTTCACCGCGCTCGCGCTCTCGCTGCCCGCGCTCGGCGACGGCGACCTGCTCAGTGTCGGTGGTGGAGAGCCCCGTGCCGGCGCCGCACGCGCCCTGATCGGCGCCGGCACCGGGCTCGGCGTGTCGGGGCTGCTTCCGGCGCCGGATGGCTGGGTTCCGCTGCAGGGCGAAGGCGGGCATGTGACGCTGCCGGCCTGCAACGCACGCGAGGCCGCGGTCGTCGCCTGGCTCGGCGCACGCCATGGCCATGTCTCGGCCGAACGGGTGCTCTCCGGCCCGGGTCTGGTCGCGCTTCACGATGCCTTGCGTGCGCTCGACGGTGCACCGTCCGTCGAGCGCACGCCGGCGGAGATCAGCGATCACGCGCGGGCCGGCGGCTGCCGCCATTGTCTCGAGGCGCTGGAGCTCTTCTGCGCGCTGCTCGGCACGGTCGCGGGCGATCTCGCGCTCACACTGGGCGCGCGCGGCGGACTTTATATCGGCGGCGGGATCGTGCCGCGACTTGGAGATTTCTTCCCGCGCTCCGGCTTCCGCGAGCGCTTCCTCGCCAAGGGCCGCTTCCGCCCCTGGCTCGAGCGTGTCCCGACCTGGGTGATCCTCGCCCCCCATGCCGCCCTCATCGGCGCCTCGGCGGCGCTGGATCGCGCGATCGAGGTTGGCTTCACGTCCCTCGCCGAGCCGGAGGCCCTGTAGGAGCGCCGCAAGGCGCGAACACGGCGTCGATCGCCCGCGACCACGTCGCCCCCCTGCGGCTGCTTTCGCGGCTCGCGCCGCTCCTACATTGCGCCGGGGCGTGACGCATCCCGTAGGAGCGCCGCAAGGCGCGAACACGGCGTCGATCGCCCGCGACCACATCGCCGGCTGCACGGCCGCTTTCGCGGCTGGCGCCGCTCCTACATTGCGCCGGGGCGTGACGCATCGTGTAGGAGCGCCGCAAGGCGCGAACACGGCGTCGATCGCCCGCGACCATGTCGCCGGCTGCACGGCCGCTTTCGCGGCTGGCGCCGCTCCTACATTGCGCCGGGGCGTGACGCATCGTGTAGGAGCGCCGCAAGGCGCGAACACGGCGTCGATCGCCCGCGACCACGTCGCCCCCCTGCGGCCGCTTTCGCGGCTGGCGCCGCTCCTGCACGGGCTGCGGGTGCGTGGTGGGGGTTGCTGCGCGCGGGCGGCTTCGGGGGTGATCCGTTGCAGCGCAAAACCCGCGAAAGTTTTATCCTTGGGGCTGTCGGGCCGGTTTCGCTGCGACGCAACGAAGAAAAGCCCCGGCACTCGAACCGGAGAGGCGCAAATGCGCGGCGAAAGGCAGGCCGGCAAGGCAATTACGCGAGCGAGCGTTGCGGCAACCCCCTTGAATGCGATGGACCCGGAACTGGCCCGGCTGGGCGGCGGGTCGCTGCAGTCCTTGCTGGAGGCGGGCCATCCCGATCCCTTCGCGCTGCTCGGCGCACATGCGGTCGCGGGTGGAGTGGTGCTGCGCGCGCTGCTGCCTGGTGCGCAGGCGGTCGCGGTGCTCGACATCGACGGCCGTCCGCTCCTCGAGCTCCAGCCCCAGGACGATTCCCCCCTCTTCATCGGCGCGCTCCCGGCACGCTCGCTGCCGCTGCGCTACCGCCTGCACGTGCGCTGGGACGGCGGCGGCGAGACTCGCTTCGACGACGCCTACCGCTTCGGCCCGCTGATCGAGGATCTCGACGTCTGGCTGCTCGCCGAGGGCAGCCATCACCGCCCCTACGAGTGGCTGGGCGCGCACCCGGTGACGGTCGACGGGGTGGCCGGCACGCGCTTCGCCGTCTGGGCGCCCAACGCGCGCCGGGTGTCGGTGGTCGGCGGCTTCAACGCCTGGGACGGGCGCCGCCACATGATGCGGCACCGCCGCGAGTGCGGCGTGTGGGAGATCTTCCTGCCCGGCATCGGCGAGGGCGAGCTCTACAAGTACGAGGTCCTCGGCGCCGACGGCGTCGTCCGCCTCAAGGCCGACCCCTTCGCCTTCCGCGCCGAGTTGCGTCCGCACACCGCCTCGGTGGTGCAGCGCCTGCTGCCCGGGCTGCCGATCGACGAGGCGCGCCGGCGCGCCAACGCGCTCGACGCGCCAATCAGCATCTACGAGGTGCATCTCGGCTCCTGGCAGCACAAGGAGGACGGCGGCTGGCTGTCCTACCGCGAGCTCGCCGAGCGCCTCGTGCCCTACGCGGTCGAGCTCGGCTTCACCCACCTCGAGCTGCTGCCGGTGCACGAGCACCCCTTCGACGGCTCCTGGGGCTACCAGCCCACCGGGCTGTACGCGCCGAGCGTGCGCTTCGGCACCCCGGAAGATTTCCGTGCCTTCACCGACGCGGCGCGCGCGGCCGGGCTGGGGGTGATCCTCGACTGGGTGCCGGCGCACTTCCCGAGCGACGCGCACGGCCTGGCCGAGTTCGACGGCACCCACCTGTACGAGCACGCCGACCCGCGCGAGGGCTTCCACCAGGACTGGAACACGCTGATCTACAACTACGGCCGCGCCGAGGTGCGCAACTACCTCGCCAGCAACGCGCTGTACTGGATCGAGCGCTTCGGCGCCGACGGCCTGCGCGTGGATGCGGTGGCCTCGATGCTGTACCGAGACTACAGCCGCAAGGCCGGCGAGTGGGTGCCGAACCGTTTCGGCGGGCGCGAGAACCTGGAGGCGATCGACTTTCTGCGCCGCATGAACCACCTCGTCGGCACGCAGCGCCCCGAGGCGATCACGCTCGCGGAGGAATCCACCGCCTTCCCCGGCGTCAGCCGCCCGCCCTCGCCCGACCTGCAGGGCGGCGGCCTGGGCTTCCACTACAAGTGGAACATGGGCTGGATGAACGACCTGCTGGCCTACCTGGCGCGCGACCCGGTGCACCGCAGGCACCACCACGACCAGCTGCGCTTCTCGCTGGTGTATGCCTTCAGCGAGAACTTCGTGCTGCCGCTATCGCACGACGAGGTGGTGCACGGCAAGGGCTCGCTGCTCGCCAAGATGCCCGGCGACGACTGGCAGAAGTTCGCCAACCTGCGCCTGCTCTACGGCTACATGTGGGCGCATCCGGGCAAGAAGCTGCTCTTCATGGGCTGCGAGTTCGCGCCGTGGACCGAATGGAACGCCGACGCCAGCCTGCCCTGGGCGCTGCTCGCGCAGCCTGCGCACGCCGGCATGCAGCGCCTGGTGCGCGACCTCAACCGCGTGCTGCGCAGCCATCCGGCGCTGTACGAGCTGGACACGGCGAGCGCGGGCTTCCGCTGGATCTCCCACGACGACGCGGCGCACTCGGTGCTGGTCTTCGAGCGCCGCGCGCGCGACGGCCGCGGCGTGGTGGTGGTGTGCAACTTCACCCCGGTGGTGCGCGAGGGCTGGCGCATCGGCGTGCCGGTTGCGGGCGTCTGGCGCGAGCTGATCAACACGGACGACGCGGTGTATGGCGGCTCGGGTGTCACCAACGGCACGCTGCAAGCCGAGTCGGTGCCCTGGCAGGGCGAGGCGCAATCGATGGTGCTGCGCCTGCCGCCGCTGGGCGTGGCGATGTTCGTGCGCGAGGATTGAGACGCCTGGACGCACGGCCCACGAGATCGCCGCGATGAGCGCCCCGCTCCCCGACTCCCTCCCGACCCGCCGGCACGAGTCCGCCCCTGACGGCGAGTGCCTCGGCGCGGCCGCGGATCGGGCCGCCCTGGCGGCGGATCGCATCCCCCCGGCCGGCGCGAAATGCGCCCCGGCCCTGCGTCCCGGACAGCCGTGGCCGCTCGGCGCCAGCCTGGCCGAGGACGCCGGCGAGGCCGGGGTAAATTTCGCCGTGTGGGCGCCGGACGCCGAAGCGATCGAGCTCTGCCTCTTCGATGCCGCCGGCTGCGAGGAACGCCAGCGCCTGAGGCTGCCGGCCTGCAGCGAGGGCGTCTGGCACGGCTTCCTGCCCGCCGGCGCGACCGGCCTGGTGTATGGCCTGCGCGCCCACGGCCCGTGGGCGCCGCAGCGCGGGCACTGGTTCAACCCGGCCAAGCTGCTGCTCGACCCCTGGGCGCAGGAGGTGGTGGGCAGCTACGGCAACCAGGGGCCGGGCGCGGCCGACGACGCGGCGCTGGCGGCAAGGCTGGCCGCGTTCCGCGCCGCCCGCGACGACGATCCGCACCTGCCAGACCTGCGCGACAACGCCGTCTTCGCCCCCAAGGCACGCGTGCCTGTCCCCGAGGCACGCGTGCCCGTCCCCATGGCGACGGCCGGACGCCCTTCCCGCCCCCGCATCCCGCGCGATCGCACGGTGCTCTACGAGGCCCACGTGCGCGCGCTGACGATGCGCCACCCCGACCTCCCGCCGGCGCTGCGCGGCAGCTATGCGGCCCTCGCCCACCCGGTGATGCTCGAGCACTACCGCGCGCTCGGCATCACCACGCTGAGCCTGCTGCCGCTGCACTTTCGCGCCGACGAGGCGGCGCTGCAGCGGCGCGGCCTCGCCAACCACTGGGGCTACGCGCCCGCAGCCTGGCTCGCGCCCGAGCCGCGCTACTGGAGCGGCCGCCCCGGCACCACCCCGGCCGACGAGCTCGCCGAGGCGATCGACGCCCTGCACGCCGCCGGCTTCGAGGTGGTGCTCGACGTGGTCTTCAACCACACCGCCGAGCTCGACGCCGACGGGCCGCTGCTGTCGCTGCGCGGGCTGGCCAACGTGCGCGCCTACCACCTCGACCCGCAGGACCCCGCGCGCTACCGCGACTGGAGCGGCTGCGGCAACGCGGTGAACCTGGGCGAGCCGCGCCTGGTCGAGCTGGTCATGGGCGCGCTGCGCCACTGGGCCACGCGCTACCGCGTGGACGGCTTCCGCCTCGATCTTGCGGTGACCACCGGGCGCGACCGCCACGGCCACTTCGATGCCGGCGCAGCGCTCTTCGCCGCCATCGCCGGCGACCCGCTGCTCGCCCGCCTGAAGTGGATCGGGGAGCCCTGGGACCTGGGCCCGGACGGCTACCGGCTGGGCGGGTTCGCGCCCGGCTGGATGGAATGGAACGACCGCTTCCGCGACACGATGCGCGCCTGGTGGCTGTGCGCAGCCGGCGACCGCGGCGCGTTCGCCCACCGCTTCGCGGGCTCGGCGGCGGAGTTCGACCACGACCGCCGCGCCCCCACCGCCAGCATCAACTTCCTGTGCGCGCACGACGGCTTCGGGTTGCGCGACCTGGTGAGCCACGACCACCGCCACAACGCGGCCAACGGCGAGCACAACCGCGACGGCCATGCGCACAACCACTCGTGGAACTGCGGCGTGGAAGGCCCGAGCGACGACCCCGCCGTGCTCGCCCTGCGCGCCCGCCTGCAGCGTGCCCTGCTCGCCAGCCTGCTGCTCGCCCAGGGCACGCCGATGCTGCTCGCCGGCGACGAGCTAGGCCACAGCCAGGGCGGCAACAACAACGCCTACTGCCAGGACAACGAGACGACCTGGCTGGACTGGGCGGGGGCCGACCGCGCGCTGCTCGCCTGCGTGCAGAGGCTGCTCGCCCTGCGCGCCGCCCACCCCGCGCTGCGCCAGGCCGCCTGGCTGCGCGGCCCGGAGCACGGCGAGGCGGCGAGCGTGCGCTGGCTGCACCCCGACGGCACCGCGCTGTACGCGTCCGACTGGAACGACCCGTGCGAGCGTGCGCTGGCGATCGTGCTGCACCCGCCCGGGCACGCGTCGCGCACGGCCGGGCACGGGGTCGCGCCACTCGCCGCCACGTCGTCGCCGGATGCCGCCGCGCCCGCGC
>NZ_AMXF01000122.1 GCF_000310225.1 Thauera phenylacetica B4P
CGGCGGCGTGCCCTCCGCCCCCCGCGCCGGTCGCAAAGGCCGACGGCGTCCTGCTCCCGCGCGCCGCGGCGGCGCCGGCCGGCCGTGGCTACCTCGTCCAGCTCGGCGTCTTCGCCGCGCCCGACAACGCGCTCCGTGTCTACCAGCAGGCCGCCGCCGCCGGGCAGCCGGCGCACATCCAGAGCCGCGTCGTGCTCGGCCCCTTTCCCGACAGCGAGGCCGCCGAGCATGCGCGCAAGCGGCTGCAGGCGGCAGGTGCCGGGCCTGGCGTGCTGATTCCCCCCGAGCGTTCGCGATGAGCGGGCGTGAAGCGCGTCACGGCGGGTTGGCCGCGAAGCGGATGATGATGTCGTTTTGAAGCGAGGTCCCAGTCATGCAGATCAAGAGTCCGCTGTTCGGCAGCGCCGAGATTTCCGAAGACAAGATCATCGAGTTCCCCAAGGGGCTGCCGGGCTTCGAGCACTGCCGCCGCTTCACCCTGCTGCACGAGGAGGGGCGCGAGGCGCATGTGTTCCTGCTGCAGAGCGTGGACGAGCCCGACGTCGCCTTCTCGGTGACCGCCCCCGAGCGCCTCGGCGTCCACCTCGAGTTCCCGCTCGATGACGAGGAGGTCGCGCTGCTGAGCCTGCGCACGCCCGAGGACGCCGCGGTGGTGGTGATCGTGCGCAAGGACGATGGCGAAGGCCCGGCCGGCACCGGCCTGCGCGCCAACTTCATGGCGCCGCTGGTCATCAACACCGGCGCGCGCGTCGGCCTGCAGAAGCTTATCGACCGCCTCGGCTGCGAGATCACCCTGCGCGCGGGGGGCTGATCGGCGCCGCGGGCGGCATGCCCGCCCGCGGGCGCGGGTACAATGCCGGCTTTCCCCAGGCAGAGGCAAACCATGGCCCGTCAGATCATCTCCACCCCCAATGCCCCCGCCGCCATCGGCCCCTATTCGCAGGCGGTCAAGGTCGGCAACCAGGTCTTCCTCTCCGGCCAGATCGGCCTGGACCCCGCCACAATGGAAATGGTCGAGGGCGTCGAGGCGCAGGCCCGGCGCGTGTTCGACAGCCTCGCCGCGGTGGCCGAGGCGGCCGGGGGCTCCTTCGCCGACGTCGTCAAGATCACCATCTACCTCACCGACCTGGCCAACTTCGGCGTGGTCAACGAGATCATGAAGTCCTGCTTCGCCGAGCCCTATCCGGCGCGCGCCACCGTCGGCGTGCGCGAGCTGCCGCGCGGCGCGCTGGTCGAGGCGGATCTGGTGTTGGTGATCGGGTGAGGCGTGAGGTGTAAGGCGTAAGGGGTGAGGCGCAAGGTGTGAGAGGTAAGGAGTGAGGCGTGAGGGGCGGTGCGCTCGACGCGCTGCGTCCCAGGTGCGCCGCTTTGACGTGCCGGTCGCGTGCCGGTCGGCGAGCGGCGGGCATGCGCGCTCGCTCGCCTCTTTCCTACCCGCGAGAAGGATCCACGATTGAACGCGATGCAGCCGCCGCGCGGCTGGGCGGGGGTCGGGGCGCAGCTGGCGGGGCGACTTGCGAAGCTCGACCTGCGCGCGCCGCGCGATCTCCTGCTGCACCTGCCGCTGCGCTATGAGGACGAGACCCGGCTGACGCCGATCGCCCAGGTGCGCCCCGGCTTTCCCGCCCAGCTCGAGGGTGAGGTGACGAGCGCCGAGGTCGTGCTGCGCCCGCGCCGCCAGCTCGTGGCGCGGATTGCCGACGGCAGCGGCACGCTGGTGGCGCGCTGGCTCAATTTCTACCCTTCGCAGCAGAAGCAGCTCGCGCCGGGCGCGCGCGTACGCCTGTTCGGCGAGGCGCGTGGCGGCTTCTTCGGGCTCGAGATGGTGCATCCGCGCCTGCGCGCGGTGGCGCCCGGCGAGGCGCTGCCCGATGCGCTCACGCCGGTATATCCCACCACCGCTGGCGTCGGCCAGCTCACGCTGCGCAAGCTGGTCGCGCAGGCGCTGCAGAGCGAGCCGCTCGACGAGCTGCTGCCCGCCGACTGGCTGCGCCGCCTCGGCCTGCCCGGCTTCGCCGAGGCCTTGCGCGCGCTGCACCACCCCGCGCCCGACGCCGACCCCTTCGCGCTCGAGCAGCGCGAGCACCCCGCCTGGCAGCGCATGAAGTTCGAGGAGTTGCTGGTGCAGCAGCTCTCGCTGCGCCGCGCCTGGCTGGCGCGCCGTGCCCAGGCCGCGGTGGCGCTGCCGGCGCGCGGCGTGCTGACCACGGCCCTGCTCGATTCGCTGCCCTTCCGCCCCACCGGCGCGCAGGCGCGGGTGGGCGCGGAGATCGCCGCCGACCTCGCCGCGCCGCATCCGATGCAGCGCCTGCTGCAGGGCGACGTGGGCTCGGGGAAGACCCTGGTCGCCGCGCTGGCGATGCTGCAGGCGGCCGAGAACGGCTGGCAGGCGGCGATGATGGCGCCCACCGAGATCCTCGCCGAGCAGCACTGGAAGAAGCTCTCGGCCTGGCTGGAGCCGCTCGGCATCGGCGTGGCCTGGCTGTCGGGCAGCCGCAAGAAGCGCGCGCGCGAGGCCGAGCTCGCCCGCCTGGCGAGCGGCGAGGTGCTGCTCGCGGTCGGCACCCATGC
Organism: Thauera phenylacetica B4P; assembly: GCF_000310225.1. Lineage (GTDB taxonomy): Bacteria > Pseudomonadota > Gammaproteobacteria > Burkholderiales > Rhodocyclaceae > Thauera > Thauera phenylacetica. The sequence goes on from NZ_AMXF01000122.1 coordinate 2,572, forward strand.
GCTCATCGAGGACCCGGTGACGTTGCCGCGGCTGGCGCTGGCGGTGGTCGACGAGCAGCACCGCTTCGGCGTGCGCCAGCGCCTGGCGTTGCGCGAGAAGGGCGAGGGCGGACGGCGGCCGCACATGCTGATGATGTCGGCGACGCCGATCCCGCGCACGCTGGCGATGACGCACTACGCCGACCTGGATGTGTCGGTGCTCGACGAGCTGCCGCCCGGGCGCACACCGATCCGCACCCGGCTGGTCTCCGACGTGCGTCGCGACGAGGTGGTCGCGCGCGTGCGCGCCGCCTGCCTGGAGGGCCGCCAGGCCTACTGGGTGTGCCCGCTGATCGAGGAGTCGGAGGCGCTGCAGCTGCAGACCGCGCAGGACACCTTCGCGACCCTGGTCGAGGCCTTGCCCGAGCTGCGCGTGGGCCTGGTGCACGGCCGCCTCAAGAACGACGAGAAGTCCGCCACCATGGCCGCGTTCTCCGCCGGCGAGCTCGACCTGCTGGTGGCCACCACGGTGATCGAGGTCGGCGTCGACGTGCCCAACGCCAGCCTGATGGTGATCGAGCACGCCGAGCGCTTCGGCCTCGCCCAGCTGCACCAGCTGCGCGGCCGGGTGGGGCGCGGCACGGCGGAGTCGGTGTGCATCCTGATCTACGCCCAGCCGCTGTCGCAGACCGGCCGCGAGCGCCTCAAGGTGATCTACGAGAACACCGACGGCTTCGCGATCGCGCGCGAGGACCTGCGCATCCGCGGCCCGGGCGAGTTCGTCGGCGCCCGCCAGAGCGGCGTGCCGCTGCTGCGCTACGCCGACCTCGAGCTCGACGCCGCGCTGATCGAGCCCGCGCGCGAGCTCGCCGAGCACCTGCTCGCCCACGACCCCGCCGCCGCCAACGCGCTGATGCGGCGCTGGCTGGGCGGGCGCGAAGCCCTGCTGCGCGCATGACGACCGTAGCCTCCCCTGTAGGAGCGCCGGCAGGCGCGAACATGGCGCTTCGGGCGTCGACGTGGCCGGCACGATCGGCGGCGGCCTTCGCGCCAGCCGGCGCTCCTGCACCCCCCCTCCCATGACGCCTCCTGTAGGAGCGCCGGCAGGCGCGAACACGCTGCTTCGGCCGTCGACGTGGCCGGCACAATCCGCGGCCGCATTCGCGCCTGCCGGCGCTCCTACAACTTATCCACGCGCGACGCCTTCTGCATGGAAATCGCCTCTACTGCCTGAACCGATGCGTTCCCTGACCGCCTTTCCCCTCCACTCCGGCCCGCGCCGCGAGACCTGGCTCGCCCATCCGCCGCGCGCGGCGCTGCCGCCCGCGCTGCTGCCCTGGCTGAAGGATGCCGGCTCGCTCACCGCGCGCATCCGTGCGCGCTGCGCCGGCTTCGAGGTGCGCGTGCTGTGCCAGCGCCTCGCCCGTGTGCGGCGCGACGAGGCGCTGCTGCTCGGCCTGCGTGCGGGCGAGCTCGCCGGGCTGCGCGAGGTGCTGCTGGTGGCTGATGGCCGCCCGGTGGTGTTCGCGCGTTCCTTGCTGCCGCGCCGCAACCTGCGCGGGGCGTGGAACCTCTTCCATGGCATCGGCGCCCGCCCGCTCGGCGCGGCGCTGTTCTCCGACCCGGCGATCGCGCGCCTGCCGCTCGCGTGCAGGCGTCTGGACGGGCGCGATGCGCGGTATCATCGCGCGGCCGCGGCGCTCGCCCGCCAGTCCCCCGCACCGGCGCTGCCGCGCGCGCTGTGGGCGCGGCGCTCGGTCTTCCTGCTGCGGGGCCGGGCGCTGATGGTGAGCGAGGCCTTCCTCCCCGCAATCCTGGAACTGCGCAAATGACCCCTGCCATGAGCCTGAGCGACAAGCTTCCCCACTACGCCCGCCTGATGCGGATCGACAAGCCGATCGGCACCCTGCTGCTGCTGTGGCCCACGCTGTGGGCGCTGTGGATCGCGGCGGAGGGTTGGCCGCCGCTGTATATCCTGGCCATCTTCATCGCCGGCACCTTCCTGATGCGCTCGGCCGGCTGCGTCATCAACGACTACGCCGACCGCGACTTCGACGGCCACGTCGAGCGCACCCGCAACCGCCCGCTCGCGACCGGCGCGGTCAGTCCCGGCGAGGCGCTCGCGCTCGCCGCCGGGCTGTCGGCGGCCGCCTTCGTCCTCGTGCTGCCGCTCAACACCCTCACCATCCTGCTCTCGGTGCCCGCCCTGCTGCTCGCCGGCAGCTACCCCTTCACCAAGCGCTTCTTCGCGATCCCGCAGGCCTACCTCGGCATCGCCTTCGGCTTCGGCATCCCGATGGCCTTCGCTGCGGTCACCGGCACGGTGCCGGCGACCGGCTGGCTGATGCTGCTCGCCAACATCTTCTGGGCGGTGGCCTACGACACCGAGTACGCCATGGTCGACCGCCCGGACGACCTCAAGATCGGCATCAAGACCTCGGCGATCACCTTCGGCCACCACGACGTGCTCGCGGTGATGCTGTGCTATGCCGCCGCCTTCGCGCTGCTGGCCGTCGTCGGTGTGCTCGCCGGGCTCGGCGTCGCCTGGTATCTCGGCCTCGTCGCCGCCTGCGCCATCGCCGGCTACCACTACACCCTGATCCGCGCGCGCGACCGCGCCGACTGCTTCAAGGCCTTCCGCCACAACAACTGGGTCGGCGGCGTGATCTTCGCCGGCCTCTTCATCGACTTCCTGCTGCGCGCCTGAGCCCCGCCGGCGCCCGGCGTGCGCAGTCCTACTCCGGACCGATCTCCATGCACTTCATGACCGCCCTCCGCGCCGCCTGGCAGCAGCGCGACAGCCTGCTCTGCGTCGGCCTCGACCCCGACCCGGCGAAATTCCCCGCCCACCTGCAGGGCCGGCCCGACGCCATCCTCGCGTTCTGCACGCAGATCGTCGACGCCACCGCCGACCTGGTGTGCTGCTTCAAGCCGCAGATCGCCTACTTCGCTGCCCACCGCGCCGAGGACCAGCTCGAGGCCTTGATCGAGCACATCCACGCCGCCCACCCCGATACCCCGGTCATCCTCGACGCCAAGCGCGGCGACATCGGCAGCACCGCCGAACAGTACGCCATCGAGGCCTTCGAGCGCTTCAAGGCCGACGCGATCACCGTCAATCCCTACATGGGTCGCGACTCGGTCGATCCCTACCTGGCCTGGCCCGACAAGGGCGTGATCCTGCTCTGCCGCACCTCCAACCCGGGCGGCTCCGACCTGCAGTTCCTCGAGGTCGATACGCCCCATGGCCGCATGAAGCTCTACGAGCACGTCGCCCGCACCGTCGCCGACGACTGGAACGCCAGCGGCAACTGCGCCCTGGTGGTCGGCGCCACCTTCCCGGCCGAGATCGCGCGCGTGCGTGAACTCGTCGGCGATATGCCGCTGCTCGTGCCGGGCATCGGCGCGCAAGGCGGCGACATCGCCGCGACCCTGGCGGCGGGACGCACGGCCAACGGCAGCGGCTTGATGATCAACTCCTCGCGCGCGGTGCTGTATGCGGGGAAGGGCGAGGACTTCGCGCAGGCTGCGCGCAGGGTGGCGCAGGAGACGCGGGATGCGGTCAATGCGTTCCGGTGACGAGTTTTCCCAAGAGCGTGACAGCTCGCGCACTGTGCAGTGTTGCATGACGATGTGCGTATTCCAGTTGCAAATGGTGACGAACTGCGCTTGACTGTCGGGCGGTTCGCCCGCGGGTTGCCGGGGGCCGGCTTCGTATCCAGAAAAACAAGGAGTTCGATTGTGCGTTCATTCATGGAATCCGCCCTGCTCAAGGGGCTTACGCTGGCAGGCGCTGCCGTCGCTGTCGCCAGCTGCGGCGGCGGTGGAGGTAGTAGTGGAAGCAGCGCCGGCGGCCTTCCGGGCTCTGGCGTCACGCCAGCCAACGACTACAGCCTTTCGCTGACGTCGGCGACGTCGCAACTGCCCCTGAACGTCTTCGGCGCTTCGGCAGGGATCGGCGTGAACGCGCCGTACACAACGACTCTTTACGTGACGGGGACACGAGCAGGAACGCGCGATCCGATTCCCGACGGCACCAATCTTGCGTGCAGTGTCGTCCCGGAAGGGCTGGAGTCCGGTGCGCTCTTCTATCTCGATGGCGACGAGGAGCATGAAGACGAAGACGGCAATCCCGTAGGCTACCGGGCCATTACGCTCGACTCGTCGGCGGGGGGCGCCAGCTTCCATTTCCACGCCGGAGCGACGGCAGGCACCGCAACGATCACCTGCTCCGTGACCGATCCGCAATCGAGCAAGCTGGTTACCGCGACGTCTTCCATCGCGGTGGGCCAGAGCAGTGGCGTTTCGGCGCAGGCGCAGATTGCCCCCGCGGCGCCCGGATTCGTGTACGCACAGAATACGAACGGTCCGTCCGTGCTGCAGTTGCAGGCGCGGATCCTCGACGATGCCGGGCAGCCCGTGCCCAATCCCGCCGCAGGTGTGTCGAACCTCATCGCCCGCATCGTTTCGACGCCGGGTGCCGCGGACGACTTTGCACTTCTCAGCGCCGGCGGCCAACTTGCCAAGACCGTCACCCTCGCGACCATCGGCGGTATCGCGCAGTTCTCGCTGGTGAGCGGTGCACAGACCGGCAGCGTGCTCGTCGAGGTGATCGCGGACCGCGCGGACAACAACGTCGGCAATGGTGTCAGCACCCAGGTGGGGAATGCGGTCTCGATCGCGGTGGTAGACGGCAGCAGCTCCGGCGAGGCGCTCGCGATCACGTCGAATGGCACGCTGCCTGGGGCGTCGGTCGGGCAGTCCTACGCGACCATCCTGTCCGCCAGCGGTGGCGTGCCTCCCTATGCTTGGTCGCTGAGTTCGGGCAGCAGCCTGCCGGGTGGGCTGACGCTCGCCTCGGATGGAATCATCTCCGGGGTCCCGACTTCCGGTGGGACCTTCCGCTTCATCGTGCGCGCACGTGACAGCGCTGGAACTCCTGCCGAGAAGTTGCAGGAGGTTGCGCTTACCGTGGCCGGTGAAACAACCGGCTCCGGTGGCACGCTCACGGTGACGGCCGCCGACCTGCCGAAGGGAAGCGTGGGCGCGTATTACGCATATGCCCCTGCCGTGACGGGCGGTGCCAGCCCCTACGCCTGGGTCTCGACCGCGCTGCCGACGGGCCTCGCCCTCGATAGTCGCACCGGCTTCATCACCGGCACCCCGACTGCTTCGGGCACCTACCCGGTCGTGCTGACCGTGACCGACGCGAATGGCGTGCAGGCCAATCGCAACCTCAGCATGGTGATCGACGGTGCGGCGGGGGGTGGTGTCGGGGTCGATACGACGGCGCCGAAGTTACTTTTCTCGATTCCAACGGATGGTTCGACCGATGTGGATCGCTGCTCGAACATCGTCGCCCGTTTCGATGAGGCGATCGATCCGGTCACGGTCACCAACGTCAGCCTGTTCGTGCGCAGGCGGGGCGGGCAGACCTTTTCGATGGCAAGCGTCTCGAAACTGGACGACAGCACCTTTGCATTGAACCAGGGAGACGTCTGCTATGACGCGACAGCCAATTACGAGCTGGTGTTGACGGACTCGATCCGTGACGTTTCAGGCAATCCGCTCGTGGCCAGCGTGGTGGGTTTCTCTACCGGTGGGGCTGTCGATACGGTCGCTCCGCAGGTCGCATACACCATTCCGCAGCGCGATGCGCAGGAGGTGGATCGCTGCTCCGATGTCGTCGTGCGCTTCAATGAAGCGATCGACCCGGTGACTGTGAACAACGTGTCGATGTACGTCCGCCGCCAGGGCGGGGCGACGTTCTCGATGGCAGGAACCGAACAGATCGATGATCGGACCTTCGTCCTGAGTCAATTTGATGAAGGGGGATGTTACGACCCGGGCACGCGGTATGAACTCGTGTTGACCGACTCGATTCGCGACGTCGCCCAAAACACCCTGGTTCCGGACGTCGTGCCCTTCTCGACTGGTGGGGAACTTGATACAACCCCGCCGCGCGTGGCTTACACGATTCCTGCAGATGGCGCAGTCGATGTCAGCCCGACGGCAGACGTGACCGTCGTGTTCAACGAGGCGATGGATACCAATTCGATCGTGCCGCAGTCCTTCGCGGTCTATCGGATTACGGGGTTCGGCGGTACGCCGACGCAGGTTACGGTTGGCTCTGGCAGTGACACCTCGCCGAGCACTTTGCCCACCGCCACCGATCTGATCGCCGAGACCGACCGACGCTTCACATTCGGACCGGTGGAATATGGCGATGCGTTGCCGAGGCTCGGCCTCAATCTTGTCCCTGGGCAGCACTACCGTGTCGTGATGTCCGCCTCGCCGCGCGACTTGGCCGGCAACCAGATCTGCAACACCAGCGGTCAATGCGGTACCACCGCCAGTCCGGTCGAGGGCGCAACGCCGTCCTACAGCTTCGAGTTCCGCGTCGGCGAGCAGTAACGCTTGTTCAGGGGGGCGTTTCCCCTGACAGCTTGGAAGCCCCGCTTCGAAAAGTGAAGCGGGGCTTTTTCTATCCGGCCGTGGAACAATCAGCACGGCACGCATCCGAATCAGACGCACCAGAGACATGAACTACTCCGACCTCCGCGATTTCCTCACCCAGCTCGAAGCCCGTGGCGAGCTCCGCCGCATCAAGACCCCGGTCGACACCTACCTCGAGATGACCGAGATCGCCGATCGCGTGCTGCGCGCCGGCGGGCCGGCCTTGCTGTTCGAGAAGCCGGTGACCAAGGGCGTGCCGCAGGCGATTCCGGTGCTCGCCAACCTGTTCGGCACGCCGCAGCGGGTGGCGATGGGCATGGGCGAGGACGTCACCGACGGCAACTGGAGCGCGCCGCTGCGGGAGGTCGGCAAGCTGCTCGCCTACCTCAAGGAGCCCGAGCCGCCAAAGGGCTTGAAGGACGCCTGGGACAAGCTGCCGGTGTTGAAGCAGGTGCTCAACATGGCGCCCAAGGAGGTGCGCTCCGCGCCCTGCCAGCAGGTCGTGTGGGAGGGCGACGAGGTCGATCTGGCGAAGCTGCCGATCCAGCACTGCTGGCCGGGCGACGCCGCGCCGCTGATCACCTGGGGCCTGGTGGTGACGCGCGGGCCGCACAAGAAGCGCCAGAACCTGGGCATCTACCGCCAGCAGGTGATCGGGCGCAACCGCGTGATCATGCGCTGGCTGGCGCATCGCGGCGGCGCGATCGACTTCCTCGAGCACCAGCGCGCGCATCCGGGCGAGCCCTTCCCGATCTCGGTGGTGCTCGGCTGCGATCCGGCGACCATCCTCGGGGCGGTGACGCCGGTGCCGGATTCGCTCTCGGAATACCAGTTCGCCGGTCTGCTGCGCGGGGCCAAGACCGAGCTGGTGAAGTGCCTCGGCAGCGACCTGCAGGTGCCGGCCTCGGCCGAGATCGTGCTCGAGGGTGCGATCCACCCCAACGACATGGCGCCCGAAGGCCCCTACGGCGACCACACCGGCTACTACAACGAGGTCTCCGACTTCCCGGTGTTCACCATCGAGCGCATCACCATGCGCCGCGACCCGATCTATCACAGCACCTACACCGGCAAGCCGCCCGACGAGCCGGCCATGCTGGGGGTGGCGCTCAACGAGGTCTTCGTGCCGCTGCTGCAGAAGCAGTTCACCGAGATCGTCGACTTCTACCTGCCGCCGGAGGGCTGCTCGTACCGGCTGGCGGTGGTCAGCATCCGCAAGCAGTACCCGGGCCACGCCAAGCGCGTGATGTTCGGCATCTGGAGCTTCCTGCGCCAGTTCATGTACACCAAGTTCATCCTCGTGGTGGATGAGGATGTGAACATCCGCGACTGGAAGGAGGTCATCTGGGCGCTCACCACGCGCATGGACGCCACCCGCGACACCACGCTGGTGGACAACACGCCGATCGACTACCTCGACTTCGCCAGCCCGGTGGCCGGGCTGGGCAGCAAGATGGGGCTGGACGCGACCAACAAGTGGCCAGGCGAGACCAGCCGTGAGTGGGGCACGCCGATCGTGATGGACGCGGCGGTGAAGGCGAAGGTGGACGCGATGTGGGGTGAGCTGGGGCTGTAGGGCGGGCGCGCGTTACGTTTTGTTGTTGCACTGCAGCCGAACGCCCGGCATGGTCCCGGGTCGAAGCCTTTGTCATGCGCTGCGGATGTTCCCGGCGCGGGCTCCCGCTTGAGGAAAATCGATGAGCAATTCCTATCCCGCGCCGATCGGGGCCGGCCAGCCGTCCGAGAACATGGTCACCGTCACCCACCTGGTGTATGCGCTGCACGCCTTTGCGGTGTTCTCGGCGCTGGTGGGCTCGGCGACGATCATCTTCAGCTTCGTCGCCAGCCTGCCCTCCATCGCCGCGGTGATCCTGAACTACTGGAACCAGAACGCGGTGCGCGGCACCTGGCTGGAGAGCCACTTCCGCTGGCAGATCCGCACCTTCTGGTTCGCGGTGCTGTGGATCGCGGTGTCGGCGCTGATGGTGCTGACCATCATCGGCGTGCCCTTCGCGCTCGCGCTGCTGCTGATCGCCGGCTTGTGGATCCTGTATCGCGTCGTGCGCGGGTGGTGGAACCTGATGCAGCGGCAGACGATGCCGATGGCGTGAGGTGTGAGGCTTCGTGCGTCGCTGACGGAGATGCTTTTCGGGCGGCCGCATTCGCGCCTGCCGGCGCTCCTACAAGGGTGCCGGCTGCGAGGTTTTCCGTAGGAGCGCCGGCAGGCGCGAATTCGGCGGTGATTCGTGGCGCCAACGTCGATTTCTGCGCGGCCCTGTTCGCGCCTGCCGGCGCTCCTACATGAACCGGCGCACGCCCGACCTCCTGTAGGAGCGGCGGAAGCGAATTCGGCGGTGATTCGCGGCGCCCGCGTCGATCCCTGCGCGGCTCTGTTCGCGCCTGCCGGCGCTCCTACATGAACCGGCGCGCGTCCGACCCCCTTGTAGGAGCGCCGGCAGGCGCGAAAGCGGGGCTTCGTTACCCCCGGCCTTCATTCGCCGCCGCTCCACAGCCACTCCAGCAAGGCGTCCTGGGCCGCGGCGCTGGCGGCGGCCTCGGGGTGGTTCACCATCATCACCACCACATGGCGCTGGCCCTTGCGGTCGAGCACGTAGCCGGCCATCGCACGCACGCCGTTCAAGGTGCCGGTCTTGATGTGGGCCTGGCCGCGCGCCGGGCTGTCGCCGAGGCGGCGACGCGCGGTGCCGTCGAGGCCGGCGACCGGCAGGGCGGCGATGAACTCCGGCATCCACGGCCGCTGCCAGGCGGCCAGCAGCAGCCCGCCCAGGCTGTCGGCGCGGATGCGCTCGTTGCGCGACAGCCCCGAGCCGTTCTCGATCACCAGCCCGTCGGTGTCGATGCCCGCGGCGGCCAGCGTCGCGGCGGCCGCGCGGGCGCCTGCCGCCACCATGTCCTCGGTGGCGTCCTCGCGCAGGCTCACCCGGCCCAGCGTGGCCAGCAACTGGCGCGCGATCACGTTGCTCGACCACTTGTTCATGTCGCGTACCACGTCGGCGAGCGGGTCGGAGTCGTCTCCGAACAGCTCCTGCGCACCCGCCGGCAGCCGGCCCTCGCGCACCGTCCCGCCCAGGCGCCCGCCCACCTCGCTCCACAGCGCGGCGACCAGCGCGCTGCCG
>NZ_AMXF01000123.1 GCF_000310225.1 Thauera phenylacetica B4P
CTGGCGGGCGAAGGCCTGGCTTGCGCTGTCGCCTGGACGGGTGAAGGCGTACACCTCGCGGCCCTGCCACACCGCCACCTGCGCGATGATGTGGGCGGCCGCGCCGAAGCCGTAGAGGCCGATGCGGTGCGCCTCGCCCGCCATCTCCAGTGCGCGGTAGCCGATGAGGCCGGCGCACAGCAGCGGCGCGGCCTCGGCGGCGTCGAGGGCCTCGTCGAGCGGGAAGCAGTAGCGCGCGTCGGCCACGGTGTATTCGGCGTAGCCCCCCTGGATCTGGTAGCCGGTGAAGCGCGCCGCGTCGCAGAGGTTCTCGCGGTGGCTCTCGCAGAAGCCGCAATGCCCGCAGGTCCACCCCAGCCAGGGCACGCCGATGCGCTGCCCCGGCACGAGGTCCGTGACGCCTGCTCCGGGCTCGACCACGCGGCCGACGATCTCATGGCCGGGGATCATCGGCAGCACCGGGTCGGGCAGCTCGCCGTCGATGAGGTGGAGGTCGGTGCGGCATACGCCGCAGGCCTCCACCCGCAGCAGGACCTGCCCGGGGCCGGGGTGCGGCACCGCCAGATGCACCGCGCGCAGGGCCTCGCCGGGGCGTTCGAGCTGCATCGCGCGCATGCTGGCGGGGCGCTTGGCGGGGGCGTTCGGATGGGGCCGGGACATGCTGGCGGTCTCCAGGAAAGGCGGAACGATGGTGCGCTGCGACTTGAGTACGGCCCCGATCTGGGCTATTCGTTGCACAAGGTGTCGGCTGGCGGCACCCGACACGACGACCAGGAAAAGGGAGGAAGGCCCCCATGCTCGACCAGTCCCAAGCCCGCGGTCCCGGCGGTAGTGTTCGCCTGGGGTCTCGGCTAGAATCCGGGCCACATCAGGGAGAACACATGCTGCAGAGCGGAGACATCGCCCCCGCGTTTTCGTTGCCGGATGCCGACATGGAAATTTTCGACCTCGCGTCGGCGGCCGGCAAGCACAATGTCGTTCTCTACTTTTACCCTCGCGACAAGACCCCGGGTTGCACGCGTCAGGCCGCCGATTTCAGCGACCACGACGACGAGTTCGCCCGCTACGACTGCATCGTGGTCGGCGTGAGTCCGGACGACTGTCTCACTCACGCCGAGTTTCGCGACCAGGAAGGGCTGTCGATCCGCCTGCTCTCCGATTCGGACACCGAGGTGTGTCGGCTATACAACGTATGGCAGGAGCGCGAAGTCGACGGGATGAAGAAGATGGGCGTGCGGCGGTCGACCTTCGTGATCGACAAGCAGGGCAGGATCCGCCACGCGCTCTACGATGTGACACCCCGCGGCCACGCCGCCGCGGTTTTCGAACTGGTCAAGGAACTGGAACCCCGGAATGCAAAACGAAATCGTCAAGAATAGCGTGGTGACGCTGAAGTACACCGTGCGCGACCCCGAAGGCGCGGTGATCGACGACGGCGAGCACCCCCTCGTCTATCTTCACGGCGGCTACGACGGCATCTTCCCGCTGCTGGAGGAGGCCCTGCACGGCAAGAAGGTCGGCGAGCAGCTGCAGGTCAAGCTGCAGCCCGAAGACGCCTTCGGCGACTACGACGAGGAATTGATCCTGGTCGAGGACGCCAAGCTCTTCCCGGACAACATCGAGATCGGCATGAGCTTCGAGCGCGTCTCCGAGGACGGCGAGGAAGACATGATCTACCGCATCACCGACATCGCCGACGGCAAGGTCGTGGTCGATGGCAACCACCCGCTGGCCGGCGTGGCGCTGGTGTTCGACGTCACCGTCGCCGAGGTGCGCGCGGCGAGCGCCGAGGAGATCACCCACGGCCACGTGCATGGCCCCGGTGGGCACCACCACCACTGATCCTGCAGATGTCTGCAAGGGGCCGCGCAAGCGGCCCTTTCGACATGTGGACGGCTCATGTGGCGCCGCGGTGCGCGGCAGAAGCCGTCCGCGTCCCTTCGCTTCGACCTGCTGGGGCCCCTCGAGGGTCGTCTCCTGCGCATGAACGCTCCGCTCCCCGCCGATCTCCCTGAAGCCGCGACCGCGGCGCTGCTGCACGTCGAAGGCCTGGGGGTGGCGATCGCGCGCAGCGATGGCGAGGACGTCCGCCCGGTCGACGGGGTGGATTTCGCCATCGCCGCAGGCGAGACCTTTGCGCTCCTGGGCGAATCGGGCTGCGGCAAGTCGATGACCGCGCTCGCGCTCGCCCGCCTGCTGCCCGACGGAGGCCGCATCGCCGCCGGCAGCGTGCGCCTGGGTGGAGAGGACCTGCTCGCGCTGCCCGAGGCGGCGATGCGGCGGGTGCGCGGCGGGCGCATCGGCATGATCTTCCAGGAGCCGTCCACCAGCCTCAACCCGGTGATGAGCGTGGGCGCGCAGATCACCGAGGTGCTCGCCGCCCACGGCCTGCGCGGCGAGGCGGCGCGCGCCGAGGCCTGCCGCCTGCTCGCCGCGGTGGGCATCCCCGACCCCGAGCGCCGGCTGCAGGAGTTTCCCTTCCAGTTCTCGGGCGGGATGAAGCAGCGCGTGATGATCGCGATCGCGCTCGCCGGCCGCCCGCGCCTGCTGATCGCCGACGAGCCCACCACCGCACTCGACGTCACCATTCAGGCCCAGGTGCTCGACCTGCTCGCCGCGCTGCAGCGGCGCGAGGGCATGGCGATGTTGCTGATCACTCACGACCTCGGCGTAGTGGCGCGCGTCGCCCACCGCGTGGGGGTGATGTACGCCGGCCAGGTGGTGGAGACCGGCCCGCGCGCGGCCTTCTTCGCCACGCCGCTGCATCCGTATTCGCGCAAGCTCTTCGCCGCGCTGCCCGAGGCGGCCAAACGCGGCGGCGCGCTCGACGCGCCCGTGGGCAGCGTGCCGCGGCCCGATCGGCATTTCCCCGGCTGCCGCTTCGCCGAGCGCTGCCCGGCGGCCTTCGACCGCTGCGACGAGGAGGCGCCGGCCTGGCACGCGGTCGGCGTGCAGGCGGTGCGCTGCCATCTGTACGAAGGCGTGGCGGTGCCGCGCCCGCTCGTGGCCACCCTCGCCGGCGCCGTCGACACGGTCGCGGCGCGTCCGGCGCAGAGCGTGCTCGAGGTCGCCGAGCTGGCGGTGCATTTCCCGGTGCGCAAGGGTTTCCTGCGCCGCACCGTCGGCTACGTGAAGGCGGTCGATGGGGTGAGCCTGCGCCTGCAGCCCGGACGCACGCTCGCGCTGGTGGGCGAGTCGGGCTGCGGCAAGACCACCGTGGGCAAGGCCCTGCTGCGCCTGATCGAGCCCACCGCGGGCCGGCTATGGCTCGACGGCGAGCGCTACGACACGCTGCCGGTCCAGGCCCTGCAGCCGCTGCGGCGCGCGGTGCAGATGGTGTTCCAGGACCCCTTCGCCTCGCTCGATCCGCGCATGCGGGTGGGCGAGATCATCGAGGAGGGTCTCGTCGCGCTCGGTATCGGCGCCGACCACCGCGCGCGCCAGGCCCGCGTGGCCGAGCTGCTCGAGCGTGTGGGCCTGTCGGCGGAGATGCGCTGGCGCTATCCGCACGAGTTCTCCGGCGGTCAGCGTCAGCGTATCGCGGTAGCGCGCGCGCTCGCGGTGTCGCCGCGGGTGATCGTGTGCGACGAACCCACCAGCGCGCTCGACGTCTCGGTGCAGGCGCAGCTGCTCAACCTGATGCGCGAGCTGCAGCGCGAGGAGGGCCTCGCCTACCTGTTCATCACGCACAACCTCGCGGTGGTGGAATACCTCGCCGACGAGGTCGCGGTGATGTATCTCGGCCGCATCGTCGAGGAGGGCCCGATCGAACGCGTGCTCGGCGTGCGCGCCCACCCCTACACCCGCGCGCTGCTCGCGGCGGTGCCGCGGATCGAGGGGGTGGATGGGGCGGTGCCGGATGGGGGCGTCTCCGTGGGTGGTTCGAGCCGCGTCGAGGCGGCTGGTGGTGAGGTGGCCGGTGGTGAGGCGGCGGATGGTGGGGAGGTGACCGGTCGGGAGGTGACCGGTCGGGAGGTGACCGGTCGGGAGGTGACCGGTCGGGCGGTGGTGGCAGCGGAAAGCCCCGGCGCAGATTCCACGCCCCCCGGCACGATCATGGCCGACCTGCCTTCCCCGCTCGCTCCGCCGGCCGGCTGCCATTTCCACCCGCGCTGCCCACACGCGACCGACGTATGCCGAATCCGCTATCCCGAGCCCGCCGACCTCGGCCAGGGCCACCGCGTGCGCTGCCACTGGCCGCTCACCCGTCACTGATTGGAACGCCCCTGCACGGATTGGCCGCAACGATGCGGCCGGTTTTCTGTAGGAGCGCCGGCAGCCGCGAACGGGCTGCGGTCCATGCGCCGGCGCTTTTTTCGTCGCCGAATTCGCGCCTGCCGGCGCTCCTACATGGGGTCGTCGCGGCGATGCGGCCGGTTTTCTGTAGGAGTGCCGGCAGGCGCGAACGGGCTGCGGTCCATGCGCCGGCGCTTTTTTCGTCGCCGGATTCGCGCCTGCCGGCGCTCCTACATGGGGTCGTCGCGGCGATGCGGCCGGTTTTCTGTAGGAGTGCCGGCAGGCGCGAACGGGCTGCGGTCCATGCGCCGGCGCTTTTTTCGTCGCCGAATTCGCGCCTGCCGGCGCTCCTACATGGGGTCGTCGCGGCGATGCGGCCGGTTTTCTGTAGGAGTGCCGGCAGGCGCGAACGGGCTGCGGTCCATGCGCCGGCGCTTTTTTCGTCGCCGGATTCGCGCCTGCCGGCGCTCCTACATGGGGTGGTCGCGGCGATGAGGTCGGCTTTCTGTAGGAGCGCCGGCAGGCGCGAACGGGCTGCTCTCCTGCAAAGGGGTGCGAAGATCAGCGCTTCTTGCTGCGCTTGGCGGAGCGCTTTTCGCCGGGGCGCGGCTTGGGCTTGGGCGACTTGAGGCGGGGTTCGCCGCTGCGGGCCTTGGTGGTGCTGAGCTTGAGGCCGGGCTGGCGGGCGGCCGTGGCGGCGAGCGGGAGCAGGCTGGTCACCTCGAGCGCGCCGTCCGGATCGATGCCGTCGGGCACCAGCAGCGAATAGCCTTCGCCCGGCTGGCTGCCGGGGCCGAGGCCGTTGAGCTTGCGTAGCTCGGCCGAGCTCAGCCCGTGGCGGGCGGCGACCGCCTCGAGGGTCTCGCCCGCGGCCATCACGTGCATCCGCCATTCGCCGTCTTCCTCGTCGAGCTCGGCGAGGCCTTGCTGCAGCTGCTCGGCGCGGTCGGTGGGGACGATGAAGGTCTGCCCCGGCGTGGTTACCGCCGGACGGTTGAAGCTCGGGTTGAGGGCGAGGAATTCGTCCAGCGGCATGCCGGAGAGCTTCGCCGCGGTGGCGAGGTCCACGCCGATCGGCGCCTCGACGCTGACGAAGTGCAGCTCGTTGGCGACGTAGGGCAGCTCGAAGTGGAAGAGCTCGGGCTCGGAGACGATGTTCTTGATCGCCTGCAGCTTGGGCACGTAGTTGCGCGTCTCGTCGGGCATGCGCAGGTGCTCGTATTCGAGCGGCAGGCCGTTCTCGGCGTTGCGCTTGAGCGCGCGCTGCACCGCGCCTTCGCCCCAGTTGTAGGACGCGAGCGCGAGGTGCCAGTCGCCGTGCATCTCGTAGATGCGCTGCAGGTAGTCGAGCGCGGCGTTCGTCGAGGCGATCACGTCGCGGCGCTCGTCCACCCAGTGGTCCTGGGTAAGGTTGTAGTGCTTGCCGGTCGAGGGGATGAACTGCCACAGGCCGGAGGCGTGCGCGCGCGAGTAGGCCATCGGGTTGTAGCTGCTCTCGACCATCGGCAGCAGCGCGATCTCGGTGGGCATGCCGCGGCGCTCGAGTTCGTCGACGATGTAGTAGAGGTAGCGCCCGCCGCGCTCGAACACCTGCTTGAGGAAGCGCGGGCGGTTGAGGTAGAAGCCCTGCTGGTCCATCACGCGCTGGCTGTCGAGGTCGGGCATGCCGAAGCCGCGGCGGATGCGGTCCCAGATGTCGTTGGCGTCGCGGGTGAGGTCGAGCGTGAGCACGCGCGCCGTCTCTGGCGCGGGTATCGCGGACAGCAGGCCGTCAGGCGCGTCGCCGAGCCGGAGCGAGGTGGCCGGGAGCGAGGTGGCCGGGAGCGAGGTGGCCGGGAGCGAGGTGGCCGGGAGCGAGGTGGCCGGGAGCGAGTCAGGAGCCTTGTCCTGGCCCGCCACGGGCGGGGCGAGGACGGCCAGGGCGAGGGCGCAGGCGGCCAGCAGCGGGCCACGCCTGCGGCTGCCGCGGGGATGGGCGGCACAAGAAGCGGAAGAGGTCATCGGGGCTCAGAAGCGGTCCTTCCAGGCACGCAGCGCGGCGAGGCATTCGAGCGCGTCCTGCGGGCGGCTGCCGGCATGCGCGGCGACGGCCTCGATCACCCCGGGCTGCTCGCAGCGCAGGAAGGGGTTGATCGCCCGCTCGCGGGCGATGGTGCTCGGCAGGGTGGGTTCGCCGCGGGCGCGCAGCGCCTCGCAGTGCGCGGCCCAGGCATCGCGTTCGGCGTTGTCGGGCTCGGCCGCGCGTGCGAAGGCCAGGTTGGACAGCGTGTATTCGTGGGTGCAATACACCCGGGTGTCGGGGGGCAGCGCGGCCAGGCGGGCGAGCGAGTGCCCGAGCTGGGCCGGCGTGCCTTCGAAGAGCCGGCCGCAGCCGGCGGAAAAGAGCGTATCTCCGCAGAACACCAGGCCGGGCTCGATGTCCATGCCGACATAGGCCACGTGGCCGGCGGTGTGGCCGGGCACCTCCAGCACGCGCAGCGCGATGGCGGGCGCGGGCAGGTGGATCTCGTCGCCGTCGACGACGCCATGGACGACGCCCGCGATCGATTCGCCCGCGGGACCGTACACCGGCACGCGGTGGCTCGCCACCAGCGCGCCGATGCCGCCGGTGTGGTCGGGATGGTGGTGGGTGACCAGGATCGCGGCGAGCGTGAGTCTGTGCTCGCGCAGGGCTTCCTCGACCGGGGTCGCGTCGCCCGGATCGACCACCAGGGCATGGCGGCCGTCGTGGACGAGCCAGATATAGTTATCGCGGAAGGCGGGAATAGGGATAATGTCCATCCCGCGAATTGTGAGGACCTGAGTGCCGATGTCAATCCTCCGGTTCGAGGAATGGCTGCAGACCCCGCAGGGGCGTTACCTGCTCGACTGGGAACAGGACGGGCTGGACCGGCTGGTGGCGGACCTCTTCGGCTATCACGCCGTGCAGCTCGGCCTGCCCGGGTTCGAGCTGCTGCGCGCCAATCGCATGCCGCGCCGGATCAATTGCGGCCCGCAAGGCCGCGACCTGCGTTGCAGCGAGTACGAGCTGCCGTTTGCCACCGGCAGCCTCGATCTGGTGCTGCTGCCGCACGTGCTCGAGTTCTCCGCGCATCCGCACCGGGTGCTGCGCGAGGTCGAGCGCGTGCTGGTGCCCGAGGGCAGCGTGGTGATCAGCGGCTTCAACCCGCTCAGCCTGTGGGGCCTGCGCCGCGTGCTCGCGCGTCGTGGTGCGGAGCCGCCGTGGAGCGGCCACTACCGCTCGGCGATGCGCATCCGCGACTGGCTCAACCTGCTCGGCTTCGAGATCCAGGAGAGCCGCTTCGGCTGCTACGCACCGCCGCTGCGCACGCCGCGGTGGCTGGAGCGCTGGGGCTGCATCGATCGCGCCGGCTCGCGCTGGTGGCCGGTGCTGGGGGCGGGCTACCTGCTGCACGGGATCAAGCGGGTGCAGGGCATGCGGCTGATCACCCCCCACTGGCGCGGCCGCAAGGCCGTGGCCAAACGACTTTCGCCGGTCGCCCAGCGCGACGGCTCGACGAGGAACATGCAGTAGCGATGGAAGAAGTGGATATCTATACCGACGGCGCCTGCAGCGGCAATCCCGGACCCGGCGGCTGGGGCGCGATCCTGCGTTCCGGCCCGCACGAGAAGGAGATCTTTGGCGGCGAGCCGGCGACGACCAACAACCGCATGGAGCTGCTCGCGGTGATCCGTGCCCTCGAGGCGCTCAAGCGCCCGGTGGCGGCACGGGTGCACACCGACAGCCAGTACGTGCAGAAGGGGATCTCGGAGTGGATCCACGGCTGGAAGGCGCGTGGCTGGAAGACGGCCTCGAAGGAGCCGGTGAAGAACGCCGACCTGTGGCGGGCGCTCGACGAGGCGGCGTCGCGCCACCAGGTGAAGTGGCTGTGGGTGCGCGGCCACAACGGCCACCCCGAGAACGAACGCGCCGACGCGCTCGCGCGCCGCGGCGTGGATGCGGTGCGCAAGTCCGGCGCCGCGGTGGACTGCTGAGGAGCTGCCGGCAATGAGACAGATCGTCCTCGACACCGAAACCACCGGCCTCGACTGGCGCAACGGCGACCGTGTCATCGAGATCGGCTGCGTCGAGCTGCTCGACCGCGGCCTCACCGGCCGCCACTACCACGTGTACATCAACCCCGGGCGCGGCATCGACGCCGAGGCGGTGGCGGTGCACGGCATCACCGAGGAGTTCCTCGCCGACAAGCCGAAGTTCGCCGACATCGTCGCCGACTTCGAGGACTTCGTGCGCGACGCCGAGCTGGTGATCCACAACGCGAGCTTCGACGTCGGCTTCCTGGACGCCGAGCTCGACCGCCTCGGGCGCGCCAGGCTGGGCGTGCTGTGCGCCGGGGTCATCGACACGCTGAAGCTCGCCAAGGAGCAGAACCCGGGCAAGAAGGCCTCGCTCGACGCGCTCTGCGACCGCTACGAGATCGACAACGCGCACCGCGAGCTACACGGCGCGCTGCTCGACGCGGAGCTGCTCGCCGAGGTCTTCCTGGCGATGACGCGTGGTCAGGAGAGCCTGATGATCGGGCTCGACGATGAGCCCGCGCCGCGCGAATCCGACAGCGAGGGCGCGCCCGTGCTGCGCGCGGCGATCCGCGTCCTGCGCGCGAGCGCGGAGGAAAGCGCTGCCCACGACGCGGCGCTGGCCGACATCGCGAAGGCGAACAAGGGCCTCTGCCTGTGGCTGCCGCCCGCAGCGGAGCCGGCGCAGGCGGGGTGAGCGGAAGACACGCGGCACCGACCGCGGCCTTGCGGGAGCGCCGTCGCGGTGACCTTCAGCGTTCCTCGCGACGGACCTTCTCGAGGCCCTTGAGGATGTCGTGGCGGGAGAGCTGGCCGATCAGGCGCGAGCCCTCGACCACCGGCAGGCTGCGGTAGTTCTTGGACAGGAAGAGCTCGATCGCATCGATCAGGCTCGCGCTCGCCGAGATCGAGGTCACGTCGCGGCTCATGAAATCTTCCACCGTGCCCTCGTCGCGGCGGAAGTACGAGGCGTCGAGCGCCGCCTTGAGGCAGTCCTTCTCGGACAGGAAGCCGACCAGGCGCTGGTTCTCATCGACCACCGGCGCACCGCTGAGGCCGCGCTTGAGCAACAGATGAACCGCCTTGAGCAAGTCGGTGTTCGGCGAAAAGGCGAGGTGGTCGCCGACCATGTAGTCCTTGACGAGCAGGGAACCGAGCATCATGTCTCCCGGGAAAGTCAGTGTTGTTGTTCGGCCTGCGCCGCCAGCGTGCGGGCCTGCCGTTTCGAGCACGGCTTCTTGCAGCCGAACTCGCAGTCCTGGCCCATCGCGCCGAGCCCGCCGCAGCTGCCGGCGATGGGTTTGCGCCCGAAGAGGACGCCGACCGCCATCCCCAGGATCACGAGACCGACGACGAGCAGGGTGATGAGGAAAGTGTTCATGATTTACAGCCTATCGGGTTGCGGAAGTTCAGGCATCCGAACGGGTAGACAATAGCGCGGGCCGGCGGGTTCTGGCCATGGGGGCGTGTGGCCGGAGTCCGGTGCTGCCGGCTCGACCGCGCCTCAGATGCGCAACATGCCGCCGGGCAAGCCGCCCGCGGCCTCCAGGCGGGTCACCGTGGGCAGGAGGTCGAGGCCGGTCTCGGTCTTCAGCTGGCGGGCACGCTCGCGCAGCTCATCGACGCCGCGCTCGATCGGCTCGCCCGCCGTGCCGAAGGCGACGACGTTGCCGCTGTCGCAGGACGGGAAGGCGAGCGCACGATCATCAAAGGCACGCACGATGCGCTCCAGGCTGGCCTTGTAGCCGCGCGAGCGCCCGAAAAGGTTCACCGCCATGATCCCGCGCGCTGACAGCCGCGCGCGCACCGCCTGGTGGAAGGGCTCGGTGTCGAGCACGCCGGCGCGGGCGTTGCGGTCGAAGCCGTCGATCAGCACGTAGTCCCAGGTCTCGTCGTGCTCGAGCACGAACTGCGCGCCGCAGCCGATGTGGACCGAGAAGCGCGCATCCTCCGTCGGCAGCTTGAAGAACTGGCGCGCCGCGGCGACCACCGCGGGCGCGATCTCGACCACGCGGATCTTCGCCTGCGGCAGGTGGTGGTGCACGAAGCGCGCCAGCGAGGCCGCGCCCAGGCCGATGATCAGCACCTTGCGCGGCCAGTGCGCGCCGTCGGCGGCGAGACCGTCGCGCAGCAGCAGGCCGGCCATCATCTCGCGGGTGTAGGCGAGCTCAAGCGCGTAGGGCTTGCGGATGCGCATCGCACCCTGGATCCAGTCCGAGCCGAAGTGCAGGTAGCGCACGCCGGCTTCTTCGGAGATGTCGATGGGGGGATTCATGGGGTGTGAGGCGTAAGGGGTGAGGGGTGAGGAGCGGGGGGTACGGGGAGGCTCGTGGACGCGTCGGGCGCTGGGGGGCGATTAGCACAGGGCGATGATCCGGGGTGGTCCGCTCAGCCGGCGGCCAGGCGCTTGAGGGCATACAGGCGCTCGAGCGCCTCGCGCGGGGTGAGCGCGTCGGGGTCGATATCGGCGAGCTCGGTCAGCACCGGGTGCGACAGCGGCCCATCTTCGGGTTCGGGCAGCATGGCGAAGAGGTCGGCCTGCGGGCCGGCGTCGATCTCGCGGTTCTCCAGCGCGCGCAGCCGGCGCTTGGCGTCGCGGATCACCGCGGCCGGGATGCCGGCGAGCGCGGCGACCTCGATGCCGTAGCTCTGGCTCGCCGGGCCTTCTTCGAGCGCGTGCAGGAAGACGATGCGGTGGCCGTGCTCGACCGCGTCCAGGTGCACGTTGGCGCACTCGGGATAGTCGGCGTTGAGGCGGGTGAGCTCGAAGTAGTGGGTGGCGAACAGCGTCAGCGCGCGCGACTTCTCCAGCAGGTGGCGGGCGATCGCGAAGGCGAGCGCGAGGCCGTCGAAGGTCGAGGTACCGCGGCCGATCTCGTCCATCAGCACCAGGCTGCGCTCGGTGGCGCCGTGCAGGATGGCGGCGGCCTCGGTCATCTCGACCATGAAGGTGGAGCGCCCGGAGGCGAGGTCGTCCGAGGCGCCGATGCGGGTGAAGATGGCGTCGAGCGGGCCGAGCTCGGCGGCGTCCGCCGGCACGAAGCTGCCGACGTGGGCGAGCAGGCAGATGAGCGCGACCTGGCGCATGAAGGTCGATTTGCCGCCCATGTTGGGGCCGGTGATCATCAGCATGCGGCGGGTGGCGGCCAGGCGCGCGTCGTTGCGGATGAAGTTCTCGACCTGGCGCTCGACCACCGGATGGCGGCCGCCGACGATGTTCAAGCCTGGGGTGTCGACGAAGCGCGGCTGCACGTAGCCGTAGCGCAGCGCGGCCTCGGCCAGCGCGGCGAGGCCGTCGAGCAGGGCGAGCGCACGCGCGATGCGCTGCAGCGTCGAGATGTGCGCGGCGAGCACGTCCAGCACCTGGTCGAAGAGCGCCTTCTCGCGCGCCAGCGCGCGCTCGTTGGCCGACAGCGCCTTGTCCTCGAAGGCCTTGAGTTCGGGCGTGATGTAGCGCTCTGCGTTCTTCAGCGTCTGGCGGCGGCGGTAGTCGTCGGGCACCTTGTCGGCGTTGGCGCGGCTGACCTCGATGTAGAAGCCGTGCACCTTGTTGAACTCGACCTTGAGCCCGGGGATGCCGCTGCGCTCGCGCTCGCGTACCTCCAGCGCCATGAGGAATTCGCCGCAGTTGGTCTGGATGCCGCGCAGCTCGTCGAGCTCGGCATCGAAGCCGGGGGCGATCACGCCGCCGTCGCGCACCATGGCGGCGGGCTCGGCGGCGATGGCTTGCTGCAGCAGTGCGAGCGGCTCGGGGGCGATGGCGAGCGCGCCGACGATCTCGGCGAGCAGCGGCGCGCGGCAGGGGGCGAGGGCGGCGGCGAGCTCGGGT
>NZ_AMXF01000124.1 GCF_000310225.1 Thauera phenylacetica B4P
TGACGATTTATCTGATAAGGACCCGTAAATGAACACACGAAAACTCCTGGCACTCGCCGTGTTGCTGATCCTCGGCCTGGCCTTTTACTTCGGCATGGATGCCTATCGCGACCGCACACAGGCCGAGCAGGACACGCGCGTCGCTGTGGAAGGAAGCCGCCTCGTGCGGATGCATACCCCGATCATCGGGCCGCAGAACGCGCCGGTCACCATCGTCGAGTTCTTCGATCCCGCCTGCGAGACCTGCCGCGCCTTCTATCCGATCGTCAAGCAGATCATGGCCCAGCATCCGGACAAGGTCCGGCTTGCGCTGCGCTATGCGCCCTTCCATCACGGCTCGGACCAGGTGGTGAAACTGATCGAGGCTGCGCGCAAGCAGGGACTCTACACCCCGGTGCTCGAGGCGCTGCTGGCCACGCAACCGGAGTGGGCCGACCACGCGGCGCCCAACATCGGCATCGCCTTCGAAGCAGCCGCCCGCGCCGGCCTGGACATGGGACGCGCCCGGCAGGACATGGAGACGCCCGAGATCCAGGCCGTGCTCGCGCAGGACATCGAGGATCTGACCGCGTTGCAGGTCAGCAAGACACCAACCTTCTTCGTCAATGGACGCAGCCTGCCGAGCTTCGGCCCCGAGCAGTTGGCACGCCTGGTAGCGGAGGAAGTGGGTAAAGTGCAGCCGTGATCGGTTTGTTCAAGCTCGCCGGCCTGTTCGCCTTGACGGCCGTGGCCGAGATCGTCGGCTGCTATCTGCCCTGGCTCGTGTTGAAGCAGGGCCGGAGTGCCTGGCTGCTCGTGCCCGCAGCGCTGTCGCTCGCCGCCTTCGCCTGGCTGCTGACACTGCATCCGACTGCAGCCGGGCGAACCTATGCCGGTTACGGCGGCATGTACATCGCGGTCGCGTTGGTGTGGCTTCGCGTCGTGGATGGCGTTGCGCTGACCCGCTGGGATGTCGCGGGCGCCGGCGTCGCGCTGGTCGGCATGGCCATCATTGCGCTGCAACCGGCCGCCTCTCCCTGAAAGTATCATTGTTGCTTCTCGGGGCGCTCTGGCGACCGCAAACACCGCTCACCTCATCCACATGTACTGCTGGTGTCGCATCATGTGGTCCATCATCATCTGCTGCATCGGCATGTATTGATCCATCATGTACTGGCGCTGCCTTTGTTGTTCGGGCGTAAGCGTCGAGTAGTAGCCGCCCATATGGCCCCATCCCATCATTGGGCCCATCGTCATTCCGGGCCCCATCCCCGGGCCGCCCATGCAGCAGCCCATGCCGCCGCCCGGCCCCCACATGCCGTGCATCAGCTGCATGTTGTTCTGCATCGTGGCCCAGTGCTCCTGGAGTAGTTTTTGCCGCGCTTCGGGATCCTGAGTCTGGTTGATCTTGTCCATCTGCTCTTGCATCTTCTTCATGTTCTCCTGCGCCTGCGCCATCCGCTTGTCGAACTCCTGCACGTTGGGCGGCTCGAGGTTCGCTTGGGCACCAGACGCCGGCTGGGCGAGAGCGGGCATGGACGAAAGTACAACGGCGGACAACGCGGCTGCCAGGATCGTGTTCTTCATCTCGATTCTCCTATGTCACAAGCGGAGGCCATGACGGTCTTGTTACGACGGACCGATGACCACTGGGGATTGCGCCCGGGGACGGGCAGCGGGGGGAAACGGCGCGCATCGGCGATTGATGTTCATCTGGCCCCCGTCGCTAAGTCAGAAGTCTGGATGCCCACCCGGCAACGGCCGTCTTCGCGCAAGCAGATGCGCTCGCGGAATCGTCCAAGATCACCCGAGAAGACATCATCCTCATCGGGTACCGAGCGAATCAGATCGGACAGGGGCCCCATCGTCGGCGAGCCGGTTACCAGCCGATGGTAGAGCCAGCGGCCATCCTTGATGGCGCTCAGCAGGCCAGCCTGACGCAGCGTTTTCAGGTGGCGAGAGAGCTTGTATTGCAGCTCTTGGAGGCTGTCCACCAATTCGCATAGACAGATCTCTTCGCCGGTGTCTACGAGCAGACGCATGATGCGAATGCGGGTGCGGTCGGCCAAGGCTTGGAAGACTTCTTCGGGTTTGACGGTGATGAGATGCATAGTTGCATCATAGTGCAAGCGTGCAGAACCGCTGAGCCGTCTGCGCCGCGAACAACATCTGCGGGGCAGGCCGCTGGTTAACTCACAACAGTGCTTTCAACTTGCTACCGCCGAGCGCCTGAGGTGACCGCCTGCGCGCCGTTGCCGCAGGCGGTCGGGCGGAGTCACTTCAGTGTGAAGCGTGCCGTGGTGGAAGGCTTGCCCGGAAGGGTGACAACCGCGACCAGCTTGGTGCCGGCGCCGACCTTGAAGCTACCCTTGGCTTCGAGTCGATCACCTGCAGGCTTGAGTTCGACATCTTGCTTGTTTGCGCCAGACAGCAGCGTGAGCTTGGCACTGCCGTTTGCCACATCAACAGGCTTGCCGTGATCGCGAAGATGCAACTGGATCACCTCGGGCTTGGCAACGAGTTCGAGATCGAGATCCTTGACCTCGACCACCACGCCTCCATGCATCGATTCATGCTCGTGAGCATGGTCATGCTCGTCGGCTGCAAAGGCGGGGCCCACAGACACGAGAGCAGCGAGGGCGACGACTTTTGAGAACTTCATGGTTTTTCCTTTCTGGTTTGCATGAGGCGGGTTAAGCAGCGTCAGAATGCTTCGGCGTTTCGATCGTCGAGCAGACTCTCTGCATCGCGGCGGCCGAAGAGCCAGAACATTGCAGGGGTAAGGAAGGTATCCAGCAGGGTCGAACTGATGAGGCCCGAGAAGATCACCACGGCCACCGGATGCAGAATCTCGGTACCCGGGCGCTCGGCCTCGAACAGCAGCGGTGCAAGCGCAAACGCGGTTACCAGTGCGGTCATCAGCACCGGCGACAGGCGCTCGATCGAGCCCCGCAGGATCATCGTGTGGTCGAAGCTCTCGCCCTCGATACGCATCAGGTTGAGGTAATGACTCACCTTGAGGATGCCGTTTCGCACCGAAATACCTGCAAGCGTGATGAAGCCGACGAGTGCCGCCACCGACAGCGGCTGACCGGAGATCCACAGTCCAATCACCGCCCCGACCAGTGCGAGCGGAATGTTCGCCATGATGAGCGCCGAGAGTCGAACCGACTTGTAGCGGCTGTAGAGCACGACGAACATCAGCACGAGTGAGACGATCGAAAGCAACCCGACCAAACGGGATGCCTCTTCCTGAGCTTGGAACTGCCCGCCGAGGGTGATGAAGTAGCCCTCGGGCAACTTAAGGTCGGCCACGACGGTGCGGATGTCCTCGACGACCTCCGATAGCGGACGCTGCTGCGCATTGGCCGAGAGCACGATGCGGCGCTTACCGTCGTCCCGGCTCACTTGGTTCGGACCGTCACCATCCTCGATCGACGCCAGCTTCGACAAGGGCACATGTCCGGTCGGCGTTTCGATCAGGATCTGAGCCAGCCCGTCGACCGAGCGCGCCGTTTCCGGTAGGCGAACGACCAATGCGAACCGTCGACCACCCTCGACGATCTGGGTGACCTTCTCGCCCTCGACGAGGTTTTGCAGCGCGGCCAGAATCTGCGGTGCCGGCACCCCGTAACGGGCAGCGGCCGCATAGTCGATCCGCACCTTGATCTGCGGCGCGAGCACTTGCTTCTCGATCTCCAGGTCAGCGAGCCCCGGAATGGCGGCAAGCCGCGTTCGCAATACGTCAGCCTGACCGCGCAGGGTGTCGAGATCCTCGCCGAAGATCTTGATCGCGATCTGCGAGCGCACGCCCGACAGCATGTGGTCGATGCGGTGTGAGATCGGTTGCCCGATCGCGATCGCAGCTGGCAGATTGACCAGTCGCGACCGGATGTCTGCGGTGATCTCACCCATTGAGCGGCTCAGCTCACCGGCGGGTTTCAGCCCCACATCGAGCTCGCTGACGTGGACACCTTCCGCATGCTCGTCAAGCTCGGCCCGCCCGCTTCGGCGCCCGACGTGCGTCACTTCGGGAACCTGTTTCACGAGCACTTCCGCTTGCTGCGCGAGCACGGTCGACTCCGCCAGGGTAACGCCCGGGTTGAGCCGCATGCCGATCAGCAAGGTGCCTTCGTTGAACGGCGGCAGAAAGGTCGTGGGGAAGAACGGTACCGCAGCGGCAGCAATTGCCACCGCAACCGCACCCGCGGTGACGGCCGCCCTGGGGTGCTCGAGCACCCCCTGCAACGCCCCGCGATAACGTGCCTTGAGCCAGGCGAGCAAGCGCGTGTCACCGTGATCGAGGGACTTCATCCGGGGAAGCAGGTAAAAGGACAGCACCGGCGTCACGGTCACCGAAACGACCAACGAGGCGAGCGTGGAGACGATGAACGCCACGCCGAGCGGCACGAACAGCCGCCCCTCCATGCCAGGCAGCGCGAACAGCGGCAAGAACACCAGCACGATGATGATCGTCGCGTAAAGGATGGCCGAGCGCACTTCCATCGTTGCGCGCGCCACGAGTTCGATCGGGTGAAGCCGATGGTCGTGATGCTTTGCGCGGTCCTCCTTCAATCGGCGCAGCACGTTCTCTACGCCCACAACCGCATCGTCGACCAAGCCGCCAATCGCAATCGCGAGACCACCAAGGGTCATCGTGTTGATCGACTGCCCGAAATACTTGAAGACCAACGCCGTCATGAAGATGGACACCGGAATCGCGGTGAGCGCGATGATCGTCGGGCGCAGGGTGCCGAGAAAAAAGAAGAGGATTGCCGCAACGAACACCGATGCGCCAATCAGCTTACCCTTGAGCGTGCTGATCGATGCCTCGATGAAAGTCGCCTGCCGGAAGGTCACCTCCGGCGCATCCATCCCGGCCGGGAGCGATATCTTCATCTCTTCGAGCGCGGTTTCGATCGAGCGAGTCAGGTGAATGGTGTCCGCCGTAGGCTGCTTCTGAATGCCGAGGATGACGGCCGGCTTGCCCTCGAAGCCCGCATCCCCCCGTTTGGGCGCCGCTGCGAAGGTCACGGATGCGATCTGACGCAGCAGGATCGGCTGGCCATCTCGCGCAGTGATCGCGAGGTTCTTCAGATCCTCCAGGCTCGAGGTCCGACCGAGATGGCGGATGAGATACTCGCGCCCGTTCAGTTCGAGAAAGCCCCCCGAGGTGTTCGACGAGAAGCCTCGAATCGCCCCTTCCAACTGCTCCAACGAAACACCGAGCTCAGCCATACGGCGGGTGTCGGGCTGAACCTGGAACTGCCGCACCTCTCCGCCAATCGGGATGACTTGCGCGATGCCGGGGATCGCCATCAGGCGCGGACGAAGAACCCAGTCCGCATACTCTCGGACCTGCATCGGCGAGATCTTCGCCGTGTCGATCGGGATCGCGATCTGCATGATCTCGCCCATGACCGAGCTGATCGGCCCCATGCGCGGAATCACGTCTTCAGGCAACCCTTCCTCCATGGCTGAGAGGCGTTCCGACACCATCTGCCGGGCGCGGAAAATCTCGGTACTCCAGTCGAAGGTCACGTAGATGAAGGACAGCCCCGAGCTCGAGGTAGAGCGCACTGACTCCACGCCGGGCAAACCATTCATGGTGGTCTCGAGCGGAAAGGTGATGAGTTGCTCGACCTCCTCCGCCGCCATGCCGCCGGCTTCGGTCATGATCGTGACCGTCGGCTTGTTGAGATCCGGAAATACGTCCACGGGTGTTCGCGAAAGCGTGAACGCACCGTAGGCCATCAGTACCAGGCTGGCGATAATCACCAGCAGCCGGTTACCAAGGCTGTTGTCGAGTAGCCACTTGAACATCGGATAGACTCCCGGTCAGCGGATCTGGTTGATCAGCGTGGCGGCACGGGAGGCGACCCGCTCGCCGGCTTCGAGGCCGGACGTCACCGCAATGTTCACGCCGTCCAGCGGCGCGATCGTGACGGTCCGGGACTCGAAACGTTCGGGCGCCGTCTTTACCCAGACGATGGTTTGGTTTGCCGAATTCTTCAGCACCGATGCTGCGGGAACGCTTACACCCTGCTGCGTGCTGCGCGACTGGACGAAGACCTCGACCGGCTGCCCCACGGCAAGAAAGGCCAGCGCTTCCCCTTCGGCTGCAAAGGTGAGCGGCAAGGCCTGCTCGCGCAGGCTGCGGGCGGCGCCGATGAAGGTGAGCGGGATCCGCTGGTCGCCGACCGCAAGACTTGCAGAGGCGACATCCGCCGCTATTTCTGGATCATAGGAGAGCGCCTCGACACGCAGCCGCTTCGGGTCGACGATCTCGAACACGAGCTCGCGCGCATCGACCACTTGGCCTGACACGGCGTTAGTCGATGCGATCACACCGCTGACGGGTGCGGTCAGGACATCACGGGCATTGAGGCCACCACCGATCGCTTTCGATCTGGCCCTCAGGCTGGCAAGCTCGCTTTCGGCCGCCTCGATCTCCTTGCGCGGTACCGTGTCGGCGAGTTCCTTCAGACGCGCAAGGCGCTTTTCCACAAGGGCCCTGGCCGCGTGCAGCTCGGCCAATTGCGCCATCTGGTTAGACCGCTCGATCTGGTCCGTCGAAGGACTAACGTAAGCCAGCACGTCCCCCTTCTTCACGGCCTGACCGACGCTTGGCAACCCCTGCGGGCCCGCCTCCAGGCGCCCAGCCACCATGGCCTGCACCTTTCCGCCGGCATTCGGGTCCATGACCACCTTGCCGGCCAGCGCGGTGGTACGCGGCAATTCGCCGGCTTCCGTAACCAACGTGCGAACACCGATCTGGCGTTGTGCCGGCTTTGGCAGAAAGACACTGCCATCGGCTTGCCGTTGTGGCCCATTGCCTCCTGCCACAACTGGACCTTCATCGCCATGATCATGGCCTTCGCCAGCAAAGGCATTCCACGAGGCACTGGCCGATACCAGCGCCAGCGCAGCAAACAGTACGCTCAGCTTCACGCGGCACCTCCAGTCGAGCGATTACGCGAATTCCCCTTGCGAAGCACAACCCAGCCGATGAGGCCTAGCACAAGCCCCCCCGCGCCTGCCCCAATTGCGTAGGGTTTCATGTCCAATTCGGCAACCTCTTCGTGCGCCTCGGCGGCGGTCTCATGCAAGTCGAGCTCACCAGCGAGCAAATCGGCGTCCTGACCGGCAATCACCGTTGCCGTGACAGAGACGACACCCGGCTTGAGCGTCTCCTCGAGCGTGGCCTCGAACTCACCGTCGGCATGGGGCGTGAGCGCAACGGCCTTCCCATCGAGTTCCAGATCGACCTTTGCGTCCTTGACCGGACTGTTGTCAGCGAAGTGGTCAAGATAGACGGTGACGTTCTTGCCATTCACTACGCCGACCAGCTCGAAGAGTTCCGAGACGGCGGTAAATCGCGGCAATGCCGGGCCCGCTGTGGTCGCGGGCGCTTCTCCATGGTCGTGTCCGTCACCGGCCAGCGTTTGCGGGGCAAGCCCGGCAAGCACGGCAGCGAGGCTCCATGCCGCGAGGGTATGAGTGGATTTCATTTTGGGGATCCTGTTATTCATTCGGGAAGCAGGCCCAACGCTTGGCGCTGGGCCGAGATGGCGGCTGCCAGATCAATACGCGCGCGCGCGCGCTCGCGTTCGGCCTCGGCCGCCTCGAATTCGATGCGCAGACGGGTCGGCAGATCGGCCTCACCGAGGCGGAACGCCTTCTCGAAGAAGCCGCGTGACGCCTGTGCGAGGTCGGAGCGCCGTTCAGCAGCGGCGACCTGCTGCCGTCTCAATTCGACGCGCTGGTGCGCCATCTCTGTTTCGGCCAGCAGACGTTCGAGTTCGATCTGGAGTTGCGCCTCGGCCTCGATGGCCTCTGCATTGGCGCTTGCAACGCGGGACCGGCTGCGCGAACCGGAACCAAGCGGAATGCGCAAGCCCAGCGTGACTGTCTGTTCCCAGGATTCACCCGATGCGCCGCGTTCGCGGGTGGTCGTGACACTCAACTCCGGATTCGCGCGGCCCTGAACGCTGGCAAGGGTCATCGTGCGCCGCGCAACGTCGACCCGATCACGCAGCTCGGCCACTGCAGGGTGCGCCGTCTCAAGAATCTGTGTCGGTGTCGCAGCGGACGGGACGGGCTCCGGCGCAGACACCCCGCCGGATGAGCGTTCTGGCCCGATTCCAGTGAGCGTGCGCAACTGCTGTGCAGCATCTGCAAGGGCGCTTTCTGCCTCGGCGACGGCGGCTTCAGCTGTAGCTTGCACACCGTCGGCCTGATGCTGATCTGCGCGCGCCAGATCACCCGCCTTGATGCGCTTGGCCACGTCGGCGGCCAGTTCGCGGGCGTTCTCGAGACCCGCCCTCGCCAGCGTCACATCTACGCGCGCGCGTTGCCAATCCCAATATGCTGTGCGTACCGCTGCAGCGGTGCGCAACTGCGCGCCGCGAGCCCGGCTCGCCGTGGCAGCTATTTCGGCAGTGGCGAGGGCTGCAGTGCTCGAACGTTCGCCCGACAGCCAGATCGGAACCGCGATGCCGACCTCGTACTCACGGCTCCCGCGATTGCTGTCCAACTGATCGGTTTTTCCGGCTACCTCTAGGGCGGGCGGTTCGACAAACCAACTGTCGGCACTGTCGCGGCGCGCTTGCGCCGCTTCCTGTTGAGTCGTGAGCGACAGCGCTTCAGGCTGGCGTGCCCATGCTGCCTCGAAAGCGTGCTTGAGGGATAGGGCGGTACTTGGAGCCGGGGGGGCGGGCTGCTGCGCCCAGGCACCATTGACGGCAAGGCCGAGCATTAGCCCAGGCAGCCATTTGAGACGAAGTTGCTGAAACATCCAATTCTCCGTTGATGTAAAGACACGGGGAATCGGCAGAGGGCGATCGGACCGATCGCAATGGACGCGTGACGCTACCGCTCAAAGCGGTAGGAACATCAAGAGGGAATGAAGGCGACCGCCCTGCCGATCAGGCTGGGCGGGCCCATTTAGGGCGTTCGGGCTCTGCGGGATGCTCCGCAAGTGAGCACCCAGGTGTGACGCCGATGGGGAGGGATGCCTGATGCTGTGTGAATAGCGCGCTGGACTCACTCGTTACTGCTGAAGAGCCCACCACCTGGCACGATGCGCAGTCTGTGTGTGCGCCCTTCGTCAAGCCCCCTTTTTCCTTGCCTTTTGCATCTTCGGTGTGACGATGCGCGTGATGACCAAAATGATTGGCTGCGGCACCGGATTCGTGCGCGCAGTAATCGCCCACCGCCGCCCAACTCAGTTGGGCAGGCAGCAGGATCAAGAGGAAAATCGCAAGCCAACGACGCATGGCGCGGATTCTATCAATAAGGATTTGCTATCGTCGACAGCGACGGTACCAATGGGCAGACCAAACGGCGCTTTACGAGAACCTGCTGGGCGAAACGCCTGGACGGCCCGACGTCTCGCGCCGATAGGTGGCTTCAGGAGCCACTGTACAGTTCATTCATGTACGCGCGCTCTGTCGGGGTCATGTCGACCAGCTCCTCGAGGACTTCTGCACGGGTCTTGCCGGGTCCGGAAGCACGCGAGGGCACCGCGAGGCCACGCTGCAGGTAGAAATAGCTGCCATCGGCCTTTGCCTGTTCGAGCTCGCGCAACACCTCGGCGCGGGTTTTCGTGCTCGTGGAGTGATCCGGATGGAACGTGAATCCCTGATCGCCGGGAGCGGGATGCCACAGCGAGCTGGCTTGCGCAGCCGCAGGAACGACAAGGACGGCAGCAAGAAGCGAAAAAAGGGCAGTGGTGCGGGTTTTCGACATGACGAGACTCCTTCGTTCAACGTGAGAGGTGGCGTTCGGCATAAGCCGCTTGGCATCGCCTTGCACCGAACACGTCGCGGACTTTAAGGGTCCATCCTCGTCGAATCGCGAACTGCCAGATTACGATTTCGTAATGTGATGGTTTCGGCATCTCCGCGATAATCGCTGCATGAAGATTCTGGTTGTGGAAGACGAACCCAAGCTCGCCGAATACCTACGCAGGGCGCTCACCGAAAGCAATTACATCGTGGATGTCGCGCACAGCGGCACGGATGGCCGCTATCTCGCGACCGAAGGGCATTACGACCTCGTCCTCCTAGACGTCATGCTTCCGGGGCTGGATGGCTATGCCGTCTTGCAAGAACTGCGTCGGGGCAAACACGTACCCGTCCTGATGCTGACCGCGCGGGACGAGGTCGAGGATCGGGTCAGAGGCCTGCAGGCGGGTGCCGACGATTACCTGGTGAAGCCGTTTGCTCTGTCCGAGTTGCTCGCTCGCGTGCAGGCCTTGTTGCGGCGCGGTGCCTTGCGCTCGGATAGCCAGGATTCAACGGTGCTCCGTTTGGCGGACCTCGAACTCGACCTGGTTCGGCGCAAGGCGACACGATCCGGGCAGCGCCTCGACCTGACCGCCAAGGAGTTCACGTTGCTGACGTTGCTGCTGCGCCGGCAAGGGCAGGTCCTTTCCCGTACCGCGCTTGCAGCGCAGGTGTGGGACATGAATTTCGACAGCAATACGAACGTGGTCGAAGTTGCGGTGCGCCGGTTGCGCGGCAAGATCGACGACGCTTTCGAGAAGAAGTTGTTGCATACCGTGCGCGGCATGGGATACGTCCTTGAGGACCGGAAGCCCTGAGAATGCGCAATCCGCGTTCGCTTAGCCGCTGGTTATCGTGGTGGCTCGCCGTGCTGGCCTCGCTGGGGCTCGGCTTGGTCTGCTCGATCGTTTACGTGGGCGCGAGTCTAAATCTCTCCAACAAGCAGACGGACGAACTGCGGCACAAGCGGGACATAGTGCGCCATCTCGTCGGCGAGATTGCAACGCGGGACGCGTTGCCGAGCCTGCGTCACAAGCTCGACGACTTCTTTGTGGGCCATGCCAACCTCGAGTTACGGCTGATCCAGGGATCTGACGCTCTTCTGTACGCAACTCCGGCGCGTTCAAGCCCCGGCGCAATCCTGCGGCGGGATGAGTTCGAAATCTCCGTGCCATGGTCGCCCACAACCATGCTGCGCGCCGAATTGATGCTCGACAGCAGCGCCGACGCGCTGCTTTTGGAGCAGTTGGCCTGGACGCTACTCGCGAGCGCCCTTGGTGGAGCGGCGGCCATCTCAGTGGGCGGCGCATGGCTCGTTCGTAGAGCGCTCTTGCCTGTTCGCGACCTGGCTCGACAAGCAGCGGCCCTAAGCCCGGAAAGCGTTGGACAGCCGCTTGACGGCTCCGCCCAGGCACAGGAGCTTCAGCCGTTGGTCACACAATTCAACGCGCTCCTGGTTCGATTGAACCGCGCATATCAACAACTGGAAGGGTTCAACGCCGATGTCGCTCACGAGCTGCGCACACCGCTGGCGACCTTGATTGGTGAGACCGAGCTAGCTCTGAGTCGTCAGCGCGATGTCGCCGAACTGCGCGATGTGCTCGGATCGAACCTCGAGGATCTTCAACTTTTAGCGGGGCTGGTCAATGACATGTTGTTCTTGTCCCGGGCCGATCGCGGGGAGCGCGCCCGTCGCCACCGTGTGGATAGCCTGGCCGAACTGGTGTCCGAGGTCATCGAATTCCACGAAGCGTCAATGCAGGAGGCCGGCGTGACTGCGCGCTTACGCGGTGACGGCATGGGCACAGTCGATGCTGGGTTGGTTAGGCGTGCGCTCTCGAACCTGCTCGCCAATGCGACCCGTTTTGCAGAGCGCGGATCGGTGATCGAGGTCGATATCAAGCAGGACGCAGATGGCCGCATTTGCCTGTCTGTCAGCAACACGGGCCCTGTCATCCCCCCGGAGCATTTGCCTCGTCTATTCGACCGCTTTTATCGGGTTGATGGGGCCCGCGAACATCGCGACCATAACCACGGGCTCGGCTTGGCGATCGTAGCTGCGATCGCGCGAATGCATGGCGGCGCCACCTTTGTGCGGTCAGCTGCCGGAACGACGAGCGTTGGCCTTACCATGACCGTTATGGATAGCTGTTCATAACGGCCAGTAGCGGCCCGTGGCCTATGTGCGTTGGGCTGCCTGCTTCACGCAGAGACCTGCCACAGGACCAGCTACGCCATGAGTGTCTCTTGTGGGTCG
>NZ_AMXF01000125.1 GCF_000310225.1 Thauera phenylacetica B4P
AGCGCGAGCGGCAGCGCGGCGACCGCGGCCGAGGCGGCGTCGAGCGACTGCGGCGAGAGCTCGGCATAGGCGGTGTCGGCGGGGTTGAGCGCTGCGGCGGCGCGCTCGTCGAAGGCGGCGAGGCGGCAGCGGGTGAAGTAGTCCTCGATCTTCTCGCGCACGCCCTCGAACACCGCGGCGGCGGCGCCGGTGGCGTCGCCCAGCGGCAGCACGGTGGCGGCGTCGGCCTCGGCCCGGGCGTGCCAGTCGGACACCTCCTGGGCCGCGGCGAAGAAGGCATCCACGCGCGCCTGGTCGACGCCCGGCTTGCCGCTGCGGTCCTCGGCGGCGCCGTAGGTCTCGACGATGCGGGTGATCGCCCCGGCCAGGCGCGGGTCGCCGGCAAGCTCGGCGGGCACCACGCCGTCACCGTTCTGGTGTTCGGGCGCGAACAGCTTCTCGGTCTGCGCGAGGTCGCCCATGGAGATCTCTACCGTGTCGGCCTTGCCGACGTAGGCCAGCACCTTGGCGGCGGTGGCGAGCAGGCGCGCGCCCTCGGCGTTGGTCTCGTCGATCGCCGCCAGCGGCAGGCCGTCGGCGCCGCGGAACAGCACGTCCGGGTCCTTCAGCACCGTACACACCCAGCGCGTGGCGTCGATGATCTCGGGCGCGCGGATGCTGCCGTCGTCGTCGACGTCGAGCAGCTGCAGCGTGCGCGTGTCGAACTCCAGGCCGGAGGTCGGACAGGCCAGCACCGACCACAGCTTCTGGTCCAGCTCGCCGAGGTGGCGCAGGTCGTCGGCGGTCTCGATGCGGACCTGGTCGAAGCCACCCGAACGGAAGAACCGCCACTGGTAGCCTTTCTTCTTGGTTTCGTCGCTCATGTTCTCGAACACTCCCTGTCGTTATGCGGGCAGCACCCGCAAGCCATGCTCAAGGAAAGATGTTGCGCCCGAAAATCGGGCCGAACAAGCGATGGATTTCCCGAATCCGGCACCTGTCGGAGGGATCCCGGAAAGTCGAATGGCAAAACGCGAAAACGCCCGAAACATAGAGGCGCAGGCTCCACTGCTCAGCCGTAGGCACCCACGAAGGGGTTGCTGTCGCGCTCCTCGCCGAAGGTCGAGGTAGGACCGTGGCCGGGGATGAAGGTGATGTCGTCGCCGAGCGGGAAGAGCTTCTCGCGGATCGAGCGGATCAGGGTCTGGTGGTCGCCACGCGGGAAGTCCGTGCGGCCGATCGAGCCGGCGAAGAGCACGTCGCCGACGATCGCGAGGCGCGCGCCTTCGTGCACGAAGACGACGTGGCCGGGGGTGTGGCCGGGCGTGTGGATGACCTTCAGCGTCTGTTCGCCGACGGTGACGGTGTCGCCGTCGTGCAGCCAGCGGTCGGGCTCGAAGGACTCGACGTCGGGGAAGCCGAACATCTTGCTCTGCTGCGGCATGCCCTCGATCCAGAAGCGGTCTTCTTCCTGCGGGCCCTCGATGGGTACGCCGAGCGCGCGCGCCAGCTTCGCCGTGCCGCCCGCGTGGTCGATGTGGCCGTGGGTGATGAGGATCTTCTCGACGGTGACGCCGAGCTCGGCGACCGTGGCGAGGATGCGGTCGAGGTCGCCGCCGGGGTCGACCACCGCGGCCTTCTTCGTGCGTTCGCACCACAGGATGCTGCAGTTCTGCTGGAAAGGGGTGACCGGGACGATGGTGGCCTGGATCATCGAAGACGCTCCTGAAGAGGTGGATTCGGCGCGGAGTTTAGCCGATGCGGCGCCGCGTCCGCGGCGTGAACGTGAGGGCGGGCCTGCCCGCGAAGCGGCTTCCACGGGGAAGTCGCTCGCGGGCAGGCCCGCCCCTTGCACGACGTCAGCGTGCGATCAGATCACGCCCTGCGCCAGCATGGCCTCGGCGACCTTGACGAAGCCGGCGACGTTGGCGCCGTCGACGTAGCTCACCGTGCCGTCCTCGCGCTCGCCGTACTTCAGGCAGGCGGCGTGGATGCCGAGCATGATCTCCTTGAGGCGGGCGTCGACCTCGTCGCGGGTCCACGACAGGCGCATCGCGTTCTGGCTCATCTCCAGGCCCGAGGTGGCCACGCCGCCGGCGTTGGAGGCCTTGCCCGGCGCGTACAGCACGCCGTTGTGCTCGAAGATCTTCACCGCTTCCATGGTGCTCGGCATGTTGGCACCCTCGGCGACCGCGACCACGCCGTTCTTGACCAGCGTGGCGGCGTCGTTGCCGTCGAGCTCGTTCTGGGTCGCGCACGGCAGCGCGACCTGCACCGGCACGTGCCACGGACGCACACCCGGCTCGAAGCGCGCGCCGACGCGCTCGGCGTACTCGGCGACGCGGCCGTAGTAGTGGTTCTTGATCTCCATGAGGATCGCCAGCTTCTCGGGGGTGAAGCCGGCCTCGTCGATCACGGTGCCGCTCGAGTCGGAGCAGGTGATCGGCTTGGCGCCGAGCTCCATCAGCTTCTCGATGGCGTACTGGGCGACGTTGCCCGAGCCCGACACCGAGACGCGCATGCCCTTGATGTCGCGGCCGGCGCGCTCGAGCATGGCGTGGGCGAAGTAGACGGTGCCGTAGCCGGTCGACTCGGGACGGATCAGCGAGCCGCCGAAGGACAGGCCCTTGCCGGTGAACACGCAGGCCGAGTTGTTCGACAGCTTCTTCATCATGCCGGCCATGAAGCCGACCTCGCGGCCGCCCACGCCGATGTCGCCGGCGGGCACGTCGGTGTCGGGACCCACGTGGCGGTACAGCTCGGTCATGAAGGCCTGGCAGAAGCGCATGACCTCACCCGGGCTGCGGCCCTTGGGATCGAAGTCGGAACCGCCCTTGCCGCCGCCCATGGGCAACGTGGTGAGCGCGTTCTTGAAGGTCTGCTCGAAGGCCAGGAACTTCAGGATCGACAGGTTCACCGAAGGATGGAAGCGCAGGCCGCCCTTGTAGGGGCCGATCGCGGAGCTGTGCTGGATGCGATAGCCGCGGTTGACCTGGACCTCGCCACGGTCGTCCACCCACGAGACGCGGAACGAGATCGCGCGCTCGGGTTCGATCAGCCGGTCGAGGAGGGAGTGCTCCGCATAGCGCTTGTTGGCCGAAATGAAGGGCCACAGGCTCTCCATGACCTCGGTCACGGCCTGCAGGAACTCGGGCTGGCCGGGGTTGCGCTGTTCGACGTAGGCCAGGAACTCCTCGAGGGACTGATATTTCATGATGTTGGACCCATGGATTGATTGAAGACAGGTTTTTCTTGCGCACGCGCACACGCGATGGCCTCGGTTTTACCCGAGGCCATCGCGCAATGCAGGCCGTTATTGTGCATCAACTCCCCCCTTTGGTGCATGATCTTCGTCAAACTTGCGCCAGCAATGACATTCGGCGGATCCATGCACCGTTCTCGTGCATCCCGAGGCATGCCATACGGTCCCGCGCTCAACCGGCGTGCATGGACCCGGAATGACCGAGGGGTTATGCTGGCCGTGCACGTGTAGCCAAACCAACGACAGGGAGGTGTTCATGGGTCTGTTCGCATTCATCAAGGAAGCCGGCGAGAAGCTCTTCGGGACGGGCGAGGCCAACGCCGCCGCCGATCCGGCCGCAGCCAACGCCAAGGCGGCGCAAGCCATCCACGACTACATCGTCGCGCTCAAGATCGCGCCGCCGGATCTGGGCGTGAGCTTCGACGCCGCCAAGAGCCTGGTCGCCGTCAGCGGCACCGCGCCCGACCAGGCCACGCGCGAGAAGATCCTGCTCGCCGCCGGCAACGTCGCCGGGGTGGCCGAGGTCGAGAACCGCCTGAGCGTGTCCCGTGCCGAACCCGAGGCGCAGTTCCACACCGTGGCACGCGGCGACACGCTGTCCGCGATCGCCAAGAAGTACTACGGCAACGCCAACCAGTACCCCGCGATCTTCGAGGCCAACAAGCCGATGCTGAGCCACCCGGACAAGATCTACCCGGGCCAGGTGCTGCGCATTCCGCCGCAGGCCTGATCGCGCAGCACCGGCAGGCGGCTTTCCGCTTGCCCCGCCGAGGCCCGGGCCGTTACGCTCGGGCCTCTTCCTTTTCCGCATCCGCAAACACCCGCCATGGCCCGCATCCGGATCGAGCTGCCCGACCGCTTCGCCTTCTCCACCGACATCCCGCTGCTGATGTCGCACATCAACTACGGCAACCACCTCGACAACGCCCAGCTGCTCGGCATCGTCTCCGAGGCGCGCGTGCGCTTTCTCAAGTCCATGGGCTATTCCGAGCTCGACATCGAGGGCCTCGGCATCATCGTCGCCGACGCCGCGCTGCAGTACCGCTCCGAGGCCTTCCACGGCGAGACCATGCGGGTCGAGATGGGCGTGGCCGACTTCCACGAGCACGGCTGCGACCTGGTGTGGCGCATGGCGGAAGCCGCGAGCGGGCGCGAGGTCGCACGCGGCAAGACGGGCATCGTCTTCTTCGACTACGGCGAACGCCGCAAGGTCGCGGTGCCCGAGGGTTTCCGCCGTCGCTTCGCGGCGGCCTAGGCACCCGTGCAGCACGCACGCGTCGCGGTGGTCGGTGGCGGCCCCGCCGGCCTGATGGCGGCGGGCGCGCTCGCCGAGCGCGGCTGCACGGTGACGGTGTACGACGCCATGCCCTCGGTCGGGCGCAAGTTCCTGCTCGCCGGGCGCGGCGGGCTCAACCTCACCCACTCCGAACCCCTGGCCGACTTCCTCGGGCGCTACGGCGACCGCCGCGACCCGCTCGCGCCGCTGGTCGAGGCCTTTCCGCCGCAGGCGCTGCGCGAGTGGGCGCACCGCCTGGGCGTCGAGACCTTCGTCGGCAGCTCGGGCCGCGTCTTCCCGAACGAGATGAAGGCTGCGCCGCTGCTGCGCGCCTGGCTCGCCCGCCTGCGCGCGGCCGGGGTGCGCTTCGCGGTGCGCCATCGCTGGCTGGGCTGGGCGGACGAAGCGACACAGGGTGGCCCGGCGGAGGACAGCCCTGCGCCTGACGCCGCGAACGCGGGCGAACGCCAGCCCCGCCCGCAGCGCCTGCGCTTCGCCACCCCGGACGGCGAACAGCACGTCGAGGCCGATGCGCTCGTGCTCGCGCTCGGCGGCGGCAGCTGGGCGAAGCTCGGCTCCGACGGTGCCTGGGTGGCCCCGCTGCGCGCCGCCGGCGTCGAGGTGGCCGACCTGCGCCCCGCCAACTGCGGCTTCGACGTCGCCGGCCCCGCCGGCACCGGCTGGAGCACGCACTTCCTCGAACGCTTCCGCGGCCAGCCGCTCAAGTCCGTCGCCGCGCGCTGTACCGACCCCGCCGGCCGTGTCCATGCGCGCGCCGGCGAATGCCTGATCTCCGCCACCGGCATCGAGGGCGGCCTCGTCTATGCGCTCTCCGCTCCGCTGCGCGACACCCTGCTCGCCCACGGCGAAGCGATCCTCGAGCTCGACCTCGCCCCCGGCCGCAGCCTCGAGCGCCTCGCCGCCGAACTCGCCCGCCCGCGCGGCAGCCGCTCCTTCGCCAGCCACCTGCACAGCCAGGCCGGCATCAAGGGCGTCAAGGCCGGGCTGCTGCGCGAATGCCTCACCAAGGCCGAGCTCGACGACCCCGCCCGCCTCGCCGCGGCCATCAAGGCCCTGCCGCTGCGCCTCGTCGCCACGCGGCCGCTCGACGAGGCCATCAGCAGCGCCGGCGGCGTACGCTTCGAGGCCCTGGATGCGCACCTGATGCTGCACGCCTGCCCCGGCGTCTTCGTCGCCGGCGAGATGCTCGACTGGGAAGCCCCCACCGGCGGCTATCTGCTCACCGCCTGCTTCGCCACCGGCCTCGCCGCCGGAACCGCCGCCGCACAATGGCTGTCCCAGCGCCCCTGACGCCTCACCCCTGACGCCTCACCCCTGACGCCTCACCCCAACGCCTCACCCCTCACACCCCAATGAACCTCCATCCCTTCCTGGTCGCGATCGAAGTCGGCGGCACCCTGGCCTTCGCGATGTCCGGCCTAATCGAGGCCACCCGCAAGCGCATGGACATCGTCGGCGTGTTCTCGGTCGCCTTCGTCAGCGCCTTCGGCGGCGGCACCCTGCGCGACATCCTGCTCGACCGCCGCCCGCTGTTCTGGATCGAGAACCAGGAATACCTCTGGCTGGTGCTGGCCATGGTGGCGACGACGCCGCTGTGGCTGCAGACCCTGCGTCACAAGGTCGGCGGCCGCCTGATGGAGCTCGCCGACGCGCTCGGCCTCGGCCTCTTCGCCATCTCCGGCGCCACGCTGGCCGACGCCGCCGGCATGCCGGCGCTGGTGTCGATGATGATGGGCGTCGTCACCGCGGTGTTCGGCGGCGTGTCGCGCGACGTGCTGTGCAACGAGGTCCCCAAGGTCTACAGCGACCACCGCCCCTACGCGATGTGCGCGCTGTTCGGCTGCGGCGTCTTCCTCGCCCTCAACACGACCGGCCTGCCGCTGCCGATCACCACCCTGGCCGGCATCGCCGCCGCCACCGGCTCGCGCCTGCTCGCCCTCGTCTTCGACGTGCGCCTGCCGGCGTGGCCGGCGCACCGCGACTGAACGGACCGATGAGCCGCTGGCGCTTCAGGCGTAAGGCTGGAACTGGTTGCTGTCCCGGCTGAGCAATTGCATCAGCTTGGGTTGAATGAAGAGCTTTTCCTTGCCGAACGGCATTTCGCGCAATACGCCCAGATGGGCAAGGTCGTGCAGGTAGCGCGAGGCTGCCTGGCGCTGGGCGATGCCTTTGTCCACCAGGTTGCCGATGCGGCAATAAGGCTGCTCGAAGATCACGTCCACCAGCTCGCGGGTGTAGATCTTGGGCAGGTGCGTGCGTACATGCTCGGTGGTCTGTTCGGCCAGAGCGCGAATGGCGGCGATCTTCCCGGTGGTCCATCTGGACGTGTCGGCCACGGCCTGCAGCATGAAGAGCAGCCAGGGTTCCCAGGCTTCGTCGCGCGTGACGCCGAGCAGCAGGCCGTAATAGTCGGCCTTGTGGACGATCACATGACGGCTAAGGTACAGGATGGGCAGGTTCAACAGCCCTTCCTGGATGAGGTAGAGGATGTTCAGCACGCGACCGGTGCGGCCGTTGCCATCGGTGAACGGGTGGATGGCTTCGAACTGGTAGTGACCCACGGCCATGCGGATCAAAGGGTCGAGCTCGGTCTGGTTGTGCAGGAAGCGCTCCCAGTTGGCGAGCATGTCGCGCAAGCGGGCTTCGCCTTCGGGCGGGGTGTAGACCACCTCCCCAGAGCGGTCGTTGGCCAACTGCGTACCCGGGGTGCGGCGGATGTCCATTTCCACCCCCTTGAGGGTGCGGCAGACGTTCACGGCCGTGGCGGTGCATAGTGGTCGCACCTTGAGCGACTGGAACCCCTGGTGCAGTGCGGTGCGGTAACGCAGCGCCTCCTTGGTGGCGGGGTCGGCGTTGTCGTGGCTCTGCGCATACCGGAACAGCTGGTCGGTCGAAGTGACGATGTTCTCGATTTCCGAGCTGTCCTTGGCTTCCAGCAGTGGAATGGTGTTGATCAGCATCGTCTGGTTGGGGATGAGCTCAGCTGCTTGCTTGAGCTCGGCCAACGCTACACGCGCCTCGATGCAGGCCTTCAGCACAACCCGGCTCTCCAGCTCGTGTGCCGGGGGCAGCGCAGGCAGGCGGTTGTACGGCTGCATGGGATCCCAGGCGGGGGCGACATCGGTCATGATGCAAAAAACTTTTTTTAGCGACAAGTGGGCAAGTTATGTCGCTGCTGA
Source organism: Thauera phenylacetica B4P (assembly GCF_000310225.1). GTDB lineage: Bacteria > Pseudomonadota > Gammaproteobacteria > Burkholderiales > Rhodocyclaceae > Thauera > Thauera phenylacetica. Next base: position 7,718 of record NZ_AMXF01000125.1, read on the forward strand.
CGACATGTCAACGACACATGTTCTTATTTTTGAGAAACGGCGACATATGAGTAAATGAAAGACCTGACCCCGGCTTCTCTTCATGATCTCGTGGGTCGAAGCGAACCGGGCCGCGGTGCTGATCGACGACGCGCATCTGCTCACCGGCCGGAAGGCGGACATCATGGTGCAGGTGGTGCGCGGCGCTGGGCGCGTGGTGACGACGACGACCAGCGAGGGGCGGATCCCGATCACGCTCCGGATGGCCCTGCAGGCGCGCAGTCCGGAATACGTGCACCTGGACAGCGATGCGCCCTATGACATGACCGCGGTGATCGCCTGGATGATCGCTGTAATCGCAACCGCCGCCGGCGCCTGGCCGGTGGCGGCGGTGGTCGGCGGGCTGCATCTGCTCGGCCGCGGCGCCCGCTCGGCGAAGCAATCGTGAAGCTCTCGCCGTGGCTGAAGTTCGCGATCGCGTACTGGCTCGCCGTCCTCGGCTGGTTCGCGCTCCTGGCGCTCGCGCTGTACGCGAGCATGGCAACCGCCGGCGAGCGCCCTACGCCGTCCTGGCACCTGCCGCGGTTCGACGGCGCCGCCGACGATCCGCGCGACAAGCCCCCAACCGGGCCGCTCGAGCCTCCGCCCGTGCTCGATGCGCGCGGCCTGTACGACCTGGTGATCACCTGCTTTCCGTCCCGCTCCTGGTGGCGGCCGGAGATTGCGCTCGAGGCTCGATATGCCAACGATCAAAGTTCGAACCGTAACCAACTCATCCAGGCTGCGGCCGAGACCTCGAGCTATGCGGGGATCGTCGCGCGGATCCCGCTCTATTCGGAAATCGAGCTCGACCGCGAGCGCGAGCGCGAAGCGTCGCGGCGGAGTCTGGTCGCGCAGAACGTGGGCAAGATCGAGCAACTGCTTGCAGAGCGCGCGATCGCCAGGCGCGAGCTCGGGCTTTGGCGCTCGATCGAGGATCGCAGCAGCCGGCGGGTCATCGCGGGCGTCGCTGAAACGAAAGAGCAGATCGACGCCATCGCGAAGGTCGCCGGGCTCGAATCGAAAATCCTGAGCGTGTCTGCCGACCTGACAGCAGCGAAGCTGGTCCTGATCGGCATGTGCGTCGATCGGACCGACGTCGAGGCGGCGATTGACCAGGTGATCGCGGGGCGGCCGTGAGGTGGTTCAACCATGTCGCCGTCGCCGGCTCGATCTCCGCGGTGATCGACCCCGGCATGGTCCCGCTGGCAATGCTCGGCTCGACTGCCCCCGACTGGATGGAGTGGGTCGGCACGACCGCCAGCCGCAAGGTGAAGCACCGCACGGTCACGCATGTACTGCTGACCTGGCTTACCGCGGCGGCCTTCTTCGGCTTCGTGTGGGACGTTCGCGGCTGGGGCCTGGCCTTCACCTTGGGCGCGATATGTCACTGGCTGCAGGACTCGCTCACCGTGACCGGCGTTCCGGTGTCCTGGTGGTCGGACCGCCGCACGACGTTACTCGGCGGCCGGATGCGGACCGGCGGAATGGGCGAGTACATCCTGAGCGGAGTGGTCGTGCTGGCCTGCGGCCTGGCGGTGTTCATGTTTCGGGCGCCGGACACGGGGTTCGTGCCGTTCTTCAGGAACTGGCCGGAGCTGTACCGCGAGGGGATCGTGGACGGGGCCGAGTGGCGGGCGCGGCGGTTCGAGTGGTTCTGACTTTGGGCACCGTTTCGTCCAATGTTCGGCGAAAAAATCCGATGCAAAGCCGCGCCGTTGCTGGTGGTGGTCTCCGAGCTTTAGACAAAATGGCTCATTTTGTCCAATCACGCCGTGCCATGCCCCTAAACGACCTCGTCGCCAGCCCACTCATGGCAGACAGCAGGCGGCCATCAGCTGCCCGTCCTCCTCTCCACAATCCTGCCATCCTGATGGCCGCTGGGCCTCGAAACCTGTCATTGCCTCAAGCACGTCGCTCCGCTGTCCTCATCCCTTCTGATGGACTTGTCGTGCGTCGCCGATGTCGCGCCGGGCGTGAGCGACGATGACAAGCCCCGACCACAGCGCGAGCCCGGACATCACCAGTGCAACGACAAGGTCCGGCAATGCGCTTCCGGTACCGAAGACGCCTGCCGCCGCCAGGATCACCGCGAGATTGCCGATCGCATCGTTGCGGCTGCACAGCCACACCGAACGCATGTTCGCGTCGCCCGCGCGAAATCGATACAACATCATCGCCACCCCTGCGTTGGCGAGCAGTGCGAGGATGCCGACCACGCCCATCGTAATCGGCTCAGGCGTCACGCCGTGCTGGAAGGCCCACAGGGCGCGTGCCATTACAACGGCGCCGAAAAGCACCATCGCCACGCCCTTGAGCAAGGCCGCGCGTGCCCGCCATATCAATCCCCACGACAGCACCGTCAGCGACAGCGCATAGTTGGCGGCATCTCCTGCGAAATCGAGGGCGTCGGCCCATAGGGCGACCGAACCGACTGCAAGGCCGGCGACGAATTCGACCAAGAACATCGCCGCATTCACGATCAATGCAATCCACAGTGCTTGGCGGAAGCGCGGGCTCGCTGCGCTGGCATCGCAGGTGGAGTGGGAACAACAGCCGGCCATGGTTTTCTCCTTTACGTGGGCGAGGGGTGCATCACACACCCTGTAGCCACTACAGGGTCAAGCGGTTAAGCTGTTGGGCGGTTGCAATGAGGAGATGCAGGCGATGAAGATCGGTGAATTGGCCAAGGCCGCGCACGTCGAGGTCGAAACCATCCGCTACTACGAACGGATCGGTCTGCTCCCGGCGCCTTCCCGCAGCCCCAATGGATATCGGGCCTACGCGGGTGGGCACCTTGAGCGCCTCGCGTTCATCCGCCACTGCCGGGCACTGGACATTGCCTTGGTCGACGTCGCGCAACTGCTGCGCTTCGTGGACGACCCCACAACCGACTGTGCTGAGGTCGACGCGTTGATCGACTCCCAACTCACCCGTGTCCGCGCGCGTCTCGACACCCTGCAAATGCTCGAGCGCCAACTCGTCGCCCTGCGCAGCCAGTGCGGTGCCCCCGATCGTGCGGCGCAATGCGGCATCCTGCATGAGCTCGAGGCGCCGACGCGGGGGGATGTCTGTGTGTGCCACGATGAGCATGCGCAATGATCTGCGGTTCGGTGGCGGCGTGACCACAATGTGGGGTGCCAGCGCTCCGGTACGTTCATGGTCGCGATATGAGCCGTCAGCCAACGGGCCGGAGTTAAAATCGTCGCCCATGCACCGTTGGCTTGCCATCTTCTTCCTGCTGCTCGTTCCACTTCAGTTCGCTTCGGCGGGCCTGGAGGCGTACTGCTTGGAATCGGCCGGTTTCGCGACCAGCCACGGCGACCACCATCCACATACCTGTCAGGTGGATGAAGGCGATGAAGGGATGAAAGGGCAGCTTCACGCCGACTGCGGTTTCTGCCAGATCCTTGCGAGCGCTGCACTGCTCGATGCGGGTCGTCTGCCATTGACAGGACTGGGCCATGTCCTCGTCGACGCCGGGCGGGACTTCAACGCGTCTGCGCTGGTCACCGAGCCTGAACGCCCCAAGTGGCGCCTCGCTGCCTGAGCGGCAGCCCACCCCTGTCTTCCCCTCGTCTTCGAGCGCGCGCCGCACGGTAGCGGCGGTGTGCTCCATTGCGGACGTCCGGGCACTGCCTATGGCGTCCGCCCCTCCCGAAGCCTGGGAACCAACCCTCGAGATCGACTCGATGCACGACAAACGAACCCAATGGTGGTGGCTGATGGCCGCCTGGGCCGTGGCTCTGGTATCCACGCTGGGCGCGCTCTTCATCGGTGAAGTGATGGGCATGACGCCCTGCGTGCTGTGCTGGTACCAGCGGATCGCCATGTTCCCGCTCGCCCTCATTCTGGGCATGGCCGTGTTCGCCGAGGACCGGCGCGGTGCGGTGTATGCGCTGCCATTCGCGCTCGCTGGTCTCGCGCTGGCCGCCTATCACAGCGCACTGATCGCAGGCTGGGTGCCACAGTGGTGGGTGCCGTGCGGCACCGGCCCCTCGTGCAGCCAGCAAGCCCTGGTCATCCTTGGCGACATCCAGATTCCCTGGCTATCGCTGGCGGCCTTCCTCGCCATCGCCGCCGCCCTGACGATTTATCTGATAAGGACCCGTAAATGAACACACGAAAACTCCTGGCACTCGCCGTGTTGCTGATCCTCGGCCTGGCCTT
>NZ_AMXF01000126.1 GCF_000310225.1 Thauera phenylacetica B4P
GGCGGTGGGTGGGTGGGCGGGACATGCTGGATCAGAACCGGTAGTCGAACTTCAGCCGCAGGCTGCGGCCGTCCTGGTCGAGGCGGTCCATGGTGTGGATCGGCGCGCCGGCGCTCGGGTGCGCGTAGGCCTGGTCGAACAGGTTCAGCACGCTCAGCGACACCTCGGCGCCAGGGATCCAGCGGTCGGCCACCAGGTGCAGGTTCGACAGCCAGAACGCGTCGACCGCGTTGTCCGCGGGGCTGCGGCGCTTGCCGTCGTAGGCCAGCTCCACGCCCAGCCGCAGCGGCAGCGTCGGCAGCGGGGTGGAGAAGTTCACCCGGGCGAGCACGCGCGGCGAGTTCTCGACACGGTCGCCGGCGTCATCGGTGGCGTGCTGGAAGGAGACGTTGCCGCGCAGGCGGGCGCCGTTGCGCCAGGTGCGGTCGGCGGAGAGCTCCAGGCCGCGGCTCTCCACGCTGCCGACGGCCTGGTACTGGCCGACCCCGTCCGCGTCGGCGACCAGGTTGATCAGGTCGCCGATCTTCCAGCGGTACAGCGAGGCGCGCAGGTGCAGCTCGGCCGACGCGCGGTGGTCGAGGACCAGCTCGGTGGTGTCGACGACCTCGCCACCGAGGCTCGGGTTGGCGCGCTGGTAGGCCTCGAGCGTACCGTCGTCGGCGAGGTAGGCCTCGTCGTAGTAGAGCTGGTAGGCATTGGGCGCGCGGTGGGCGCGGCCGTAGAGCAGCTTGAGCGTGTTGCGTGCGCTGGCGTTCCAGATCAGGCCGACGCGCGGGCTGAGCTTGGTGCCGGTGATGTCGTTGTGGTCGGCGCGCAGGCCGAGCGTGCTGGCGAAGTGCTCGCCGAGGCGCCATTCGTCCTGCACGAAGACGCCGGCGCGGTAGCCGCTGCGGCGGTCGCGCAGGATGGGGCCGATGCCGGGGTAGACGATGTTCTGGTCGATGCGCTGGTTGTGCTGGTATTCCGCGCCCACCAGCAGGGTGTGATCTGCGAGTGCGGTCGACACGAGCTGCAACTCGACGCCGTGCCAGGTCGTGGAGGCCGGGTAGTCGTAGGCCTCGCCGTCGTACATCAGGGTGCTCTCGTAGCGGTAGTCGCCGACGAAGGCGCGCGCCGACAGCGACAGGGTGTCGGAGAGTGCGGCGCCGTAGCCGAGGTGGGCGACGGTGTAGCGGTCGCCCTGGAAGGTGCCCGAGGCGAAGGTGTCGGTGCCGAACACGCCGGTGGGGTCGTCCTTGCGGCGGTCGCCGTGGGCGAGCCCGAAGGACCACGGCCCGCGGCGCGCGCTGAGGTTGAACTCCTGGTCGCGCTCGCCGTCCTGGCCGCGCACGAGGCCGCGTTCGCCGGTGCCGAAGTCCATCCACAGGTCGTCGCCGTCGCTGCGCAGGGTCGCCGCGGACAGCATCAGCTCGAGCTCGTCGTCGAGGCGCTTGCCCCAGCTCACGCGCGCCTTGCGCGTGGCCTGCGGCCACTGCCACGAGGCCGAGAACTCGCCGCCGTCGAGCGCCGCGCCCTTGCGCGTGATCACGTTGACCACGCCGAACATGGCGTTCTGGCCATACACCGCGCCGCCCGGGCCGGGGATGAATTCGATGCGCTCGACCAGATCCATGTCGAGCGGCAGCATGCGGCCGAAGGGGGCGCCGTCGTACATGGGCTCGTTGACGCGCACGCCGTCGATGGTGACCAGCACGCGGGTCATGTAGTCGCCGGCGAGGCCGAAGCCGCGCACGCCCACATAGGAATACTGGCGGTCGTAGGTGGTGTGGACGCCGGGCAGGGTGGCGAGCGCCTCGTCGAGCGTGCGCCAGCCGAAGCTGCGGATCTCGTCGCGGGTGATCACGGTGACGGCGGCGGCGACGCGGTCCTGCGTCTGCTCGTATTTGGAGGCGCCGACCACCGGCACGGCCATCAACTGCTCGAGGCTGAGGTCGGCGAGCTCTTCTGCCTGCGCGGCCGGCGCCAAAAGCAGCGCGCAGCTCAGCAGCAGCCGGCTCGGCGTGCGCAGGGCCGGGGGGCGGGAAGGGTCGATGCGCCGAGCCCGGCCGATGCCGCGGGCAGGGCCGGAAGAGGGGGTTGTGAAGCGCATGGTGGCGGGTCCGTGCCGCCGGCATGCAGCGGGCGGCCGAGAGTGGCTGATCGGTAGACCGAATCTACGGCCCGCGCGCCCCCGGCTTGAGCTACAAAAGTCACAGCCGCCGCGAAAAGCCGCGCCGGGTTGCCCGGATCAGGTCGTCAGCCCCAGCCGCCTGCAGATCTCGGTGGTCGGGCCCGCCATGTTCATGCTATAGAAATGCAGGCCGGGCGCGCCCGCGGCGAGCAGCTTCTCGCACAGGTCGGTGACCACGTCGAGGCCGAAGGCGCGGATGGCGTCGCTGTCGTCGCCGTAGCTCTCGAAGGTCTTGCGCATCCAGCGCGGGATCTCGGCGCCGCAGGCGTCCGAGAAGCGCGCCAGCTTGCTGAAGCTGCCGATCGGCATGATGCCGGGCACGATCGGCACGTCGACGCCCATCTTGCGCACCGCATCGACGAAGTGGAGGTAGGCGTCGAGGTTGTAGAAGTACTGGGTGATCGCCGAGTCGGCGCCGGCGTCGACCTTGCGCTTGAAGGCGGCGAGGTCGTCCCTGGGGCTGCGTGCCTGGGGGTGCCACTCGGGGTAGGCGGCGACCTCGATGTGGAAGCGCCCGCCGGTCTCGGCGCGGATGAACTCGACGAGCTCGTTGGCGTAGCGGAACTCGCCCGCCGCGCCCGCGCCCGAGGGCAGGTCGCCGCGCAGCGCGACGATGCGGCGGATGCCTGCGTCGGCGTATTCCTGCAGGATCTCGCGGATGCTGTCGCGCGACGAGCCCACGCAGGACAGGTGCGGCGCGGCCTCGTGGCCGGCGGCGGCGATCTCCTTCACGGTGCTGAAGGTGCGCTCTCGGGTGGAGCCGCCGGCGCCGTAGGTCACCGAGAAGAAGGCCGGCTTCAGTGCGGCGAGCTTCTCCCGGGTGGCGTGCAGCTTGTCGGCGCCCTCGGCGGTGGTGGGCGGGAAGAACTCGATGGAGATTTCGGGTTTCATGATTCGCTTGGGTGGGTGTCGCCGCCCGGCCTGCGGATGGCGTGGAAGAAGAATTCACGGTTGCCGTCGCCGCCGGTGATCGGCGAGTCGAACCAGTCGAGGATGACCAGTCCGGCGGCGTCCGCGGCGATGCGCAGGCGGGCCTCGACCTCGGCGTAGCGCGCCGGGTCGCGCACGATGCCGCCCTTGCCCAGGCCTTGCGGGCCGACTTCGAACTGCGGCTTGACCAGCGCCAGCACGTGGCCGGCGGGCGCGAGCAGCGCGGCCCACTGCGGCAGCAGCAGGGCGAGCGAGATGAAGCTGGCGTCGCACACCAGCAGGTCGAAGCCCTGCGGCGGGGCGTGCTCGCCGAGGTCGGCGGCGCCGAGCTGGCGGGCGTTGAGGCCTTCGAAGGTGACGCAGCGGCCGTCGGCGCGCAGGCGCGGATGGAGCTGGTCGTGGCCGACCTCCACCCCGACCACCCGGGCCGCGCCGGCCTGCAGCAGGCAGTCGGTGAAGCCGCCGGTGGACTGGCCGATGTCGAGGCAGATCGCGACGCGCACGTCCAGCCCGCTGCGCGCGAGCGCGCCTTCGAGCTTGAGCGCGCCGCGCGAGACGAAGCGGTCGCTGTCGGCGGGTGTCACCGCCAGGCACGCGTCGGGCGGCAATTCGAGCGCCGGCTTGGCGACCGGCTGGCCCTCGTGGCTCACCCGCCCGGCCTCGATCAGCCCCCGCGCCGCAGTGCGCGAGGCCGCCAGCCCCTGCGCCACCAGCAGCTGGTCCACGCGCAGCAGGCCGTGGCGGTCCGCCGGGCCCTTGCCCTGCGCAGCCGGCCGCGGCTTGCCCTGGCGGGCGTGGAAGGAGTTCATTGACATGGCGTGAGGGGTGAGGCGTGAGGTGTGAGGGGTGAGGCGTCAGACGTAAGGAGTCAGGCGTGAAGAGCCCCCGGCGGGCGCGCCGGGAGGCGCTCCTGCCGGGGGTTGTGCCGCTTCCGCGATCAGTAGCGGTACGAGTCGGTCTTGTACGGGCCTTGCTTGGGCACGCCGATGTAGGCGGCCTGCGCGTCGGTGAGCTCGGTGAGCTGCACGTTGAGCTTCTTCAGCTGCAGGCGGGCGACCTTTTCGTCGAGGTGCTTGGGCAGGGTATACACGCCCACCGGGTAGTCGGCCGTGCGGGTGAACAGCTCGATCTGCGCGATGGTCTGGTTGGCGAAGGAGCTCGACATCACGTAGCTCGGGTGGCCGGTGGCGCAGCCGAGGTTCACCAGGCGGCCCTTGGCGAGCAGGATGATGCGCTTGCCGTCCGGGAAGATCACGTGATCGACCTGCGGCTTGATCTCCTCCCACTCGTAGCCTTCGATGCCGGCGACGTCGATCTCGTTGTCGAAGTGGCCGATGTTGCACACGATGGCCTGGTCCTTCATCTTCGCCATGTGGTCGTGGGTGATCACGTGGTAGTTGCCGGTGGCGGTGACGAAGATGTCGGCCTTGTCGGCGGCGTACTCCATGGTCACCACGCGGTAGCCTTCCATGGCTGCCTGCAGCGCGCAGATCGGATCGACCTCGGTCACCCACACCTGGGCCGACAGTGCGCGCAGGGCCTGGGCCGAGCCCTTGCCCACGTCGCCGTAGCCGGCCACCACCGCGACCTTGCCGGCCACCATCACGTCGGTGGCGCGCTTGATGCCGTCGACCAGCGATTCGCGGCAGCCGTAGAGGTTGTCGAACTTCGACTTGGTCACCGAATCGTTGACGTTGATCGCCGGGAACTTGAGCTCGCCGCGCGCGTGCATCTGGTACAGGCGGTGCACGCCGGTGGTGGTCTCCTCGGTCACGCCCTTGACCTGCGCGAGGCGGGTCGAGTACCAGGTCGGGTCCTGCGCGAGCTTGGCCTTGATCGCGGCGAAGAGGATGGTCTCCTCTTCCGAGCCCGGCTTGGCCAGCACCGAGAGGTCCTGCTCCGCGCGCGCGCCCAGGTGCAGCAGCAGCGTGGCGTCGCCGCCGTCGTCGAGGATCATGTTGCTGTAACCACCGTCCGACCACTCGAAGATGCGGTGGGTATAGTCCCAGTAGTCGGTCAGCGACTCACCCTTGACCGCGAACACCGGGATGCCGTCGGCGGCGATTGCCGCGGCGGCGTGGTCCTGGGTCGAGAAGATGTTGCACGAGGCCCAGCGCACCTGGGCGCCGAGCGCGGTCAGCGTCTCGATCAGCACCGCGGTCTGGATGGTCATGTGCAGCGAGCCGGTGATGCGCGCGCCTTTCAGGGGCTGGCTGGCGGCGTATTCCTCGCGGATCGCCATCAGGCCGGGCATCTCGGTCTCGGCGATGCGGATTTCCTTGCGGCCCCAGGCGGCGAGCGCGAGATCGGCGACGACGTAGTCGGTGAAGTGAGTGTCAGCCACAGCGTTCATGGGAAGCTCCATGCTATGGCCGGGCAGAACGTGGGGGAGGGCAGCGCGCGGCGCTGCTGGGGGCTCACCCGACATCCCGAACCCGGCAGGGTTGAAGATGATTCGCAGGTGAGCGCCGTTGTGCTGCAACCCGCCGGAGGGCGGGGTCCGAGCCTGGGGGCCGCGGCCGGCAGGGCCGGCGGGCGCCTCGCAGCGCTCCTCGGAAAACGTTCGAAGTATAGCAAAGCCGCGCCCGGGTGGGCGCGGCTCGTCGCCGGATCGCGCCTATGCGCGCCGGCCGTTGCTGCGCACGATGCTGACGACAATGGTGATCACGGTGATCGGCATCACGTAGCCGAGCATGATCCCCGAGAACGCCGGCAGGCTGGCGTGCTGCTGCGCCTGCAGCACCAGCCAGGCGGTGTAGGCGGCGTAATAGGCGAGGAACACGACCCCTTCCCAGCGCGCGATCTCGCGCCCGGTGATCATGATCGGCAGGCAGGCGAAGGCCACCGCCAGCATCACCCACAGGTCGAAGTTGCGCGCCGCCTCCGACACCGGCAGGCCGACGCCCGAGGCGATGCCGGCGGCGCCGAGCACGGCGAGGATGTTGAACACGTTGCTGCCCACCACGTTGCCCACCGCGATGTCGCGCTGGCCGCGCATGGCGGCGACGATCGAGGTGGCGATCTCGGGCATCGAGGTGCCGACCGCGACCACCGTGAGGCCGATCACCAGGTCGCTGACGCCGAAGGCGCGCGCGAAGGCGACCGCCGAATCCACTAGCCAGTCGGCGCCGACCACCAGCATCGCCAGGCCGCCCACGATCAGGCCGACCTGCACCGCCCAGTGGCGGTCCCAGGTGGAGGTGGGGATCTCGGTCTCGAACTCGTCCTGCACGTGCTTCGAGGCGCGCCGCGACTGCACGACCAGGAAGACCGTGTACGCGATCACCAGGCCGAACAGCGCGATCGACTCCAGCAGGCCGATGTTGCCGTCGAGCGCCATCACCACGAGCAGGGCCGAGGCCCCGATCATGATCGGGATCTCCTGGCGGATGATCTGCTCGTCGACCAGCAGCGGCGTGATCAGCGCCGAGATGCCGAGGATCAGCAGCACGTTGGCGATGTTGCTGCCGACGACGTTGCCGATCGCGAGGTCGGGGCTGCCGGCCAGCGCCGAGCCCACCGACACCGCCATCTCGGGCGCGCTGGTGCCGAAGGCGACCACCGTGAGGCCCACCACCAGCGGCGACACGCCGAAGGACACGGCCAGCCGCGAGGCGCCGCGCACCAGCACGTCGGCGCCGACGACCAGCACCGCCAGGCCGGCGAGGAACATGAGGACTTGCTGGAGCATGGAGTCCCCCGCTTACAGCCCGGCGTCGGCGCGCAGCGCGGCGGCCTTGTCGGTCTGCTCCCAGGTGAAGCCCGGCTCGTCGCGGCCGAAGTGGCCGTAGGCTGCGGTGCGGGAGTAGATCGGGCGCAGCAGGTCGAGCGTCTGGATGATCGCCTTCGGGCGCAGGTCGAAGTGGCGGCCGATGAGCTCGACGATCTTCGCGTCGGCGATGCGGCCGGTGCCGAAGGTGTTGACCATCAGCGACACCGGGCGCGCCACGCCGATCGCGTAGGCCACCTGCACCTCGCACTTGTCGGCGAGGCCCGCGGCGACCACGTTCTTGGCGACGTAGCGGCCCGCGTAGGCGGCCGAGCGGTCCACCTTGGACGGGTCCTTGCCCGAGAACGCGCCGCCGCCGTGGTGGGCCGCGCCGCCGTAGGTGTCGACGATGATCTTGCGCCCGGTGAGGCCGCAGTCGCCGTGCGGCCCGCCGACCACGAAGCGGCCGGTGGGGTTCACCAGGTAGCGCACCTCACCCTGCATCAGCTCGGGCGGCAGCACCGGCTTGATGATCAGCTCGATCACCGCCTCGCGGATCTGCTCCTGCGTCACGTCCGGGTCGTGCTGGGTGGACACCACCACGGTGTCGATCGCCACCGGCTTGCCGTCGACGTACTTGACCGTGAGCTGGCTCTTGGCGTCCGGGCGCAGCCAGGGCAGGCGGCCGTCCTTGCGCACCTCGGCCTGGCGCTGCATGACGCGGTGGGCGTAGTGGATCGGCAGCGGCATCAGGCTGTCGGTCTCGTTGGTGGCGTAGCCGAACATCAGGCCCTGGTCGCCGGCGCCCTGGTCGAGCGGGTCGTCGTTGGCGTTGTCCACGCCCTGGGCGATGTCGGGCGACTGGCGGTTGATCGCCGCCAGCACCGCGCAGCTCTTGTAGTCGAAGCCGATGTCGGAGTTGTCGTAGCCGATGCGGCGGATCACGTCCTGCGCGATCTCGCGGTAGTTGGGGTGGGCGGTGGTGGTGATCTCGCCCGAGATCACCACCAGGCCGGTGGACACCAGGGTCTCGCAGGCGACGCGCGCCTTGGGGTCTTCAGCGAGGATGGCGTCGAGCACGCCATCGGAGACCTGGTCGGCGACCTTGTCGGGATGGCCTTCGGAGACCGATTCGGAGGTGAAGAGGAATTCAGCCATTTGTACTGCTCCCTGGAAAACAAAAATCCCCGTTGCGATGGCCTTGCGTCTGCGGCCAGCTCCGGGGATTTCGTCGAGCAGCCGACGCTTTAGCAGTACTTGTTTCGGACGGCGCCGCGGCCGTCCCACCGCCCTGCAAGTTGTCGAGTTAACTCGGCGGTGGAGCCGCGATTATAGACCGGGACGCCCGGCTGTGTAAGCATTCGGCACTGAAGCCGGTTCCGGCATCCACATCGGATCTCTCCCTGGTGCTGTCGCAAAGCCTATTCCGCCTGCTCTCCCGCCTGCCCCTGTCCTGGCTGCATCGCCTCGGTGGCTGGGCGGGCTGGCTGACCTACAAGACCTCGCCGTCCTACGCCCGCCGCCTGCGCGAGAACCTCTTCAACGCGCTCGGTCGCGAGGACGAGGCGGTGCTGCGCGCGGCCATCGTCGAGGCCGGCCGCCAGGCGCTCGAGCTGCCCTTCATCTGGGGGCGGCCGGCGGCGGAGGTGGTGGCGAGCGCGGTGCGCACCGAGGGCTGGGAGCTGGTCGAGGCGGCGCGCGCCGAGGGCGCGGGCATCCTCTTCATCACCCCGCACCTGGGCTGCTTCGAGATCACCGCGCAGTGCATCGCGGCGCAGATTCCGATCACCGTGCTCTATCGCCCGCCGCGCAAGGAGGTGCTGCAGCCGCTGATGGAGGCGGGGCGTGCGCGCGGGCAGATGCGCACCGCGCCGGCCGACCTGTCCGGGGTGCGCAAGCTGGTCAAGACCCTGCGCAGCCACGAGGCGGTGGGCATGCTGCCCGACCAGGTGCCGGGCGCGGGCGAGGGCGTGTGGGCGCCCTTCTTCGGCAAGCCGGCGTGGACCATGACGCTGGCCGCGCGCCTGGCGGCGGTGAAGGGCGTGCGCGTGATCTACACCTGGGCCGAGCGTCTGCCGCGCGGCGAGGGCTACGTGTTCCGCCTGCAGGCGCCCACCGAGCCGCTCACCGGCGACCTCGACACCGACGTCGCGGTCATCAACCGCGAGGTCGAGCGCATGATCCTGCAGTGCCCGCAGCAGTACCTGTGGGGCTACAACCGCTACAAGGGGCCGCGGCGCGGGCGCAATGACGCGGCCCCGGAGGCCCCGGAGGACACGCCGGGTGATGCGGCGGTGCGTGCCGATGGCGTGGCGGCAGGGGGCAGCCCGGCGACCTCCCCGGTCCGCGCCGCGGCCGATGCCGACGGCGCCGCTGCGGAGCGCCGCGCATGAGCCGCATCATCGTCGCGCTGATCTGGCTGCTGCACTTTCTGCCCTTGTCGATCCTGGCTCCGATCGGCAGCGGCTTCGGCCGCCTGCTGTACTGGGTGATCGTGCCGCGGCGCAAGGTCGTGCTGATCAATCTGCGCCTGTGCTTTCCCGAACTCTCCGAGGCCGAACGCTGCGCGCTGGCCAAGCGCCACTTCGCGGTGACCGGGCGCAGCATGCTCGAGCGCGGCCTGGCGTGGTGGGCGAGCGCCGAGCGCCTGCGCGCCACGGTGCGCATCGACGGCCTCGAACACCTGCAGGCGCTCAAGGCGGCAGGGCGCCCGGTGCTGCTGCTGGTGCCGCACTTCGTCGGGCTCGACATGGCGGGCACGCGGCTGTCGCTCGAAGGCGATTTCGTCAGCGTGTACTCGCCGCAGAAGGACAAGGTGATCGACCGCTGGCTGCATCATGGCCGCAGCCGCTTCAACGACCAGCTGCTGCTTTCGCGCCACGACGGCGTGCGCGCGACGGTGAAGGCGATGAAATCCGGTCGTCCGCTCTATTACCTGCCCGACCTCGACTACGGCCGCAAGGAATCCATCTTCGTGCCCTTCTTCGGCGTGCAGGCGGCCACCATCACTGGCCTGCCGCGCCTGGCGCGGCTCGCGGGTGCGACAGTCGTCCCCTGTGTGGTGCGCATGAAGCCCGGTGGAGAGGGCTATGTGCTCGATCTCGGCGCGCCCTGGGCGGACTATCCTTCGGACGACGTCGAGGCCGACACCCGGCGCATGAACGCCTGGCTCGAGGGCGTCGTGCGCACCATGCCCGAGCAGTACTACTGGGTGCACCGCCGCTTCAAGACCCGGCCCGAGGGCGAGCCGCGGATCTACTGAAACACTGGGACAGCAAGATGAAACTGCGCTTCACCAAGATGCACGGCCTGGGCAACGACTTCGTCGTCATCGACGCCACGCGCGCGCCGGTCGACCTGAGTCCGGCGCGGGTCAAGGCGATCGCCGACCGCCACTTCGGCGTCGGCTGCGACCAGCTGCTGGTGGTCGAGCCTGCGTCCCGCCCGGATGTCGATTTCCGCTACCGCATCTTCAACGCCGACGGCGGCGAGGTCGAGCAGTGCGGCAACGGCGCGCGCTGCTTCGTGCGCTTCGTGCATGAAAGGGGGCTCACCGACAAGGCCGAGATCCGCGTCGAGACCCGGTCCGGGATCATCGCGCCGCGGCTGCGCGCGGACGGCCTGGTCACGGTGGACATGGGCGTGCCCGAGCTTGCGCCGGTGAAAGTGCCCTTCGTGTCCGATTCGGACGCGGTCGTGCAGCCGCTGCAGGTGGGCGACGACACGGTGGCGATCACCGCGGTGTCGATGGGCAACCCGCACGCGGTGCAGGTGGTCGCCGACGTCGATGCCGCGCCGGTGGCCGAGCAGGGCGCGGCGATCGAGCGCCACGCGCGCTTCCCGGCGCGGGTCAATGCCGGCTTCCTGCAGGTGGTGGATGCGCACGAGGTGCGCCTGCGCGTGTTCGAGCGCGGCGCCGGCGAGACCCTGGCCTGCGGCACCGGTGCCTGCGCGGCGGTGGTCGCGGGCATCCTGCGCGGCCTGCTGGAGACGCCGGTGCGGGTGCATACCCGCGGCGGCGAGCTGGAGATCGCCTGGGCCGGCCCGGGCACGCCGGTGCGCATGACCGGGCCGGCGGTGACGGTTTTCGAGGGCGAGATGGTGCTCGCCTGAGCCTGGACTTTGCCGGACCGGATGCGATGCGCCGTTGCGGCATCGCGCCGGACCGCCTGTGGCCGACCGCAGCGGACGCGGCGGCCATCCACGAACGATCGACGCGGGGCGCTGGGCGCCCCGCCTGGAGCAGCATCGATGAACGCCGAAGACGTCGCGCGCTACCTGCGCGAACACCCCGATTTCCTCAATCAGCATCACGAGCTCTTCAGCGAGCTCACCGTGCCGCACCCGCAGCATGGCGGCCAGGCGATCTCGCTCGCCGAGCGCCAGCTGCATGCGCTGCGCGACAAGATCCGCGCGCTCGAGCTCAAGCTCGCCGAGCTGATCCGCTTCGGCGAGGAGAACGACGACATCAGCACCAAGGTGCACCGCCTGTCGGTCGCGCTGCTGCAGGCGGGTTCGGCCGCCGCGGTGCGCCAGGGGCTGGTCGACAACCTGCGCGACGACTTCGCCGTGCCGCACGTCAGCCTCTTGCTGTGGGGCGAGACCGAGAGCGACGGGGTGGTGCGCACCGAGGCCTTCGGCGTCGGCGAGGCGGCGCGCCGCCAGGTCGAGAACCTGCGCCACCCCTGGTGCGGGGCGCCCGAGAGCATCGAGATGACGAGCTGGTTCGGCGAGGCTGCGCCGCACATCCGCTCGCTCGCGCTGATGCCGCTGCGCAGCGGCGGCCACTGCATCGGCCTGCTCGCACTCGGCAGCGCCGAGGCCGAGCGCTTCTACGCCGGCATGGGCACGCTCTACCTCGGCCGCATCGCCGACCTCGCCGCAGCGGCGCTCGCGGGCTGAAGCCGATGAGCGCGCCTGCGCGGGTGCCTGCGGGGATTCGTCCTCCCTCGGGGCGGCGCTCGCGGCGCGACGCGAGGGGCGTTCGGTGAGCCCGCGGCGCGCCGGCGGCTGCGTTGCCGATACGCCGGCGGCGCTGCCCGAGCGCATGCAGGCCTGGCTGGACTGGCTCGCCCCCCC
>NZ_AMXF01000127.1 GCF_000310225.1 Thauera phenylacetica B4P
GCGGCGGGCGGCACCGGGATGCGCGCGCTGCCGGTGGCGCGCTCCCAGGCGGCGAGGAAGGCGGCCTGCGCCGGCGTGCGCGCCTCGGCGATGAAGGTCTGCGGCATGCGCGCGCCCTCGGCGTTGCGCCCGGCGAGCTCGATGAAGCTCGACATCGCCAGCGTCCAGCTGCCGATCATCGGCACCTGCCAGCCGAGGTGGGCCATCGAGTTGGCGATGTGCGCGAGCTCGGGGCCGATGCCGTAGGTGAGCACCGCCTGGGCGCCGGCGGCGCGGGCGCGCTCGAGCTGCGCCCGCATGTCGGTCTCGCGCAGCTGGAAGCGCTCGACCGCCACCGGGGCGAGTCCGCGCGCGCGCAGGGTGGTCACCAGGTCCTGGCTGCCGAGCACGCCGTAGTTGGTGGCGTCGTGCAGGATCGCGAGCCGGGTCAGGCCGCGTCGGCCGACCGCCTCCTCGACGATCACCGCGGCCTGCAGGGTGTCGCTGGCGGAGACGCGGAAGACGTAGTTCTCGGCGAACTCGGGGGGCTGGAACTGCTTGGTGATCAGCGAGCCGGTGGCCACCGAGGTGATCACCGGGATGCGCGCCACCTGGTAGTGGCGCTGGCTGGCGAGCGCGATGCCGGTATTGACGATGCCCAGCCCGGCGGTGACGCGATCGCGATGGATGAAGTCGCGCACGATCTGCGCGCCGAGCTCGTTGCTGGCCTCGTCGTCGCGCTCGACGAGCTCGATACGACGCCCGAGCAGGCCGCCGGCGGCGTTGAGCTCGGCAGCGGCGATGCGGATGCCCTCGCGCATCGACAGGCCCATCGGCGCCGACGGGCCGGAGAAGGGGCCGGACACCCCCACCCGGATCGGCGCCCGCTCGCCGCCGCTCGGGCGTGCACCCGCGCCCACGGCCTCTGCCGACAACTGCGGCACCAGGAGCAGAAGCGTCACGAGGGCGCGCCCGAACAGCGCGAGGAAGGGTTTCATTCCTTCACTGTAGGCAGCGTGAACAAACGCACAAATTGGCGGAAACCCCATCGCGCTCTGCTGCGCTGCCGCATCCAGGGCGGGCCTGTGTATTCCGATCAGGGTTACACCGGATGACGCGGGCGGCCGCGCTCGACAACAATCGCGGTCCCCATCCGCCACCCCGCGCCGCTCGTCCGGCCATCCTCCATGCAAGCCTCCGCCGCCGCCCGGGCGACCCTGTCGCGCTGGTACTGGGCCGTGCCCTATCTCGCGGTGACCGTGCTCGCGCTGTCGATGCTCGCGGTCGTGTGGCTGCTGCAGGCGCGCGAGACCGCGGTCGAGCGCGACGCGCTCGCGCGCGACCTGCAATGGACCGAGCAGTCGATCCGGCGCGCGATGCTGACCACCGAGGAGTTCCTCGTCCAGCTCGCGCGCGACCTCTCGGCGGGCACGCTCGACCACGACGACTTCCAGCTGCGCGCCAACGAGCACCTCGCGATCAACCCGGCGCTCACCAACCTCGCCTGGGTGGACCGCGAGCACGTGATCGCGTGGTCGGCGCCCTTCGACACCCGCGATCTGCTCGCGGGCGAGATCCTCGTGGATGACCAGGTGCAGGCCTTCCAGAACAGCGCCCTGTCCGCCCGGTTGACCTACGGCCGGCCCTACATCGACGTGCGCGGCGCCGCTGTGCTCGAGGTCTATGCGCCCGTGTTGCGGCGCGGCGATTCGCTCGGGGCGATCGTCGCGGTGTACTCGATGGAGCGCATGCTGAGCCGCCTGGTGCCGGCGCGCTTCGCCGAGAAATACCGCCTCGCCATCCTCGATCGTGCCGGCCAGGTGCTTGCGCTCAGCTCGGCGCTGCCCGAGGCGCAGCAGCCGCTGTCGCTCGTGCTCGCGCTCGATCCCCCGGGCAACGGCCTCGCGCTGCAGGCGATGGCCTTCCGGTCGGGCGGCGCGGTGCTGCGCTACCTGCCGGCCGCGCTCATCGTGGGTCTCTCGCTGCTGGTGCTGTGGAGCCTGTGGACGCTGCGTCGCCACGTGCAGCGGCGGGTGCGGGTGGAGAAGGAGCGCGACCAGCTCTTCGACCTCTCGCTCGACCTGCTGTGCGTGATCGACCTCGATGGCCGCTTCGGGCGCTGCAACCCGGCCTTCGAGCGCGTGCTCGGGCACGACCCGCACAGCCTGCCCGGGCGCTTGCTGATCGACTTCGTGCACGCCGAGGACGTGGCCGAGACGCTCGCCATGCTGCGCCGCCTCGCCGGCGGCGAGCCGGTGCGCTTCGAGACGCGCTGCCGCTGCGCCGACGGCAGCTACAAGTGGCTGATGTGGAGCATCAACCCGGTGCGCGAGGAGCGCCTGGTGTACGCGGTGGCGCACGACGTCACCGGGCGCAAGGCCACCGAGGACGCGCTGCGCGCCGAGTCCGCCTTCCGCAAGGCGATGGAGGACTCGGTGGTCACCGGCCTGCGCGCGATCGACCTGTCGGGGCGCATCATCTATGTGAACTCCGCCTTCTGCCGCATGATCGGCTTCGACGAGGACGAGCTCGTGGGCGCGGGGCCGCCTTTCCCCTACTGGCCGCCGGAGCAGCTCTCCGAGTGCGAGCGCAACCTGTCGATGACGCTGTCGGGGCGCGCGCCGCGCAGCGGTTTCGAGATGCGCATCCTGCGCAAGAACGGTGAGCGCTTCGACGCGCGCTTCTACCTCTCGCCGCTGATCGACCTCACCGGCCGCCAGACCGGCTGGATGGCCTCGATCACCGACATCACCGAGCCCAAGCGCGTGCGCGCCGCGCTCGAGTCGGCGCACGAGCGCTTCGAGGCGGTGCTCGACGGCCTGGACGCCGCGGTGTTCGTCGCCGACGCGCGCACCGACGAGATCCTCTTCGCCAACCTCGCCTTCAAGCGCATCCACGGCTTCGACGCGGTCGGGCGCACGGTGCGCGGGGTGGCGGTGCCGCAGCCCGAGCGCGGCGACTACCGCGTCGATCCGCGCAACCTGTCGCCCGCCGATGTGCCGCGCGAGCTCTTCGACGGCGAGCTGCTGCACCCGCAGTCGGGGCGCTGGTACCACGTGCGCGAGCAGGCCACGCGCTGGGTGGATGGGCGGGTGGTGCGCATGGGCATCGCCACCGACATCACCGACCGCAAGCAGACCGCCGCGGTGGCGCGCGAGCAGGAGGAGCGCCTGCAGCGCACCGCGCGCCTGATCACCATGGGCGAGATGGCGTCCACGCTGGCGCACGAGCTCAACCAGCCGCTGGCGGCGATCGCCAACTACTGCGCCGGCTCGGTGACGCGCCTGCAGTCGGGCAAGGGCAAGACGGAGGACGTGCTCGCCGCGATGCAGAAGGCGAGCTTCCAGGCCGAGCGCGCCGGCAAGATCATCCGTCGCGTGCGCGAGTTCGTGAAGAAGAGCGAGCCGCAGCGCTGCGCGGTCGACCTCGTGGAAGTGCTGGAGGATGCGATCGGCTTCGCCGACATCGACGCCCATCGCACCCGCATCCGCATCCACACCGAGCTCGAGCCCGAGCTGCCGCCGGTGTACGCCGACCGCATCATGATCGAGCAGGTGCTGCTCAACCTCATCCGCAACGGCCTCGACGCCATGGCCGACACCCTGCCCGAGGCGCGCGTGCTGGTGGTGCGGGTGCGCACCCTAGCAGCCTGTCGGACTTGAAGCCGGCGGACGGCGTACCGGCAGGCGGGGTTTCATGATGTGAAAAATAATCGGCATTTCAGAGCCGAAAGCGCCTTTTTCGCGTGAAATCGCCATGCTCCTGTCGTTTCTTCTCACTGCAGACGCAATACGGCCATGCGCTTGAAGTTCCACGCGAGGCAGACCAGCGTCCATTCGTTGCGCACGTTGCCAACACCGCGCAGCAGGAACTGACGGAAACCCATCACGGACTTGATGATGCCGAACACCGGCTCGACGGTCTGTTTGCGCAGCGCGTAGGCGGCGCGACCGGTCTGGGTCTTGAGGGCGTGCTTCATCTGCTCGACGTGGGAGGTGGGCGTCTCGAGCGGTGCGGGCTCCTCGAAGCGGCTGCGCCAATCCGGATGATGCGCATCGCGCCCCACTGCGATCAGCGGCTCGACCCCGGCGTCGTGGCAGTGCTGGACGTTGCGTTCGCTGTAAAAGCCGGTGTCGGCCAGCAGCCGCGCGGGTTGATTGAGCCCATCGGGCAGTGCCTGGATGCACTCGAGCATCGGCGCGACCTGCTCCTTGTCGTTACCGGCGGTGGTGATGTGGGGCGCCACCACCAGCATCGATTCGGTATCGACCACAGCTTGCGCGTTGTAGCACTGCTCGAAACCACCGCCCGCCACCTTCATGATGCGCGAGTCTTCATCGGTCAGATTGATCTGATCCTCGGCCTGTGGCCCCGTCTGCGGGGGCTTGGGGGGCTTGCCACCGGGCTTCTTGCCCGTGCTCGCCTGCTTGGCCTGGCGCTGGGCCATCTTCGCCTCGTACTCGGCTTGCTCGCGCTCGAAACGTTCCTTCGCGCGGGCTTCGATCTTGGCTTTGGCCGTCGCGATGGCCGCCAGACGGTCTTCGCGGCGCTTGATCTCCGCCGGTAAATCCACCCCCTCAGGCACATTGCCTTGGTCGGCAGCCTCGGCCAGCTTGAGCATCTCCTGCACCTCGGCTTTGAGCTGCGCTTCGATCTTCTGCGCGTGCCCGTAAGACAGCGCACTGTGCCGGGAGGCGTTGGCGTGCAGCTTGGTGCCGTCCAGGCTGACCGTGCCAAAGCGCGAGAGCTGGTTCTCGCGTGCGACCTGCAGCACTTGCACGAAGAGCTCGGCGAACTGTTCGCCGAAGCGGCGCCGGAAACTCGCCAGGGTGTCGTGGTCCGGGTGCTGGTTGCAGGCGATGAACCTAAACGCCAGCGAATCGTAAGTCGCCCGCTCGATCCGGCGGCTCGAATGCGTCCCCGTCGCGTAGCCGTAGATCAGCAGCGACAGCAGCATCGCCGGGTGGTACGCATCGCTCCCACGCCCCGCATACGCCCGCTCCAGCGCCGACAGGTCCAGTGCCTCGACCACGTCGACCACATAGCGCGCCAGGTGCGTTTCGGGCAGCCACTCCTGTACCGAGGGCGGCAGCAGGTAGTCCGTTTGGCGGTCGATCGGGCGGAAGCGGCTCATGCTCTCAGGATCCGGGGGCGATGCGGCATTTTACAGGGGGTAGTCCGACAGGCTGCTAGGGGCCGACGTGGTCGAGGTCGCGGTGATCGACCGCGGCCACGGCATCAGCGAGGAGGGCAGGGCGCAGCTGTTTACGCCCTTCTACACCACCAAGGCCGAGGGCATGGGGATGGGGCTCAACATCTGCCGCTCGATCATCGAGTTCCACAACGGCAGATTGGTGGTCGACGCCAACCCCGAAGGCGGTACCATATTTACCTTCACCCTGCCGACGGAGTCCGCAATTGAGCGCAGTGCCCGCAGCGCCTGACCAGATCGTACATGTCGTCGACGACGACGAAGCCCTGCGCGACTCGCTCGCCTGGATGCTGGAGGCCAACGGCCATGCGGTGGTGGCGCACGAATCGGGCGAGGCCTTCCTCGCCGCGTGCACGCCGGGGATGACCGGCTGCGTGCTGCTCGACGTGCGCATGCCGGGCATGAGCGGGCTGGAGGTCTTCGAGGAGCTCGGGCGGCGGCGCTGCGGCCTGCCGGTGGTGTTCATCACCGGCCACGGCGACGTGCCGATGGCGGTGTCCGCGCTCAAGCAGGGCGCGGTGGACTTCGTCGAGAAGCCCTTCGGCGAGCGCGAGATGCTGCGTGTGGTCGAGCAGTGCCTGCGCCTCGAGCGCGAGACCCGCGACCGTCGCCTGCAGGAGGCCGACACCGCGCGCCGGCTCGAGCAGCTCACCCAGCGCGAGCGCGAGGTGCTCGAGCTGATCATCGTCGGCAAGCTCAACAAGCAGATCGCCGACGTGCTCGGCATCAGCATCAAGACCGTCGAGGTGCATCGCGCGCGCGTGATGGAGAAGATGGGCGCGCACTCGCTGGCCGAGCTCGTCCAGCACGTGGTCGCGCTCGAGCCCGGCGCCGCCATGCGCTGACGCCGGCGCGCGCCACTGCGCGCCACAGCCAGACCTCCGCGGCGGTGCGCGCAGGAACTTTCTCCCGCCCGGGCGTCTCCGCCCCAGGGGCGCGCCATCGCCGCGCGCGCCGCCAGAACTTGCCGAACGTCCCTCCCCAGCGGCCGGACCCGACCTCCGAATGACCGGAATCAACGCGCTCTTCCTGCTCACCGGCCTGCTGCTGTTCATCAGCGTGCTCGCCAGCACCATCTCCGCCCGGCTCGGCCTGCCGCTGCTGCTGCTCTTCCTCGGCGTCGGCATGCTCGCCGGCGAGGACGGTCCGGGCGGCATCGTCTTCGAGGACTTCTTCATCGCCTCGCTGATCGGGCAGGCCGCGCTCTCGGTGATCCTGCTCGACGGTGGGCTGCGCACCAAGGTGAGCAGCTTCCGCGTCGCGCTCAAGCCGGCGGCGGTGCTGGCGACCTGGGGGGTGATCGGCACCGCGGGCCTGCTCGGGCTCTTCGCCACCTGGATCCTGGACGTCGACTGGCGGCTCGGCATGCTGCTCGCCGCGATCGTCGGCTCCACCGATGCGGCGGCGGTGTTCGCGCTGCTGCGCAACAGCGGCGTGCGGCTCAACGAGCGCGTGCAGGCCACGCTCGAGATCGAGTCCGGTGCCAACGACCCGATGGCGATCCTGCTCGTCACCGCGCTGGTGGGCATGCTGCTGCAGCCCGAGACCGCCAGCGTCGGCGGCTTCGTGTGGATGCTGACGAGCCAGCTCGGGCTCGGCGCCATCCTCGGCCTCGCCGGGGGCTGGGTGCTGTCGCGGCTGATGGCGCGGCTGTCGCTGCCCGACGGGCTGTATGCGCTGCTGATCCTGTCCGGTGGCACGCTCGTCTTTGCGGCGACCAACCTGCTCGATGGCAGCGGCTTCCTCGCGGTGTACCTCGCCGGCGTGGTGGTCGGCAACCGCCGCAGCCACGCCACCGAGCACGTGCTGCGGGTCATGGACGGCCTGGCCTGGCTCGCCCAGGCGGGCATGTTCGTGGTGTTGGGGCTGCTGGTGACGCCATCGAAGATGCTCGACTACGCGACCGAAGCCTTTGCGATGGCGGTGTTCCTCACGCTGGTGGCGCGTCCGGTTGCGGTGGCGATCGGGCTGGCGCCTTTCCGCTATCCGCGCAACGAACTGCTCTATGTGAGCTGGGTCGGCCTGCGCGGCGCGGTGCCGGTCACGCTGGCGATCGTGCCCGTGGTGATGGGCGTGCCCGATTCGCAGCTGCTGTTCAACGTCGCCTTCGCGGTGGTGCTGCTGTCGCTGCTGGTGCAGGGCGCGACCGTGCCGCTGGCGGCGCGCTGGCTGGGCGTCGAGGTGCCGCCGCGCGACGAGCCGCGCGACAAGCGCGAGGTCTGGGTGAGCGAGGCGGCGGCGGTGGACATGCTGGAGTTCTGCGTCGAGGCCGGCGCCAAGGCCGAGGGTCGCCACCCCGACGAGCTCGGCAGCGACCACCCCGGCCACGACGTGCGCTGCGTGGCCCTGGTGCGCGAGGGCGGCCTGCACCGCCTGACCCCGGACACCCGCCTGCGGCCCGGCGACTCGGTGTGGATGATCGCGCCCGACGAGATCTCCGAGCGGCTCGCGCGCAGCTTCGCCGGCAGCCGCGGCGAGCTCACCGCCAATGCCAGCTTCTTCGGCGAGTTCGTGGTCGACCCCGGCAGCCGCGCGAGCGACCTCGCCGACGCCTACGGCCTGCGTATCGAGGAGGCCGAGCGCGCGCTGGGGATGGGCGAGCTGCTCGCGGTCCGCCTCGGCCGCCCGCCGGTGGTCGGCGACCGCGTCGAGATCGGCGCCTTCGTCCTCACCGTGCGCGAGATGGGCGACAAGGGCCGCATCACCGCGCTCGGCCTCAAGTGCCCGCCGCTCGGCGGGGGGCGTTGAGCGCTGAGCGGGCCGCCGTCGCCGCGATGCTGTAAAATCCCGGCTTTTTTCGGGGGCTTGAAGGATGACCGCTCGCATCATCGACGGTAACGCGCTGTCTGCACGCGTGCGCGGCGAAATCGCCGAACGTGCGGCCGCGCTCACGGCGCGTGGCGTGCAACCCTGCCTGGCGGTCATGCTGGTGGGCGCCGATCCGGCCTCCGCCGTCTACGTGCGCAACAAGGTCGCCGGCTGCGAGAAGGCCGGCATCCGCTCGCTGCGCTTCGACTACCCCGAGAACGCCACCCAGGAAGAGGTGATGGCCAGGCTCGCCGAGCTCAACGCCGACCCGTCCGTGCACGGCATCCTGGTGCAGCTGCCGCTGCCCAGGCACCTTGACGAGACGGCCGTGCTCGAGGCCATCGACATCCGCAAGGACGTCGACGGCTTCCACGCCGAGAACGTCGGCCGCCTGTCGCAGTGCCGCGAGGCCTTCATCCCGTGCACCCCGCACGGCGTCATGAAGATGCTCGAGACCGCCGGCGTGCAGGTGCAGGGCGCCGAGGCGGTGGTGATCGGGCGCTCGAACATCGTCGGCAAGCCGATGGCCACGCTGCTCACCAATGCCGGCGCCACCGTCACCGTGTGCCATTCGAAGACGAAGGACCTCGCCTTCCACACCCGCTGCGCCGACATCCTGGTGGCGGCGATCGGCAAGCCGCGCTTCGTCACCGGCGACATGATCAAGCCGGGTGCCACCGTGATCGACGTCGGCATCAACCGCCTGCAGGACGGCCCCGACGCCGGCAAGCTGTGCGGCGACGTGGATTTTGCATCCGCCAAGGAAGTCGCCGGCGCCATCACCCCGGTGCCGGGTGGCGTGGGGCCGATGACCATCACCATGCTGCTGGAAAACACCGTGATTTCCGCCGAGCGCGCCGCGAGCGATCGCAAGCTCGCGGCCGGCAAGTGAGGACTGCGAGATGAGCGAAACCCAACCCGTCGTCGGCATCATCATGGGCTCCAACTCCGATTGGCCCACCATGAAGGCCGCCGCGAAGATGCTGGAAGACTTCGGCGTGCCCTTCGAGGCGCGGGTCGTCTCCGCCCACCGCACGCCCGACCTGATGTTCGAGTACGCCGAGGCTGCGCGCAGCCGCGGGCTCAAGGCCATCATCGCGGGCGCGGGCGGCGCGGCGCACCTGCCGGGCATGGTCGCGGCCAAGACCACGCTGCCGGTGCTGGGCGTGCCGGTGCAGTCGAAGGCGCTGTCGGGGCAGGACTCGCTGCTGTCCATCGTGCAGATGCCCAAGGGCATCCCGGTCGCCACCTTCGCCATCGGCGAGGCGGGCGCGGCCAACGCCGGCCTGTTCGCGGTGGCGCTGCTCGCGGTCGAGGACGCCCGGCTGGCGCAGAAGCTCGCCGACTTTCGTGCCCGCCAGACCCAGGCGGTGCTCGACATGAGCCTGGATTGAGAGCCGCACCATGATCCTCCCGCCTGCCACCCTCGGCATGCTCGGCGGCGGCCAGCTCGGCCGCTTTTTCGTTTCGGCCGCGCACGAGATGGGCTACAAGGTCTGGGTGCTCGACCCCGACCCGCACAGCCCCGCCGGACTGATCGCCGACCGCCACCTGGTCGCCGCCTACGACGACTACGTCGCGCTCGACACCCTGGGCAGCGAGTGCGCTGCGGTGACCACCGAGTTCGAGAACGTCCCCGCCGACACGCTCGACTACCTCACCAAGTTCATCCCGGTGCACCCGGCGGCGAGCGCGGTCGCGGTGTGCCAGAACCGCATCGCCGAGAAGACCTTCCTCGCCGACCACGGCCTGCCGCACGGCCCCTTCGCGGTCATCCGCGGCGAGGACGACGTGCGCAACGCCAACGCCGAGCTGTTCCCGGCCATCCTCAAGGTCGCCCGCTTCGGCTACGACGGCAAGGGCCAGGCCCGCGTCGCCGACCGCGATGAGGCGATCGCCGCCTTCCAGCACTTCAAGGGCGAGCCCTGCGTGCTGGAGAAGATGCTGGCGCTCGATTTTGAAGTGTCGGTGGTGCTGGCGCGCGACGAGGCGGGCAATGTGCGCGCCTTCCCGACCGGCGAGAACCGGCACCGCAACGGCATCCTGGATGTGACCATCGCACCCGCGCGCGCGGCGGCCTGCCCCAGCGAGGGTACGCAACTGAGTGCGCAGCAGATCGCCGAACGTATCGCCGACAAGCTCGGCTACGTCGGCACGCTGGGGGTGGAGTTCTTCGTCTGCCGCGGCGAGCTGGTGGTCAACGAGATGGCGCCGCGCCCGCACAACAGCGGCCACCACACCATCGACGCCTGCGACGCCAGCCAGTACGAGCAGCAGGTGAGGGCGCTGTGCGGCCTGCCGCTGGCCACGCCGCGCCAGCACTCGGCGGCGGTCATGGTGAACCTGCTCGGCGAGCTGTGGTACGAGGATGGCAAGGGGCACGGCACCTACCGCGAACCCGACTGGTCGCTGCTGCACGCGGTGCCCGGCCTGCGGCTGCACCTGTACGGCAAGCACCACGCCCGCCCGGGGCGCAAGATGGGCCACTTCGTGGTGACCGGTGATGATGCCGAGGCCGTGCTCGAGCGCGCGCTCGCCGCGCGTGCCGCGATCGGCATCCGCGACGAGTGAGCACGGGCCGATGAGCGACTCCGGGGCCAGGGCGCGCGGCCGCATCGAATCTCCCACGCCGGCCGAGATCGCCGCAGCCGCGGCCCTGCTGCGCGCGGGCGAGCTCGTCGGCATGCCCACCGAGACGGTCTACGGCCTCGCCGCCGACGCGCTCGACCCCGAGGCCGTGAACAAGATCTTCGCCGCGAAGGGCCGCCCCGCCGACCACCCGCTGATCGTGCACCTGCCCTCGGCCGAGCACCTGCCGCAGTGGGCAGCCGCCATCCCCAAGGACGCGCTCGCCCTCGCGCGTGCCTTCTGGCCCGGCCCGCTGACGCTGATCCTCAAGCGCACCGCGGATGTCCCCGATGAGGTCACCGGCGGGCAGGACACGGTCGGCGTGCGCGTGCCCGCGCATCCGGTCGCGCTCGCGTTGCTGCGCGCCTTCGACGGCGGCCTGGCCGCGCCCAGCGCCAACCGCTTCGGCCGCATCAGCCCCACCACCGCCGCACACGTGCAGGAAGAACTCGGCGAGCGCGTGGCGCTGATCCTCGACGGCGGCGCCTGCGAGGTCGGCATCGAATCCACCATCCTCGACTTCTCGCGCGACGTGCCCGAGATCCTGCGCCCGGGCGCGATCGGCCCGGAGGATATCGCCCGCGTGATCGGGCGCCGGCCGCGCGTGCGGGGGGAGGCGCTGCCGGAGGTCGATGAGACGGCGGCCGGGCAGGGGCGTGCCGGTGATGCAAGCGCCGCGGCGACCCGTGTGGTCGCGCTTGCCGAAGCCACGTCCGGTTCCGTCCAGCCCGCCCCGCGCGTCTCCGGCGCGCTGGCCGCCCACTACGCTCCGCGTACCCCGCTGCGCCTAGTCGAGCCCGCGCTGCTCGTCGACGAGGCCGTCGCGCTTGCGGGCGAGGGCAGCCGCGTCACCGTCCTCGCCCACTCCACGCCCGATCCGCGCGACGCCCGCCTGAGCTGGCGCACCCTGCCTGCCGACCCCGCCGCCTACGCGCAGGGCCTGTACGCCAGCC
>NZ_AMXF01000128.1 GCF_000310225.1 Thauera phenylacetica B4P
GCGGGAGCAAGCGCAGAGGGCGCGGTGATCGCTCACCGCGCCCTCTGCGCTTTTAGGTCCCCCGCCTGTGCCGTCTCCGCCGGGCATCCTGAACCTTGGGTTCAGGGAGGTCGCGTTCCTTCCGCTTCAGGATCACCCGGCTAGGGGCGTTCACACCAGCGGCATCGATGGTCGGCGACCGAGTCTCTCGACTATTGGTTCAAGGAGTCTACGACTTCGACGAACACTGCAGGGGATTGACCGGTACTGCTCGAACTGCCTTCAGAAAAGCTTTTCCTGCTGCCCCAGGACACCGTCCAGGCGCGCTTTCATGAGTCCGATTCTACGCTTCATGCCCGGCATGTCAAACCCGTTGCCGCGCTGGTGCTGGAGGAACTCGTGGGCGATGTTGAGCGCGGTCATGACCGCCAGCTTCTCGCCCGAGGAGCCGGTGCGGGCACCGATTTCACGCAGCTTGTCGTCGAGAAAGGCGACGGTTGCGAGCAGTTCGTCGCGCGTTTCAGCCGTGCAGGAGATGCGGTACTCCTTGCCCAGCAGCGTCATGTCGAGGTGTTCGGCGGACATCGCTTCAGGCCTCCGGCAGTTTGTCGAGCAGGCCCTCGAGGCGATCCGCGGCGACGCGGACCTTGTCGGAGAGCCGGCGATTCTCGCCTTCGAGCTGCACGACGCGGCCGCGCAGGGCGGCGTTATCGGCTTTCAGGCGCTCGTAGTGGCTGATCAGGTGCTCGAGCTGGGCCTCGAGCTGTGCGAGTTCGGTATCCATGGCGTCGATGGTAGTGAGCGGCCGATGACGGGTCAATCGGCCGGGGTCGATCAGCGCTGGACCTGGGTGACGTCGCGCACCGCGCCGGTGTCGGCCGAGGTGGTGAGCGCGGCGTAGGCCTGCAGCGCGGCCGAGACCAGACGTTCGCGCTTCACCGGCTTCCACGCGGCATTGCCCTTTGCCTCCATCGCCGCGCGCCGGCGCGCGAGCTCGGCGTCGGCGATGGCGAGGTGGATGCGGCGGTTGGGGATGTCGATCTCGATCGTGTCGCCGTCCTCGACCAGCGCGATTGCGCCGCCGCAGGCCGCCTCGGGCGAGGCGTGGCCGATCGACAGCCCGGAGGTGCCGCCGGAGAAGCGCCCGTCGGTGAGCAGCGCACACTGCGCGCCGAGGCCGCGGCTCTTGAGGTAGGAGGTCGGGTACAGCATCTCCTGCATGCCAGGGCCGCCCTTGGGGCCTTCGTAGCGGATCACGACCACGTCGCCGGCCTCGACCTGTTCGCCGAGGATGCCATCGACCGCATCCTCCTGGCTCTCGAACACGCGCGCCTTGCCGGTGAACTTCCAGATGGACTCATCCACGCCGGCGGTCTTCACGATGCAGCCCTTCTCGGCGATGTTGCCGTACAGCACCGCGAGGCCGCCGTCGGCGGTGAAGGCGTGCGCCTTGTCGCGAATGATGCCGTGCTGGCGGTCGGCATCCAGTTCCTTCCAGCGCCGGTCCTGGCTGAAGGCGACCTGAGTGGGCACGCCGCCGGGCGCGGCGCGGTAGAAGGTGTGCACCGCCTCGTCGGCCGTGCGCTTGATGTCCCACTTCTCGAGCGCCTCGGCCATCGAGGCGCTGTGCACCGTCGGCACGTCGGTGTGCAGCAGGCCGGCGCGGTCGAGCTCGCCGAGGATGGACATGATGCCGCCGGCGCGATGCACGTCCTCGATATGCACGTCGGCGATCGCCGGCGCGACCTTGCACAGGCAGGGCACGTGGCGACTGATGCGGTCGATGTCCTTCATGGTGAAGTCGACGCCGGCCTCGCTCGCCGCGGCGAGCAGGTGCAGCACGGTGTTGGTCGAGCCGCCCATGGCCACATCGAGGCTGATCGCGTTCTCGAAGGCGCGGAAGCTGGCGATCGAGCGCGGCAGCACGGAGGCGTCGTCCTGCTCGTAATAGCGGCGGGCGAGATCGACGATGCGGCGGCCGGCCTCGCGGAACAGGCGCTCGCGGTCGGCGTGGGTGGCGAGCGTGGTGCCGTTGCCGGGCAGCGACAGGCCGAGCGCCTCGGTGAGGCAGTTCATCGAGTTGGCGGTGAACATGCCCGAGCACGAGCCGCAGGTCGGGCAGGCGGAGCGCTCGATGGCGTCGACCTCCTCGTCCGAGCAGTTCTTGTCGGCGGCCTTGACCATCGCATCGACGAGGTCGAGCGAGATCACCTTGGCCTCCCACTTCACCTTGCCGGCCTCCATCGGGCCGCCGGAGACGAAGATCGCCGGGATGTTGAGGCGCAGCGCGGCCATCAGCATGCCCGGGGTGATCTTGTCGCAGTTAGAGATGCACACCAGCGCGTCAGCGGTGTGAGCGTTGCACATGTACTCGACGCTGTCGGCGATGAGCTCGCGCGAGGGCAGCGAATACAGCATGCCGCCGTGGCCCATGGCGATGCCGTCGTCGACCGCGATGGTGTTGAATTCCTTGGCGACGCCGCCGGCCGCCTCGATCTCGCGCGCGACGAGCTGGCCGAGGTCCTTCAGGTGCACGTGGCCGGGCACGAACTGGGTGAAACTGTTGGCGATCGCGATGATCGGCTTCTCGAAGTCGCCGTCCTTCATGCCGGTGGCGCGCCACAGCGCGCGGGCGCCCGCCATGTTGCGGCCGGCGGTGGAGGTGCGGGAACGGTACTGGGGCATGGAGACGCTCCGGAAAATCAGCGGGAAAGAGTTCGATTCTAACGCGCGGTGCGCAGGCTTGCGACAAGCGCCGGCGCATACGGGGACGCCGCGGTGGGGCGGGCGATCCGGCTGGCGTATCATCCAGGGCCCGACACCGCAGGAGGCGCCATGCAGGACACGACCCCCACGACCGAGGCCGGCTTCGACCTCGACCCCGCCGAGATCCGCGTGCTCGGCGTGCTGATCGAGAAGTCCTTCATCACCCCCGACGCCTATCCGCTGTCGATCAACGCCATCACCACCGGCTGCAACCAGCTCACCGCACGCGAGCCGGTGATGAGCCTGTCCGAGTCGGAAGTGCAGGCTGCGATCGACAGCCTCATGGGGCGGCGCCTGGTCTCCAAGCGCGACCAGCAGAGCGCACGCGTGCCCAAGTACGAACACCTGGTCCGCCTGCGCCACTCGCTGCCGCCGGCCGAGCAGGCGGTGCTGGCGATCCTGCTGCTGCGCGGCGCGCAGACCGCGGGCGAGCTGCGCCAGCGCTGCGAGCGCCTGCACCGCTTCGACGACGTCGCCGCGGTGGATGCGGTGCTCGAGCATCTGGCCGAGAAGTACCCGCCCCTGGTCGCCGCACTGCCACGCACGCCCGGCACCAAGGAGACCCGCCACGTGCACCTGCTCGGCGGTGAGGCCGCGGTGCAGGAGATGGCCGAGGCCCAGTCCGCCGCAGCCGGCGGTGGCGGCCGCGGGCGCATCGGGGAACTGGAGGACGAGGTTCGCCGTCTGCGCGAGGAGCTCGACGCGCTGCGCGGCGAGTTCGCCGAGTTCCGCAAGCAGTTCGACTGAAGGCGAGCCGCCCAGCCGTCGACGCCTCACGCCTCACGCCTCACGCCTCACGCCCCTCATGCTCGTTCATCCCCAATTCGATCCGATCGCACTCTCCCTCGGCCCGCTCTCGGTGCGCTGGTACGGGCTCATGTACCTGGTCGCCTTCGCACTCTTCGTCGTGCTCGGCCGCCTCCACGCGCGGCGTCGGCCCGAACTGGGCTGGGATGCGCAAGGCATCGACGACCTCCTGATGTACGGGGTGATCGGGGTGATCCTGGGCGGACGCCTCGGCGAGGTGCTGTTCTTCCAACCCGGCTACTACCTGCAGCATCCGGGCGAGATCCTCGCGGTGTGGAAGGGCGGGATGAGCTTCCACGGCGGTTTCCTCGGCGTGCTGGCGGCGATGTGGCTGTACGGTCGGCGCCACGGCAAGCGCTTCTGGCAGGTCACCGACTTCATCGCGCCGCTGGTGCCGACCGGGCTGGCCGCCGGGCGGATCGGCAACTTCATCAACGGCGAACTGTGGGGCCGGCCGGCGGATATCGAGCTGCCGTGGGCGATGGTCTTCCCGTGGGTGGACGCGGTGCCGCGCCACCCCTCCCAGCTCTACCAGGCGGCGGGCGAGGGCCTGCTGCTGTTCCTGGTGCTGTGGCTCTACTCCGCCAGCCCGCGCCCGCTGCGTGCGGTGTCGGCGATGTTCCTGGTCGGCTACGGCACGCTGCGCTTCGTGGCGGAGTTCTTCCGCACGCCCGACCCGGGCATCTTCGGCACCCTGTCGCTCGGCCTGTCCACCGCGCAATGGCTGTGCGTGCCGATGGTCGTCGCCGGCCTGCTGCTGCTCGCCGGCGCGAAGCGGCGCGAGGTGGGCAGGTAACCCGGGTGTAAGGCAAGGGCGTGAATATCGCACACGAGACCTCGGGGGCTCGCACAAGCGACTCCTCAAAGCGGGCTATCATGTAAGCACGATATCCGAAACGAATCGGGCAGGAGGACGACATGAGCGGTGCAGGACTGGTTTCCCGCGGACTGAACCGCGTGCGCGAACTCGTCGCGAGCGCCACACATCTGGGCAAGGCGCCGGACGAGAGCGACCTCGAGCGCCTGCGCACCCAGCTCCAGGAGTGTGCCGAAGGTCGCGGTGGCGAGGTGTCCACCCGCCAGCGCGCCGCCCGCCTGGCCGAGACCTATCTGCGCCTGGACGACGCCGGCCGCCACGCCTTCCTGCGCCTGATCGCCCACGAGTTCGGCCCCGAACCCGCCCGCGTGGCCGCAGCCCACGCCGCCTACCAGGCCGCGATCGGAACCCCGCAGCAGTGGGACGCGGAGGCCGAGCTGCGCGGCGCGCTGCGCTCGCGCCGGCTGCGCATCCTCACCCAGTTCAACGCCATCCCGCAGGGCGTCAAGTTCCTCGTGGACCTGCGCGCCGACCTGCTGCGCTTCATTGCCGACGACCCTCTGCTCAAGCCGCTCGACCGCGAGCTCGAGACGCGCCTGTCGGCCTGGTTCGACGTCGGCTTCCTGGAGCTGCAGCGCATCACCTGGAGTTCGCCGGCCGCCCTGCTCGAGAAGCTGGTCGAGTACGAGGCGGTGCACGAGATCCGCTCGTGGAAGGACCTCAAGAACCGGCTCGACTCCGACCGCCGCTGCTACGCCTTCTTCCACCCGCGCATGCCGCTCGAGCCGCTGATCTTCGTGCAGGTCGCGCTGCTCGAGGAGATCGCCGACGACGTCCAGCGCCTGCTCGACATCGAGGCGCCACTCGCCGACGCGGGCCGGGCGACGACGGCGATCTTCTATTCGATCAGCGCCACGCAGAAGGGCCTGCGCGGGGTGAGCTTCGGCAACTTCCTGCTCAAGCGGGTGATCGACGACCTCAAGCGCGACTTCCCGCGCCTGAAGACCTTCGCCACGCTGTCGCCGATGCCCGGCCTGGTGCGCTGGGCGCAGCGCGACCCGGAGGCCTTCGCCGAGGCCTTCAACGCCACCGACTGGAAGCGCCTTGACGCGCTCGGCATCGAGGGCGGCGACTCGCCCCGCCTCGCCGCCCTGCTCGCCGGCGATCCGGCGTGGGCCGCGGACGAGGCGCTCGCCCAGGCCGTGCGCGAGCCGCTGCTGCGGCTGGGCGCGCGCTACCTGAGCGAGGCGCGCCGCGGCGACCGTCCGGTCGATTCGGTGGCGCGTTTCCACCTCGGCAACGGTGCCCGCATCGAGCGCCTGAACTGGCTCGCCGACCGCTCCGAGAAGGGGCTGCGCCATTCCTGGGGCCTGATGGTCAACTACCTGTACGATCCGGACAGCCTGGAAGCCAACCTCGAGAACTTCGCGGCCAATGGCAGCATCGCGGCCTCGTCCGCGGTGCGCAGGCTCGCCCGGCGCTGAGGTGCGCGTGCCGCCCAGCTCTTTCGATCTGCGCCCCTCTTCGATCCGTATCCGCCTGCTGCTCGCCAGCACGGTGGTGCAGATCGTCCTGCTCAGCCTGCTGCTCGCCAACAGCGTTCGGCTGATGAACAACGCGATGTCGGCGAGCCTGGAGACGACGATCGGCCAGACCGCGAGCATGCTGCACGCGATGGCCACGGCCTACGGTGAACAGGGACGGCTCGACGCGCTCGAGGACGTGCTCGGCGAGCTGCTTGCCGATGCCGACGAGGGGCTGCTCTACGTGCGCATCCGCGATGCCCGCGACCATCTGCTGGTGAGCGCCGGCATGCCGGGGCTGGAGCGGGTCCCTGAGCCCGACGAGCATCGGCGCCGCTTCATCGAAACCCTGCTCACCGACGACCTCGTGCATGTGCGCCGGCAGCTGCTGCTGCCACGCAACGAGGTCGGCGCGCTGCAGTTCGGAGTCTCGGTGTCGGTACTCGCCGCGGCGCGTGAGGCGATCATGCAGCAGGGCTTCGCGATCGCGATCGCGGAGATCCTGCTGACCTTCGTCCTGCTCTCCTCGCTCGGCTATTTCCTCACCCGCAACCTGCGCCTGCTCCTCGAGGGCAGCCGGGCAATCGCCAGCGGCTTCCTCGACTACCGGGTGGCGTCGCGCGGCAAGGACGAGCTTGCGGTGATCGCCGACCACTTCAACGTGATGGCGGCGACCCTGCAGAACCGCATTGCCGAACTGCAGGATACGGCCGTGCGACTGCAGGCCAGCGAGGAGCGCTACGCCCTCGCGCTGCGCGGCTCCAACGACGGCCTGTGGGACTGGGACATCGAGGCCGACGACATCTATTACTCCGAGCGCTTCTGCCAGATCCTCGGCGTGGAGCCCGGAAGCCTCTCCAGCAAGCCCGAGGACATCCTCGCCTACCTGCACCCACATGAGGCCGACGCCTACCGACAGCGCCTGATCGAGCACCTCAAGGGCAACAGCAACCACTTCATCATGGAGCTGCGCGCCCGCCTGCCAGACGGCGCCTACCGCTGGGTGCTGATGCGCGGAGTCGCCGACCGGGACGAGAACCTGCGCGCCTACCGGATGGCGGGATCGCTCGGCGACATCGACCTGCGCAAGCGCGCCGAACAGCAACTGGTGCACGATGCGCTGCACGACGGTCTCACCGGCCTGCCCAACCGGGCCATGTTCATCGAGCACGCCAATCGCGCGCTCGCCCAACGCCGGCGCGGCGACCTCGCCCAGATCGCGGTGCTGGCGATCAACCTCGAGCGCTTCAGCCTGGTCAACGACAGCTACGGCCATCTCGTCGGCGACGAGCTGCTGCGCCGCATCGGCGCCCACATCGCCGCGCTGATGCGCGACGGCGACGTCTGCGCACGCGTCGGCGGCGACCAGTTCGCCGTATTGCTCAACGGCGTGGAGAGCTCGATCGACGCGCTGCGCATCTGCGAGCAACTCGTCGCGCTCCCGGCCTTCGCACCCAACGGCAACGGCCAGCAGCTGCATCCCCGCTGCAGGGTCGGCGTGGCGATCAGCGACAACGAACGCGAGGACGCCGAATCGCTGCTACGCGACGCCGACAACGCCTTGCACAAGGCCCGCCGCAGCGAGAGCGGCCCGATCGAATTCTTCCAGACCGAGATGCACGCCGCCGCGCTGCGCGCCCTGCAGGTGGAGGCCGAGCTGCGCAAGGCGCTCACGCAGGGCGGGCTGCGGGTGTGGTACCAGCCGATCGTCGAGCTCGCCAGCCTGCGCCCGACCGGGTTCGAGGCCCTGGTACGCTGGCCGCACCCGACGCTCGGCCTGCTCTCGCCGGCTGAATTCATCCCGCTCGCCGAGGCGCTCGACCTCATCCACGACATCGGGACGATCGTGCTGGAACAGACTTGCGCGGATATTCAGGCATGGTCGGGCAAGCTGCCGGTCGATGCCCCGCTGCGCATCAGCGTCAACCTCTCCGCGCGCCAGCTCGCCCGTCCCGACCTGGCGGCCGAACTGCTTGCCGTCATCGACCGCAGCGCGGTCGCGCGCGACCGCATCCGCTTCGAGGTCACCGAGAGCGTGCTCGCCCATCCGGACGGACCGGCGATCGATCACCTCCACGCCCTGCGCGCCGCCGGAATCGGCATCCTGATCGACGACTTCGGCACCGGCTACTCCACGCTGAGCTACCTGCACACCATGCCGTGCAACCAGGTCAAGCTCGACGGCTCCTTCGTGCGCTCGCTGCCCCACGACCAGCGCCTGCGCGCGATCGTGCGCCACAGCATCGAGCTTGCCCACGACCTCGGGATGACGGTGGTGGCCGAATGCATCGAGGACGAGGCGCAGCTCGGGATCCTGCGGGCAATGGGCTGCGATTTCGGCCAGGGCTACCTGTTCTCGCGACCGCTCGACCGCGACGCCACCTTCACGCACTTGCACAGCCTCACCCCGGAGTCGGGCCGATGAGCCTTCCCACCCCCCTTCGCCACGCCATCTCGCTGCTCGCCGGCATCGCCGCGCTTTCAGCCGGCTTCGCCCCCGCCGCTGCATCCGAGCTGCAGGTCTCGGGCTTCGCCACCCTCGGGGCGGCGTACACCCGCTCGGACGAGCTGGAATTCGCCCGCGTGGGCATCGACGCACCCGGCGGCAACCGGGTGGACACCGGGCCGGATTCGGTGCTCGGTGTTCAACTCGGCTGGCAATCCGCGTACGGCAGCAGCGCGGTGCTGCAGGTGGTTACGCGCGAGACGCAGCGCGGCGACTACACCCCTCGCCCTGCCCTGGCCTTCCTGAGCCACGCCATCAGCCCCGCGCTGACCGTGCGCGCCGGACGCCTGCGCAGCCCCTTCTTCATGCTGTCCGACACGGCGGACATCAACTACAGCCAGCCCTGGGTGCGCCCCCCGGTCGAGGTCTACGGCCTCAACCCCTTCACCGACATGGACGGCGTCGACCTGCTGTACCGCAGCCACCTCGGCGGGTCCTTCATCGAGCTGCATCCGTATTTCGGCACCAGCCGCATCCCGGTGATCGGCGGCGGACGCGCGCATCTGCGCCAGCTCCGGGGCCTCACCGCGACCCTGGAGCGCGACGAGCTCAGCTTCAGCGCCAGCCACGCCGAAGCGGAGCTGTCGGTGATCCGGACCTCTCAGTCCTACCAGGATCTGGTCGAATCGTTGCAGCTCCCGCCGGCACTGCAGGCCCGCCTGAGCGGCAAGGGAGCACGGGCGAGCTTCAGCTCGCTCGGCATGCAATGGGACGACGGGCGCTGGCGGGTGATCGCCGAGCTCGCGCGGATGAGGGCGGACGCGTTCGTCAACAGCGCGACCGGCGCCTATATCGCGATCGGGCGCCGTTTCGGCGCGCTGACACCCTACGTGGGGCTGGCCCGGCAGCGCCAGGACCAGCCCATCGCCGACCCCACGCTGGCGGATTCGCCCGAGAGCGCAACCACGCTCGCGGCGTTCAACCGCTCGCGCAACCAGGCCCAGCGCAGCATCACCGTGGGCACGCGCTGGGACCTGACACCGCACGCCGCGATCAAGGCGGAGTTCAGCCACATCGATACCGAACGGGGTGCGCACGGCACCTTCATCGCACGTGGCGACCCCTTCGCGCCCGGGCTGGACGATCGCGACATCCATCTGCTGAGCGTCTCCGTCGATGTCGTGTTCTGATCCGCCCCTCTTCAACCGACGGCTCGGCCACGCGCTGCTCCTCCTGCTGGCGTTCTCGTTCTGGCAGGGCGCACAGGCGCAGGGTGTCGTACTGGTCAGCGCGCGCACCGGCGGCATCGCCGAGCTCGATCGCGAGACGGCGGCCCAGCTCTACCTCGGCCGACGCACCTCCCTGCCGGACGGACGCGGCGCCCGCCTGCTCGACCTGCCTGCCGGCCCCGAGCGCGATCTCTTCTACCAGCGGCTCACCGGCAAGAACCCCAGCCAGATCCGTGCGTACTGGTCGCGCATGGTATTCACCGGGCGCGCCCATCCGCCCCACGAGGTGAACGACCAGGAGGATGCCCTCCGCCGCGTGCTCGCCGACCCGAGCACGCTCGCCTACCTGCCCGCCGCATCCGTCACCGACCAGCCCCTGCACGTGCTGATGCGCCTCGAGTGACGCGCAAGCCCATTTGCCGCGCGCAGGCATTGCATGCGCTTCGATCTCATGCTCTAATGCGAATCATTCGTATTTTTAACGCCATTTGATCATGCAAGCTTCCTCTGCCCCTGCTGCAGCTTCCTCTTCCGCACCGGACGGGTCGGTGGAGGGGGATTCGGCCACGCCGCCGAGCCTCCTGCTCACCAGCAAGGCGCTCCTCGGCGACCGCCGCGAGCTGCGGATCGAACACGAGGGCAGCGAGTACATCCTGCGCGCGACGCGCAACGGCAAGCTGATCCTCACCAAGTGATCTTTCAGGCGATGCCATATCAGGGCAAAACCCCGTCGGGAGGCTAGACTATGTACGTGTGCGTCTGCAACGCGGTCACCGAGCGCGAGATCCACCATGCCGCTGCACAGGGCGCGAGGACCTTGCGCGACCTGCGCCAGTCGCTCGGCGTAACTGCCGAGTGCGGTCGTTGCGCTCGCTGCGCGCACGACTGCCTGCGTTCGGCCGTCACCCCCGCCCCCCATGCGGGGATGGCTGGTCTGCTCGCAGGCATCGCTCCTGCATTTCCCGTATCCCTGGAGGCAACATGAAAGGCGACAAGAAAGTCATCCAGTACCTCAACAAGCAGCTCACCATCGAACTCACCGCGATCAACCAGTACTTCCTGCATGCGCGCATGTACAAGAACTGGGGTTTCGCGCGCCTCGGCAAGCATGAATACGACGAGTCGATCGAGGAGATGAAGCATGCCGACCTGCTGATCGAGCGCGTGCTCTTCCTCGAAGGCCTGCCCAACCTGCAGAACCTCAACAAGCTGCTGATCGGCGAGAACGTGCCCGAGTGCATGCAAGGGGACCTCAAGCTCGAACTCGGCGGGCGCGAGAACCTGGTCGAGGCGATCGCGTATTGCGAGTCCTGTAAGGACTACGTTTCCCGCGAACTCTTCGAGCACATCCTGGAAGACACCGAGGAGCACATCGACTACCTGGAAACCCAGCTCGGCTTGGTCGATAGCGTCGGTCTGCAGAACTACCTGCAATCGCAGATGGAACCGAGCGCGTCCTGAACCCGTTCGACCCCGACCAACCCAACGCTGCCTCCGCGGAGGCGGCTCGCCGCCTCCGCCCCGATGCACCAAGCTGCCCAGGCATTGTCGCTGCTGCCTCCCTCCTCCCCGTCGCTGTCCGTCGACCACGAGTTCGCTCATGAAGCGACGGCAATCCATCCCCGCGCGACCGGGTCCGACGGCATTTTCCGCCCGACCGATGCTGCACGTGGCCTCGCAAGCTCGCCGCTGCGACGCGGCGCCCTCCTCGGCCTGATCGTTGCCGCCCACGTCGGCGGTCTCGCGCTGCTCGCCCGCCTCGCCGACGAGCGCCCGGCGCCCGCCGAGCTGGTGCCGATCCAGGTCGCGCTGATCGAGGCGCCCGCGGCCGTCGAGCCC
>NZ_AMXF01000129.1 GCF_000310225.1 Thauera phenylacetica B4P
CATCCGCGGCGAGCAGGTCGCGCTCGCCCAGCACCTGCTGCGCAAGCCCCTGCAGGCGCTGCGGCGGGTGTGGGCGCTGTGAGGCGGTCGCCGCGTCGGTCAGAACACCGCGCTCGGGCGCTCGACCGGCGAAGCCTCGTGCGGCACGGGGTGAAAATCGCCCTCGCCCTCCGCCTCGGGAGAGAAGCTCAGCAGCGCGGTCTCGGGGTCGAAGGACACCAGCGCCGCGGCCTTGGTGCCGCACTGGCGGTCGTGGCCGAAGTCGTGGCCGAAGTAGCCCTTCGGCTTGCAGAAGCGCACCACCAGCTCGCGCGGGTCGTAGCCCTTGAGCGAGCCGGAGACGACCGCGCCCACCGCCATGGTCTCGCGCCCCGGGGCTTCTTCATGATCGACGATGAGGACCTCGCCCACCAGCCGGCCGGGCACGGCGATCTGCGACCTTGCGCCCGGTCCTCGAATGGCCTGTTCGCGTGTCTGGATCGACAGCATCACACCGGGCTTCAGCCCCATCCGCTTGCCATCGGGGATCAGCACCGTGTTGTCGTCCGTCGCCTTCAGCACGGGGGCTTGCCACGGTAGCGAACCCAGCACGGCCGATGCATTCAGCAAGGCCTTGCTCATCGCGTAGTTCAACGCGGCCGCGCGCGCCTTCGTCTCGTCCCGGCGAACGAACATCCCCGCTCTCTTCTCCAGGGGCTCGCCCTCCCCGGAGAACACCAGCTTTGCCGATGCCGAGCGCGGGTCCTGGAGGTGAAGCCGTACCGTCGTCACGCGGGCGTCGGGAACCCGCTCGACCGCCATGAGGATCGCATCGCCGTCGGCCGCGGAGTCGCCCCGACCGCCAGCCTTGATCACCTCGTACCGGCCAGACTCGATCAGCGCGCGCTCCAGCGCCGCCAGAAGCGCCGCCTCATGCTCGTCCACGCTCGTCGCTGCCGCCAGCGCTGCGTGCTCTAGGATCTTTACGCGTCGTTTGAGGCGGGTCGTGCCGAGTGTCGCCTGCTTCGTGCCCGGCGTGGCCGATTGCTGGTCGGTGACGCCGACCCTGCCGTGCTCCTGCGGCGGTGGGACGGCGTTGTGGCGGGTTGCGCACGCGCCGAGCGCAATCGTTATGAGCGCGCTCAGGGCTGCCAATCGCGCGAGCGCCCGAGGTTTGCGTCTTGCCTGCCGGTCACCGTTCATCACTCTTTCTTCCCGAGGTTGATTGTCCGCCTGTGGCCCGCGCCACCCGCCTGCTGCCCGGGATGCGAAAATTCTAAGCGATGGGTTGTGAGGAGTGAGAGTAAACCTATCCGCAGAAGGGCTTCTTTGATCTGCGTCGTGTTCGCTGTCACGGC
Source organism: Thauera phenylacetica B4P (assembly GCF_000310225.1). GTDB lineage: Bacteria > Pseudomonadota > Gammaproteobacteria > Burkholderiales > Rhodocyclaceae > Thauera > Thauera phenylacetica. The sequence goes on from NZ_AMXF01000129.1 coordinate 1,338, forward strand.
AGCTGAAAAGTTGCGTCGCGGTGGCTCCTCGACGCCACATTGCCAGGGTATGGGGCGGCCTTCGGTACCGTGCTCGCAGCGAGGCGGCCGGTCGCCATCGCGAAACCTTCCTGATGGTAAGGTCGGCGTGTCCGGGGGCTTGCAAGCCTGAGAAGCAGGACTTGCGCTGGAATCGCGCGACACGGCCCGTTCGCTGGTGTCTGCAAGCTTGTGCGTCGGTCCTTCTGAAAGGGTAAACTATACTTTCAGGCAAGACGATCGAAGGGGGGCGCGTATGGGAACGCGCAGCGCGGGGTGTGCCATCTTGTTTGCGTGCGTGACGATGCCGGGTTTGTCGGGTTGCGCCGGGAGCCTGGGAGAGAACGTTTACCTTGACCCCAAAGAACCCGCGGGGGGGCGGACATTGCTCGCGATGGCAAGGCGAGATGGCTACGCCAGGCTCCTCGAGGCTGGCGACCACCCAGCACCGCCTGCTTCCGACTATAAGCTCGCAGCCGCGCGGCGTGAGGCGGCGGATCAGAACCGCCAGATCGTTGAGGGCCTGTTCGAAATGGGGTTCGAGGCGGCGGAGCTTGCGAGCGCGCTCGGTCGGGCGGCGGCGGGTGGTGTGGACCGCGCGCTGCAACCGCGCGACTGGCTCGGTGGCAGTGCGGCCGGCGTCCTGGGGGGTGGGTCCGGCAGGCCGAAGTCCGAGCCGGGCCTTGGCTACGGTTGGCGTACGGGCCTGTCGTGGGAGCACTGGGCGGGCGGCGATGCGCTCGCCCTCAACAACGACCTGCGCGGCTTCGTGGCAGCGATTCCTGCGGGCGAGCCGGTGCCCGGCGGGCAGGTGAGCTCGCGATTCGGATTCCGCCGCCACCCGATCTCGCGCCGCCTGGGGGCGCACGAAGGCACCGACTTCATCACCCACGGTGACCGCACGGTCCGCGCGGGCGGCCACGGCGTGGTGCGTTTCGCGGCGCGCCAGGGGGGCTTCGGCAAGCTCGTGGTGGTGGAACATGCGAATGGCTTCGAGACCCGTTATGCGCATCTGGCGCAGATCGCGGTGCGCGTCGGGCAGCGTGTTGCGGAAGGGGAGGCGCTCGGGGTGATGGGGAGCACGGGGTATTCCACCGGCGTGCATCTTCATTTCGAGTTGCGCTTCCGCGGGCGTCCCCTCGATGCGGTCAAGGCGATGGAGCTCGCGCACGACGGCGGGCCGCTCGTCGCCGAGCCATAGGCTCCGTCGGCGCAAGAATCGCAGGCCGCTTTCGCGCCTGCCGGCGCTCCTACATGAACCGCCACGGCCATTGGACGCAAGCGCACCGGTTTATGTAGGAGCGGCGGCAGCCGCGAATGAGGCGTGCCAGGAACCAACGTGGGTGACGAAGCCCACCGCCGCTTTCGCGCCTGCCGGCGCTCCTACGTGAACCGCCACGGCTCCTACATGAACCATCACGGCTCCTGCATGGGGTCTACACGGGCTGGGTGGTCTCGACCTCGAAGGCGACCACGCTGCGGCTCTCGCGGCTGAACTCCACGCCGATCAGGTGGATGGGCTCGCCGCGGGCGCGGTACTTGTCGGCGTAGGCGCGATCGCGCAGCTGCTGCAAGGCCTTGCCCTCGGGCACCAGCTCGACCACCTTGAACTCGAACAGATACACAGTGGCGTTGAACAGCACCGCCATGTCGATGCGTCCGCGGTTGGTCGTATCCTCCAGTCGCACATCCAGCCCCAGCGCTGCGAAGTGGCTGTAGAACACGCTGGCGTAGTAGCCCTCGTATTGCGCGATCGGATTGTTGCGATACCAGTCGTGCGGGATGCTCGCGAAGAAGGCGGTGAAGAGCGCCCGCAGGCCGTCAAAGTCGTTCGCCAGCAGCAGATCATGAAGCCGTCCGGTGTTCTCGGCAGCGCGGCTAGCGTCGGCGATATAGCGCCCCAGCAGCGCCTCGTTCAGGCTCGCGCGGACCTCGAGGTTGGGGTAACGCAGGCGATAGCGCGGCTGCGCGCCGATGCGCTGCACGTGGTCGATCGTCAGGTAGCCCGCCTGGAACATCAGCGCTTCGGTGGAGATGTCCCCGACCTCGAAGGCCGACAGCAGGCTCTCGGTGGCGATCACCTGCTCGAGACCCGGCAGCCAGGCCCCGCGCTCGGTCAGCAGATCGACCAGGAAGGTCGGCGTGCCGGTCTCGAACCAGAACGGGCGGAACTGGCGCTTCTGGAACAGCAGCAAGAGATCGAAGGGGTTGTACACCGACGCCCCCGTCCAGTTGTAGCCGTTGTACCAGGCGCGGATCTTCTCGCGGTCCAGCGCGGGGAGTTCGGGCGCGAACACCGTGTCGACGTCCTCGTCGGTGTAGCCGCAGATCGCGGAGTAGGCTTCGTCCAGGCTGATGTCGTTGAGGTTGTTGAGCCCGGAGAACAGGCTCACCTTGCTGAACTTCGACACGCCGGCGAGCATGGCGAAGCGGATGTGGGGGTCGCTGTCCTTGATCACCGAGTACAGGTTGCGCAGCCCGTCGCGGATCTCGCGCGCAATGTCGGGGCGAGTGAGGTTGTCGAGGATGGGCTTGTCGTACTCGTCGACCAGCACCACCACGCGCTGGCCATGGACGCGCTCGGCCTCGCGGATCAGCTCGGCAAAGCGGCCACGGCTGTCGCGCTGGGTGCAGCTCACCTGCAGGCGTTGCGTGTTGATGCCCAGCAGCTCGTCGATCTTGGTTTCGAGATCGGCGGCGTCACGGATCACGCCGCCGCCAAAGCTGATCCGCAGCACCGGGTAGCGCCGGCTCCAGTCCCATTGGTCGTGCGCGATCAGCCCACGAAACAGCGGCTCGTTGCCCTCGAACAGCTCGGCCAGCGTGTCGATCAGGAGGCTCTTGCCGAAGCGCCGTGGGCGCGACAGGAAGTAGTAATTGCCTTCCTCGATCAGCCGCAGGGCAAAGCCCGTCTTGTCGACGTAATAGCAGTCATCCTCGCGAATGCGCGCGAAGGTCTGAACACCGATGGGCAGCTTCTTGCGGGACATGACCGGCTCCGGAACGACACCGGCTCGATTGTAGCCGCCCCCGGGCAGCGCGGACCCCAACCGCCGCTTTCGCGCCTGCCGGCGCTCCTACATGAACCACCACGGCTCCGGCATTGGACGGAATCGCGCTGGTTTTTGTAGGAGCGCCGGCAGGCGCGAATCGGCTGGACGGAAACGCGCGGGTTTATGTAGGAGCGCCGGCAGGCGCGAATCGGCTGGACGGAAGCGCGCCGGTTCATGTAGGAGCGGCGGCAGCCGCGAATCGGGCGTGCCAGGAACCACCGCGGGTGACGAAGCCCACCGCCGCCTTCGCGCCTGCCGGCGCTCCTACATGAACCATCACGGCTCCGGTTCGCGCCTGCCGGCGTTCCTACATGCCGGGTGCGCTGCGGTAGCGCTGCAGCAGATGCTCGAGTCCGACGCGTGCGAGGCCGATCAAGGAGAGCATCAGTTCGCATTCGCGCTCGCAGCGGCACGCTTCCAGCGTGTTGCTCTTGAGCGTGTCCAGTGCGCTGAGCGCCGCTTCCAGGCGTGCGAGGAGCGCCTGGTCTTCCCCGATCGGGTCCGTGCCGGCGACGTCCTTTGCCAGCATGAGCTCGCACTGGTCCAGCCAGGCGAGGAGCTCCCCAAGCGAGATCAACCCATTCCCTGCGAGGAATCGTGACACCCAGCTCTTGTCGTGCACCGTTACCCGTGCAATTTGCGTATAGCTGACGGTCGTGGTTTCGCGCAGGAGGCGCGTCAGGTTACGTCGTGCCGAGGGGGTGTCCGGAAACGTTGCGAAGCGGTTGCGTGATGTGGAGGCGGTCGATGGCATGCTCTCACCCATTCTGGTTGCAGGGACTGCTCGGTGGGCATTGTTGCAGTTAATGCAAAAAAGGTAGACCAATAGCATAAATATATATCGCGTATGCTTACTGGTTCCCGGGGCTGCGTCGGGGACTTGCACCAAGGAGAATCCACTTGAAACAGGCAGGTAATGGGGCCACGACCACTGACCCTTGCTCCAGAATAGACGCCATGGAGGCATTGGTCTTTGCGATTGCGCACCACCTGCGCGTCGAGGCGCCGCACGTGGCGCGTCCGATCGCGCTGAGGTTGAACCTGCATGCGAGCTCGGAGCGCTTGTCGCCGGATGCGCAGCAGTTGTTCCGGCAGGTTTCGCGCCTGTTGGGTTAGAAGGGGGAGTGACGAAGAGGTGGGGGCGGGATAGCCGCCGCGGCGAGGGGCGACCGTAAAGGCTCGCTGCGGACGGTGCCCGCCGAACACCCGGCTGGGGTGGGTCTTCGAGCTGATAGGGATTGCGTCGACCGCCTGGGTCCCGCAGAGCCGGGTCAAGCGCTGCGGTACGGCAGCGGGAGGTACGGCAGCGAGAGGTACGGCAGCGAGAGGTACGGCAGCGAGAGGTACGGCAGCGAGAGGTACGGCAGCGAGAGGTACGGCAGCGAGAGGAGCGTTTGACCGAGGCGAGCCACCAATGTAAAGTTACATGTGGTGATTTTGTGAGTGGCCTCTAGGGCACTTCGATCCCGAGATTCAGATCATGGGTGAAGTTGCCACCCCGCATCGGCTTCGGCCCGTGCGGGGTTTTTTTCGTGGCCTGCTTATACGCGGTGTGCTGCGAGCAAGCGCCCACCTCTACGGATGACGCCGACCTCTGCGGATGAGGTCGGCTCTGCGGGGGATGTCGGCTCTGCGGCCGACGCCGCCCCGGACTCAGGCCGCAGCGAGGGCGTCGGCGTACTCGTGCAGGGCGGCGGCGAGCAGCTGGTGGAGGCTGGCGACCACGGCGCGGTCCTGCGCGCGTGCGGCGATCTGCAGGCGATGGGCGAGCCGCGCGGCTCGGTGTGCGCCGATGACGGAGGCGGCGGCCTGGGCGTCGAGGCTGCTGTCGATGACGCCCCGGAAGTCGTCGGCGCAGATGCGACGCCGTAGCTCCTCGACGAGGTGGGGCACGAGGAGCACGAACTGGTCGCCCACCGCGCGCTGCACGGCGGGGTCGTCGCTCACGTAGAGGCCGAGGTGGCCCTTGTCGACCAGCATGTCGCCGCCCGTCCGGTGGATGTGCTGGGGGCGCGTGACGCGGATGAGCGACACCGCCTGCCTGATGGCGCGCTCGAACTCGTCCGTCCGCAAGGGCTTCGGAAAGGTGAATACATTGGGGTAGGCGGCGCGATGGACGCGTACGGCGAGCTCGTCGAAGGCGCTGATGACGAGGATCGCGAGCTCGGCGTTGCGGGGGTCCGCCTTGAGCTCCGCCAGCCACGCCGCGCCGTCGAGCACGGGCATGTGCAGGTCCATCACCACGATGTCGATATCGCCGGTCGCGAACCTTGCGCGCGCTTCTGCGCCGTCGCAGGCTTGCTCGATGCGGGCCTGCGGGCAGATGCGGGCGACGCTCGCGGTGTAGAGCGTCCGGTAAAGCGGATCGTCCTCGACCACGAGGACATTGGGGTGGCAGGGAGTCGCGGTGGGCGTGGCGGGTGGAGTCGAGGCGTTGTGCATGGCCTTGGGTACCGTGCAGGGCCGTTTACCGGGCGGCGTCGCGCAGCCAGTCGAACATCGAGCTGGCCTGCTTCGGGGTGCCATAGACGATCTGCAGCAGCATGCGGATCTGCAGCGGGATCTCGCGCCCGTGCTCGTAACGCGAGCCGGACGACTGGCTTACCCCGATCTGTTGCCAGAAGTCGGACTGGGTCAGCTTATGCTTGCGGCGGAAGCTGGGAATGTCACCGTTGTCGCTGAAGACGAGCTTGGGCAGCTTGCGGGTGGGGGGCTTCTCGTTCAATTGCTGCACTCCTTTGTTGTGGCCCGGGGCGAACGGGCCGAGGTCTGGAAACTCGAAGGCGTCGGAGCCACGCAGCCCGATCCTCTGCTGCATCGGCGGACATGTCCGACGCCCGGGGTGCATACGCGTGCCGGGTGGTCGAATCGAGGGTGCTAGCCTGCCTCGGTTGCGTAATATACCCCAAAAGGTAAACAATACACCACCGTACTGGTATCTTATTGGGGTAAGCATTCTGTCCGGAGTGCTGCCGTCGTGTTGATTTCCATGCTGTGGAGGAGTGTCGCCATGAGGATCGGTCTGATGCGTTCGGGGAAGGCTTGCGGACTTCGCGCCGTGCGTGCACTGCGAACGAGGGGGCGAGGTGCGTCGTCGCGGGGTGGCGCGGCGACGCCGGCGCCGCGTGCGACGCTCGTAGGCTGGGGGGTGTGCGTCAGCATCGGCGAGCCCTCGCCGCGGGATCGCCTGGTGAGTCGGATGGAGCGCATGGGCGAGGAGTCGCACTCGGTGGAGTCCGTGGAGGACGTCGGCTGGATTGGCGAGGATCTGCTGCTGTTGCGCCTGGGGATGATCGACCTGTTAGGCGGCGGATCCTTTACGCGCTGGGTGGTGTTCGACTGTGCCCGCCCGGAGGTGGATTACCTGATGCACGACCTGCGCCTGCCCGAGGGCAGCGTCGTGACCGTCGTGCCCTCGACCGACGAGGATCATGTGTGGCTGCAGTGCGTTCGCCTGGTGTCCGAGCCCGGCGGCTTGCGTCAGGCCGAGAGCGAGGACGGCGCGGTGCTGGAACTCCACCGTGTGCCACTGGATCGCTTGAGGTCCGTGGAGAAGCCGCTGGCGCAGCTCTTCGGCCCGCTCACTTGCCTGTGCGCCCCCACGCCGTCGATGCTGACCGCTGGCGAGCGCGAGCGCCTGGAGGTCGGGGAACTTGCGCTGGTGGAGGACGTGCAGATGCGCGAAGACGGCTCGCTGAGCCTGCTGACGCTGTTCGGATCGCCGGAGGCGGAAGGCGCCGCCGCGCAGGTGCACAGGCTCTACGAGCTCTGCCTCGACCCTGCCGGCACCTGGTCGTCGGAGCGCCTGTTCGACCCCATGACCGATGAGGAGTTGTTGGTGATGTGAGCGCCGCGCCCGGCGTCCATTCGCCCGCGCACAGGCCCGATTCGCGGCTGCCGCCGCTCCTACATAAAACCGGACCCGCGATGGTTCATGTAGGAGCGCCGGCAGGCGCGAAAGCGGCGGCGGGGCACGCGACCACGTCGCCATCCCGCAGGCCCGATTCGCGGCTGCCGCCGCTCCTACATAAAACCGGACCCGCGATGGTTCGTGTAGGAGCGCCGGCAGGCGCGAAAGGTGGTTTATGTAGGAGCGCCGGCAGGCGCGAAGGCGGCGGCGGGGCGCGCGACCACGTCGCCATTTCGCAGGCCCGATTCGCGCCTGCCGGCGCTCCTACATAAACCAACGCGCTTCCGTCCAATTTGGAGCGCCGGCAGGCGCGAAAGCGGCGGTGGGGCAAGTGGCCATGTCGCCATCCCGCAGGCCCGATTCGCGGCTGTCGCCGCTCCTACATAAAACCGGAGCCGCGGCGGCGTCCATTCGCGGCGGCTGCGGCTTTTACACGGGGGGGCTGGTTTCGGAGAGGAGGACGCCGAGGAGCTGGAAGGCGCGGGACTCGCTGAGCTTGTCGGTGGCGGAGAGGTTGAGGATGGTCTTGGCGAGGGCCTCGGCGATGGGGCCGCATTGGCCGCTGGGCTTGTCGAAGAGGCCGGTGCCGGCGGTTGAAACGGCGGCGACTGCGGGGGTGGCAGCCGGGCGGCCGGTGGTGCCAGTGTAAACATCCGCGCCGGGCGCGCTGAAGGCGAGGGAGGGGGCCTGCACGCCGGGCGTGGCGGCGGATGCCGACAGCGACTGCGTGGTTGGTGCGCCGATCGCGGCCGAGAGCGCCGGCGTGGCCGGTGCGCCGAGCACGGCCGACGGGCCGGTTGCGAGCGGGCTGGCGGCGGGGGCGGATGCTGCGTACTCGGCGACCGCGGGGGCGGATGCTGCGTGCCTGGCGACGGCAGCCGACTTGCCCTGGCGCGGGCGGCCGGCAGTGGCGCGGGCGTTGGCCGTTGCGGTGGAGCCGGCGCTTGTGGCGCCGACCCTGCCACCGACCGCGGCACCGACCGCGGCGCCGGCCGTAGTACCGGCCGTAGTACCGGCCGTATCAGCGGCCGTACCGGCGGCGATGGCGGCAGCGCCGGCCGTGGCGGCGGCGCTGTCGACCTGCAGGCTCTGCCAGACGGCGGCGGGGACGCTGTCGGGGCTGCGGGGCTGGTCGAGCCAGCCGCGAGGGAGGCCGAGGCCGTCCTCGATGGCGAAGGCGAAGGGGTCGGAGACCGGCTTGCGCGCCGAGGTCATCAGGCTGATCCGGCTGCCGGAGGTGCCGGCGAGCTGGGCGAGGCGGTTCTTGGAGCCACGCTCGGTGGTGAGCATGGTGAGGTTGAGGCGGCGGTGTTCGTGGCGCTGCTTCTTGTCGGCCACGGCGGTGGCTGCGGCGCCCGCTCCGGCGGCTGGCACGCGGGCGGCCGGCACGGCGGCGGCGGGCAGGGCTTCGGCGATGGTGGTCGGGGCTGCAGTCGAGGCCGGATTCGAGGCCGCATTGGGAGCTTGGGCGGGGCCCTGCGACGGCCCCTGCGAGGGGGCTACGTTCGGGGCCGGGCTGAGGACGTCGATCATCGGGGGATCTCCTGGTTCGAGGGCGCCGCCCTGGTCGAGCCAGGAAGCGGGCAGCTGCAGCATCTCCTCGATGTGGGTGGCGAGCTCGTTGCTGATGGGCGCGCGACCGCAGAGCAGGTCGAGGATGCGGGCCGGCGAGAGCATCAGGCGGACGGCGAGCTGGTCGGCGTCGAGCCCGGCGTCGCGGGCGTAACGCTGGAAAAGTTCCTTGCGCCGGACCATGGTGCGCGCCTCGGTGGCGCTCATCGGCTGGACGGCGGGCGGAGCGGGCGGCACGGCGCGCTGCGGCGCGGGGGGACGACCCGTCTGGGGTGGGTTGTTACCCTTCCTGAATGCAACTTTACTCATGGTTCGTCGCGCGCCCGAGGAATATGGATAAGGAAAACGTCATCAGTTTCGCATCGACCCGTGGGCAGGGTCAAGTTCCGGGGTAATCGACGGCCGCCCCCGCCGCGCCGGAGGATGCACACGCTCCGGGATGCCGCGCGGGCGTGCTTGCCGGGGAGGCGGTGATTCCGTACGCATGCGGCCTGGGGCTCGCGGGCAGGGGGTACGCATGGCTCGCGGCCTCAGTGCGCGCTGCCGTAAAGATCGAAGTCGTGATCGAAGACGAGGGCGATCTGTCGGATCTCTTCCATGACCGCTTCGGCCGCGCCGGCGATCGCGGCGTGCTCGCTGCCGTCGAGCTGCTGACGCAGGCGGGCGACGAGCTGGACGAGCGCCTCGGCCCCGATCATGGAGCCGGTGCCGGTAAGGGTGTGGCACCACTCGCGCAGCTGCGGGTAGTCGCGCCGGCGCGCGGCGTCGGCGATGCGTGCGATGCGGTCGGGGGCGAGGTCGAAGAACTGCAGGGCGATCTGGCGCTGCAGGTCCCAGTCCTCGCCGACGAAGGCGGTGAAGCGGGCGGCGACGAGGCGGCGGCTGCGTGCGGGAGACAGCGAGGCGCACGCACCGGGGAGGATCTGGCGGATGAGCTTGCTGAGCAGCGCCGGGCGCAGCGGCTTGGCGAAGACGTGCACGCCCGGCAGGCTGCGCAGCGCCTGGGTGCTCTCGTCGGGCGCGGAGCTGACGACCAGGATCGGCACCTCGGCCAGCCCGTGCTTGCGCTTGACGATGTCGAGCAGCTCGAAGCCGTCGAAGCCCGGCATGTGGAGGTCGAGCAGGATGAGGTCGGGCCGCTGCCTCGCGAGGTGGAGCAGGGCGGCGTAGCCGTTGGCGGCGTGCTCGATCTCGATGCCGGTGACGGTGCTGGCGAGCACCTCGGTGTAGAGGGTGACGTAGAGCGGGTCGTCCTCGACGACGAGGGCGCGGGGTGCGGCGGGGCGGGGGCTGGGGGGCGTGGGCATGGGTCGGGGTGGCGTGGCCACCGGTGTGCTCA